>JAUMXF010000038.1:0-3286 GCA_030529235.1 Pseudomonadota bacterium
GTCCAGATGCTCCAGGACGAAGAAGCTGACATAGATTCCGGCCGTGGACGCGGCCACCGCCTTGCCCGCATCTTCGGAGCACAGCACGCGTTCGTCTCCCGCCACGGCCCGCGCCCGCGCGGCCAGGGCCGGGTCGGCCTCGATGCCCTGAAATGCACCGGCTCCGGCCTGCCTCAGGGCGTCAAGAAAATATCCCGCCCCGCAGCCGATTTCGCACCACTTGCGGGCCAGAGGGTCGGCCAGACCGTTTTCCTTCAGCCGCCGGACAATCCATTCAAGCTTCGGCGCGTAGACGCGCCGCACTCTGGAGGCGTGTTCCGCCTGGGACAGGGGCGGATAGACGGTGGAAAAATCGGCCGTGGCCGAGGGCGGGAGCATGTATTCATCCTGAACATGTCCGCAGTGTCCGCAGTGGATGTAGCTTACCTGCCGGTGGGTGAAGGCGTCCCCCGCCAGAGGCTGGCCGCAGAGCAGGCATATGGGGCGCTTCAGGGCCGCCGGATGCGCACGCAAAAAGGCGTCTTGCCGGAGCTTTCGCTCCCGGTCCGCATGGAACCAGTCGTCGCTTTCCGGGGCGATGTCTCCCAGGGGTTTGGAAAAATCAGTGTGCATCTTCCTCTCCGAAGAGCCGTGCATATGCGCGCAGGACAGTTTCCACGTCCGCTTCGGCGGAAGGCAGTTCTTCGGCCAGTCTGGCGGCGCGGGCGTAATCCTCCCCGGTATCCACGGTCAGCACGGCGGAGCTTTGCCATGCCCGCAGCGCGGGAATCCGCAGAATTTCGTAATCTTCCGGCCGGTTGTAGAAACGCAGGGTCAGATGTTCCCGCTCCGCCGCGTCGAGCCGTCCTTCGCTGTGCAGGTGCGCCATGAGGGCGGCGGGGTAGATTTCGCAGTCGAGGCCCACGGGAAAAACCCCTTTGGTGGTGGACAGGTGGAAATCCCGGTTCAAGGCATGTTCCAGACAGTGATCGAGGAGGCGGGCGTCCAGAAAGGGGCAGTCCGCCGTGACGCGGACCACGTAGTCGAGACCCGCCTTTTCCGCCGTCAGAACGTAGCGGGCGACCACGTCGTCCACCGGACCGCGGACCACGGGCACGTCCGCCTGCCGGGCCAGATCGGCCAGAGCGTCGTCAGCGGGCAGGGTGGTGGTGGCCAGAAGCACCACGTCCGCCCGGCGGACGGCGCGGATGCGCCGCAGCAGGAAGAGCAGCATGGGCTGGCCGCGCAGCGGCAGAAGGGCTTTGCCGGGCAGCCGGGAAGAGCCGCTGCGGGAGGCCACCACAATGCCGGTTCTGGGCGCGGAGCGGGAATTTCGGCTGTCTGTTCGGCGGTCCGCTTTCATGAACGTGCCCCTTCCGGCGGAGAATCCCGCAGCAGGGCCTCGGCCACGCGCAGGTTCTGGGCGGAGTTGATGAAAAAGAACTCGTCTTTCTGCATGGGAAAGTGCACCACCAGCGGGCCGTCCAGCGCGCCCTTGTCCACGTTTCTGTTTTTCAGGGCGCGGGCGGTGTTGACCTGCTGGTAAATGGCGTCGAAATCGCTGCGCACGCCCCGGAAAGGATTGATGCGTACCAGACCGTGGGCTCCGCGCTTGAACAGCGGTTCATCGACTTCGATCATCCCCAGGGCGGCGTCGGCGTCGTTGATGACCAGCGTGGTCAGGGCCTCCTCCAGAGATTCGAGACTGACGAAGGGCGCCTGCGGATAGCTGATCACGGTGGTGCCGCGCCGGTCCGGGTCGATCCGGGAGAACAGGGAGTCGAGGGTCAGCGCCAGCGACGCCGAGCGGATGGTGTCCTCCCTGCGGCGGGCGTGGAAGAAAAGCCTCGGGTCCGCGTACCGTTCCATGACTTCCCTGGCCCTTGGATTGTCGCAGCAGACGGCGATGGTGTCGAAAAGCTTCGAGCGCAACGCCTTTTCGATTTCCCGCTCGAGCAGGGTCTTGCCGCAGAGAGGCCGGTCCCACAGATCGGGTACGAAGTCATAATTTTGGCGGCAGGGGATGCACAGGACCAGAGGGCGGTAGGCGTTAAGGGTTTCCGCCACGGCGTCCAGCTTGATGTGGCGCCTGGCCGCGAGAATGCGCCTGCTGTCCGTGGTCAGACTGGAGTCGTGACGGCGGTAGAAGAAAAGCGGCAGGTTCACGTTGGAAACGCGGTGGCTCTTGCGCAGCTTGTTCCACAGGTCGTATCCGTCCTGGGCGCCCAGATCTTCCCGGTAGCAGTGCACTTCCTCCAGCACGGATCTGCGGATCAGGCAGCAGGCGCCGTTGGGCGGGTTGTCGAAGACGTGATTGCTTTGGAAGAATTTTTCCCGCCATTCGTGGGCTACGATCCCTCCGGCCTCGTCCACCAGATAGTAGTCCGGGAAGACCAGGGCGCAGTCCGGGTTCTGGTCCAGATGGGTGGCCAGCACCAGCAGGATGTTGCTGCCGAACACGTCGTCGCCGTCCAGCCGGATGATGTACTCGCCTCTGGCTTCGCGGATGGCCAGATTGCAGACCTTGGGCAGGGAGCCGTAGCTGGTGTGGAACAGCCGGATGCGTTCGTCGCCTTTGTAGTACTCCATCACTTCCGGCGTGTTGTCGGTGGAGCTGTCGTTGATGATCAGAAGCTCCCAGGAAGAATAGGTCTGGCGCAGAACGCTTTCGATGGCTTCCTGCAGAAAGGCCCCGTAATTGTGGCTGGGGATGTAGACCGTGACTTTTGGCGTATCCACGTGGCGCGCGAGCCTCCGCGAAACCGGCTTCGGGCCGGAGGATTACAGCAGCCTGCGCAGGTCGTCCCTGAACCCGCTCAGCCCGGCCAGTTCCCCGGGCGTCATGCTGCAGACGTGATCGGGACCGTGCATGTTCCGGTCCAGGGTAAAGTGCTTTTCGATGATGCCCGCCCCTCTGGCCAGGGCGGCCTGGGCCGCGCTGATGCCGACGGTGTGGTCGCTCAATCCGGCGTAGCGGGTGAAATCCACCTGGCCGAGGTGCAGCCGTTCCAGGGGCGTGGGGTACTGTGAGACGCAGTACAGAAAGGACACCGGAGCGCCGGAGGGGATGGACGGAAACTCCGGCTTGTCCCACATGCCCAGGGATACCAGCAGCGGCTTGCCGGTCCGGCACAGGCGGCCGATCAGCCCCTGGTCGCGGATGGAGCGCGAGGCGATCTTGTAGCGCCGCACGCCGAGTTCCTCCAGCCAGTCTACGCGCTCGGCATCGAAAACCGAGGCCAGAAACTCGATGCCCATTCTGGAGCAGCGTTCGGCCAGCCGGGCCGTGTCGTCCTTGGAGAGCTCC
>JAUMXF010000038.1:3296-18984 GCA_030529235.1 Pseudomonadota bacterium
AAAAAGCGCGGCGGCGTCATAGATCTGGAATTTGGCCGCGTCGGCGCCGTTTCTTTTGGCCTCGGCGATGAGCTCGAAAGCCAGATCTATGTCGCCGTTATGATTCTGGCCGATTTCCGCGATTATCTCCATTCCTGCATCCTCGTAAGCCACAGATCGAGCATGATGAAAGCGAAAAGCGTGTGTCCGTTCAGGCGTTCGGGATCGTCCCGGAGCTGGCGGGCCGTTTTTCCGGCTCCCTTAGCCAGAAAACCGTGCCGCGACAAGGAAGACGAGGGAGAAAAGGCCGCGTCGAGCAGGTCCGCCCACTCGTTTTTCAGCCAGTGGTCCACAGGCACGTTGAAGCCGTGCTTTTTCCGGTCCGCGACCCCGGCGGGCAATTTGTCCGCGAAGGCCCGGCGCAGAATCCATTTCAGTTCGCCGTCCCTGACCATGTCTGAAAAGGGCAATCGTGCGGCCAGCTCCTGCACCTCCGGTGCGGCGAAGGGCACCCGGCCCTCCACGGAGTTGGCCATGGTCATGCGGTCCGCCTTGGCCAGCATCTCGAAAGGAAAGTAGAATTTCCGGTCGTGACGGATGTAGTCCGGGGCGTCCCAGGCCGCAGCCCTGAAGGCGGAAAAGTGGCGCACGGACGACCGGGCGTCGTGGAAGGGACCCGCCGCGAAAAGCGCGGCCTTTTCCTCTTCCGCCGCGTAGTAGTGCCAGGCCAGGGCGCGTTCGGGGCCGGACATGGCGGCCAGCGCACCGAGGCGTTCCTCCACGCTCAGTCCCGTGTTCTGAAAGGAGACCGGACGGTCCGGGTTCGCGGGGGAGGTCCGGTCCGCATGGGGCAGAAACGGATACCAGGAGTAGCCGCCGAAAGCCTCGTCCGCGCCGTCGCCGGTCAGCAGTACCTTGATGCCTTTTTCACGGGCCAGGCCGGAGATGGCCAGCACGCCGAGGCCGGAGGACACGGCAAAGGGCTGGTCCGCCTTGTCGCAGAACTCGGGCAGCAGCCGCCGGAACATGTCCGCCGTGGCCTTGAGAAGGTGGTGTCTGGTGCCCAGCGCACGGGCCGTGGCCAGGGCCTGCTCCGACTCGTCGGCCATGCCGTGGTAGGGGTCTTTTATGTTGTCGAAGGCGATGGTGAACGTGTCCAGACGCGGCAGGCGCTCCACAGCCAGGGTGGTCACGATGGAACTGTCGAGCCCCCCTGAGAGGAACGCGCCCACGGGCACGTCGGAGAGCAGGCGCGAGTGCACGGCCCGGGTCACGGTGGCCCGCACGGTCTCGATCCGTTCCGCTTCGCCGAGCTTTGCCGCGTCCGGAGCCGGGGCGACGCGGCAGGCATAGGGGCGGATGCGCACGCCCGCGGCGTCCGCGACCAGGATGTGTCCTCCTGGCAGGCTCTTGATGGCCGCAAAGGCGGTGGACGGCTCCGGAATCCACAGGAAAGTGGGGAAATCCCACAGGGCCTGATGGTCAAGTCCGGCGGGCAGTTCCGGAATTTTCAGCAGGCTTTTCATCTCCGAGGCGAAAGCCAGACCTCCGCCGGGCAGGTGAGCATAGTAAAGCGGCTTTTCCCCGGCCGGATCGCGGGCCAGGATGAGTTTTTTTTCGTCTTCCACCCACAGGGCGCAGGCGAACATGCCGTCCAGATGGGAAAACAGCTCTTCCCCGTGCAGATCGAAGAGATGGCAGATGGCTTCGCCGTCGGAGCGGGTCCGGAAGGAAAAGCCCCGGGCTTTCAGGTCCCGGCGGAGTTCCGGGGAGTTGTATATCTCGCCGTTGTAGAAGAGCACGGCATTTTTGCGGGAGTTATACAGGGGCTGGTCTCCCGAATGGAGATCGTTGACGGCCAGCCGGCGCATTCCGGCCATGTACTCCGCGCCGTGATAGCGGCCGCTGGAGTCCGGCCCCCGGTGGTGCAGCGCCCGGATCATGCGTTCGAGCACGTCCGGATCGGCCTGCCCGGATTTTATTCCGCAAATTCCGCACATACTGGTTGGCCGCCGTCCTCAGGAAAGCATCTTCCGGATGACCAGACGCACTTCGCCTTCCGGGCCCAGAATGTACTTGCCGTATTTTTCTCCGGTATAGACGGAAGGGTCGTCGAATATGGACGGGCCCCGCTGGTGCCGCCATTCCAGCGGATGGAGTTTATGCAGTCTGGAGAGGATTTCGCTGCTCAAAAAATATTCCCGGGGCGCGAAAAAATTGTCGAGCATGGTGTAGATCATGCCTTCGCGCACTCCGCGAAGCCGCATGTGGGCGCAAAACCGTTCCGGAGAAACGTCCGTCAGGAGCTCGCGCATGCGGTCGTACACGGCCCAGTAGAACCCTCCCGCGCCGTACAGATACAGCCACAGGAAGCCGCCGGGCCTGACCAGCCGGTAATGTTCGTCCAGGCCGGGAAGGCAGCGCGGGGTGTGGTGCAGCACGCCGTTGGAAGCCACGAAGTCGAACTGCTCCGAATCGAGCGCGCCCAGATCCGTCACATCCATTTCCACGACTTCAACGGCGTACAGGCCGTATCTGTCTATCTGGCGGCGGAAGAAGTCCAGGCTGGCGGAGCCGACATCTGCGGCGACCACTCTTCCGACGCCCATTCTGGCCAGAGCCACGGCCAGCCGTCCGGTGCCGCAGCCGCCGTCGAAGCACGTCCTGCCCTTCAGGAAATCCTCCCCGAACCCGCTCTGGCGCAGACGGTTTTCCACCAGTGAAACGGAATGGTCGTATGTCTCGTCGCTGTAGACCGTCCAGGCGCGTTCAAAAAGGTCCTTGGTTTTCTCTTCTCCGGATAGGATATCGGAGGAAATCTCGGGCGCGGGCGCAAATTCGGCGGCCATGGCCGCCGCGCGGCGCATCTTTTCCGCGAGAAACCGGAACAGACTTTCGGTCCGCTCCACGGGGTCCTGCTGCGGATGCAGGAGGATATCCTCCATCAGAGCGGCGATGTGGAGCATGCTGTCCAGTTTCTCCCAGATCCGGGCCGGATGGTCCGGGCCGTTCGCGGCCGCCTCGAAAGCGGTCACGGCGGGAGGAAGTTCGGGCGTGGATCGGATTGTCGGATTCGATTTCATGGTTGTTGTTTCTGTTTGCGTGCGTGCCTGATGGGCGGAAAGTATTTCGCCGCGCTTCATCGTGCCGGGGTCAGACTTTGATAGAGATCCATGTAGCTTTTCGCACACAGGTCCGGGTGCCATTGTTTCAGGGCAAAGGCCCTGCACAGTCTGCGGATGGCGGGGTTTTCCTTCGCCCCGGCGGCCCAGCGGACGCCTTCCAGCAGACCTTTGGCGTCGCCCGTGGGCGCGAGAAAGCCCGTTTCCCCGTGGCTGACCATCTCCGGTATGCCCCCGGCCGCGAAGGCGACCACCGGCGTGCCGCAGCCCAGGGCCTCGCAGACGACATTGGGCTGGTTGTCTTCCAGCGAGGGCACCAGCACGGCGTCGGCGGCGTTGTACAGTGCGGCCATGTGCTGGTCGCTGTCGATATGGCCCGTGGCTTCGGCCCTGACGCCCGTTTCCAGAAAGGGGCGGGGCGGGTCACCGCCGAGCAGAAGCACCGTGGTCCTGTCTTTCAGTTCCGTCCGGGCCAGAAGCTGGAGCATCTCCAGCAGAAAGGCTCCGCCCTTGCGCCTGTTGCCCAGGCTTTGGGCGGCGAAAAGCAGGACGAGTTCTTCCTTGCCTATGCCCAGCCCGGCCCGCAGGTCGTCCCGGTTGAGGGGCTGGTACACGGACAGGGGCTGGGCGTACGGTATGACGTGCACCGGAAAACGTGAAAAGAGCGAGCTTTTGCGGGCTTCTTCGGCCAGCCAGACGCTGGGGGCCACAATGTGCAGATTGAGCTTGCGGTAGGCGATCATGCGCGATTTCCAGGTCTGCCGCGAGATGTCGTTTTCGTCGCGGGAACCGAGCTGCGGACAGGAACCGCAGTGCTTCTCGAAGCCCCGGCATCCGTCCGCGTAATGACAGCCGCCGGTAAAGGGATTCATGTCATGCAGGGTCCACACCACCGGCCGTCCGGCGAAAGCCTCCGGCTCCAGGGCCGGGTCGCACATGCCCGCCACCCAGTGCAGGTTCAGGATATCGAAATCCACAAGGCCCGGCACGTCCCGCAGGGAGAAACCCTGAGCCGGAAAGGAAAAATGTTCGGCTCCGGCGGGCCGGTCCGGGAACCTGCTTATCATCTGGCCGTGGCGGTACTCGCAGGCCGGAAGGGCGCTGTGCCAGGCTGTTTCGCCCCGGCTCGCGACATGGTGGCCGCGGGCGGGCAGTACGTGCACGGCCTCGCGGGAGAAAAACTGGCGCATGACATAGAATTCGCTACCCATGCCCTTGTCCCGCAGGGCCTGATGCTGGCGCAGGGCGGCGATGGCCGCTCCTCCCGCGTCGCTGGTGGAGAACATGGCCACTCTCGGGGCGGGAAGCGGCATCTGGGGCTTTACGGCCTCCATGAACAGGGAGTCGGGCTTGCGGACGTTTCCCTCGGCGTCGCTGTCCAGCTCGCGGATGGACGGTTCGGCGGAGAGGCTCGTGTCATGCGTCTGGCGCGTTATCCGCGTGAATCCGGCCGATTTCAGCAGGCCGCTCAGGGACACTTGGTCGTACATCCAGCGGTGCAGTTCGCCCGAGCCCGAGAACTCCGGGTTGGCGGGTTCCAGAGCGGGCCGGCGGCCCGCCGGGGCCGGGCGGAAGTGCCGGGCGGACTCCATACCGGAGCGGGCTTCCTCGCCGAGACGAATTTCGATGAATTCCCGCTGGGGCACGGGGTGCTCCCGCCACCAGGTGAGCATTTCCCCGCCGCTTGCGGTGCGGGTGAGCTGGTCGAGCATTTCCACCAGCATCCACTGGTGGCGTTTTTCCGCGCCTTCCTTTCCTGCCCGGGTCTCTTCCAGGGTTTCCAGATAGGCGCGGGCGATGTTCTCCAGATCGGGAACGGCCAGACGCAGCAGACCGCCCGGCCTGAGGACGCGGAAACATTCGCGCACGAAGAATTCCCCCTGCCGCTTGCTGAAATGTTCCAGCACGTGGGAATGGTACACCACATCGAAGGAGGCGTCGGCAAAGGGAATGCCCAGGCGCAGGTCATAGGCCAGAACATGGGGGGAATCCGAACGGAAATCGACGTTCACCCAGCCCGGCCGCCAGGTCCGCCCGCAGCCGAGGTTGAGAAGCTTCGGCCCGGCCTGCGAAGCGGCCGCTTCCCGAGGTTTGTTCATGAGGTCCGCCCTTTTCGTTGTTCCCAGGCCCATGCGGTCCGGAGAATTTCCTCGATGGATGAGTGATGCGCCCGCCAGCCCAGGACTTCGCCCGCCCGGCCGCTGTCGGCGACCAGTTCCGCCGGGTCGCCCTCGCGCCTGGGTCTGAATACGTGGGGCACGGGACGCCCCGTGACCTCTTCCGCGGCCCGGACAATTTCTCTTACGGAAAATCCCCGGCCCGCGCCCAGATTCAGGATGCTGTTCCCGCCGCCTTTTTGCAACCGTTCCACGGCGGCGATATGGGCCTTGGCCAGGTCGCGCACGTGCACGTAATCGCGGATGCAGGTGCCGTCGGGGGTGGGGTAGTCATCTCCGAAAATTTCCAGGGCCTCGATCTTGCCCGCAGCCGCCATCAGTACACGCGGAATGAGGTGTGTCTCCGGGTCGTGCCATTCGCCCGTTTCGCCGTCCGGGTCGCAGCCCGCCGCGTTGAAATAGCGCAGGGAGGTGAAGCGTGTGCCGTACGCGCGCCCGTAGGCGGCGAGCATGCGCTCCATGAAGAGCTTGCTCTCGCCGTAGGGGTTGATGGGGCTGGCCGGGGTGTTTTCGTCGATGGGCATGCGCTCCGGCGTGCCGTACACCGCGCAGGTGCCCGAAACCACGATGTCGCGCACATCCTCGCCGCGCATGGCGTCCAGCAGGCTCTGGGTGCCGCCCACATTGTTGCGGAAGTACTTTTCCGGATTGATGACGGACTCGCCCACATAGGCCTTGGCCGCGAAGTGGATGACGGCCTCCACGCGCTCCCGGCGCATGGCCGCGCGCAGACGCTGGGTGTCGAGGATGTCGCCGTGGATGAACGCCCCCCAGCGCGCCAGTTCCCGACGGCCGGTGGACAGGTTGTCATAGACCACGGGTTCGTGTCCGCTTCGGGCCAGCTCCTTGCAGGTATGGCTGCCGATGTAGCCCGCCCCGCCCGTGACCAGCACGCGCATCACGCGGCTCCTTTCAGCACGCCGGAACGCAGCAGACCGTCGAAATAGGCGATGGTCCGTTCGAGGCCCTGGCGCAGGGATACGGCGGGTTCCCAGCCGTAGCGCATCCTGGCCTGGGTGATGTCCGGACGGCGCTGTCTGGGGTCGTCGCCGGGCAGGGGCAGATGCACGATTCTGGAGCCGCTGCCCGTGAGATCGATGACCTCCCGCGCCAGTTCGGCGATGGTGAATTCACCGGGGTTGCCCATGTTCAGGGGGCCGGTGAAGCCCGACTGGTCGTTCATGAAGCGGATGGTCAGTTCCGTCAGGTCGTCCACATAGCAGAAGGAGCGGCTTTGGCTGCCGTCGCCGTAAAGGGTGAGGGGCCTGTCCTGAAGAGCCTGGACGATGAAATTGGAAACCACGCGGCCGTCGTTGGGATGCATGCGCGGGCCGTAGGTGTTGAAGATGCGTCCCACGCGGATGGGCAGGCCGTGCTGCCGGTGGTAGGAAAAGAAGAGGGATTCCGCGCAGCGCTTGCCCTCGTCGTAGCAGGATCTCTCGCCCAGCGGATTGACGTGCCCCCAGTAGCTTTCGGTCTGCGGGTGCTGTTCCGGGTCGCCGTATACCTCGGATGTGGATGCCTGGAAGATGCGGGCGCCGAGCCGCTTGGCCAGTCCCAGCATGTTGATGGCCCCGTGCACGCAGGTCTTGGTAGTCTGTACCGGGTCGTGCTGGTAGTGAATGGGCGACGCGGGGCAGGCCAGATTGTATATCTCGTCCACTTCCATGTAGAGTGGAAAGGTGATGTCGTGGCGGATGACCTCGAAGAGGGGGTTGTCCAGCAGATGCTGGATGTTCTGACGCGAACTGGTGAAAAAGTTGTCCACGCAGATGACCTCGCAGCCTTCCCGCAGCAGCCGTTCGCAGAGGTGTGACCCCAGAAAGCCGGAGCCGCCCGTGACAAGTACGCGTTTTTGTAAGTGCATGATTGTTTCCCGCCGTTTCGGCAAGAGGTGTCAAATTATTTGCAGCCTGAGGCTGACCTGCAGCTTTTAAAGCATTTGACGTGCCAGTTGGCGAGAATGAGGCGGGAAGCCGCTCTGAAGCGGGAAAAAGGCCCTCCCGTGCGGGAAGGAAAGGCAGCGGGAGAACCGGTTGGCGGGAGTCTGACGGTATAAGCCGCCGGGAAGAAAGTTTGCGGGCGCGTTCCCGCAGGCGGCAGGGACCTTCGTGTCTTATGTCCGGGCCTGCCTGTCCGCGAAGAGCTTCATTTTGCGGGCTTCATCAAAATCCGGATTGATGTTCAGAGCGTCCGCCGCGGCCCGGGCGGCCCGCTCCCAGGCTTTCATGTCCAGATAGACCCGGCCCAGATTGAAGTGAATGGACTCGTCCCGGCTTTCCCGTTCCAGAGCCCGCAGGTAAAATTTTTCCGCCTCGTCCAGCCGTCCGGCCTTGCGCAGGGTCATGCCCAGCCTGTTCAGGACGTGGGCGTAGTCCTGGTCCTGAGGGTAGGCCGCGCGCAGATGGCTCAGGGCTTCCTCGCACCGGCCCGCTTCCAGGAAAATGTCGGCCAGGGACGCGCGCAGTTCCGTATCCTCGGGGTTTTCCTGCGTCAGCCGGGAAGCGGTCTGTCCGGCCTCTTCCGGATCGTCCCTGCGCAGGGCCTGCCGGATAAGCTCCAGCTGTTTCTGCCGGTACAGTTTCAGGGCTTCCAGACGGGCGTCGGCCTCCTCGGCCAGATTTTCCCGCAGAAAGGTCTGGAGTTCGCCGAGGGCGGCCAGAAATTCCTGCTCCGCTCCGGGCGTGTAGCGGATCTGTACCGGATAGATTTTCTTCAGCTCCCGGTCCGCGCCCAGCATGTAGGCGGCCTTGTCCAGGGCTTCGCTGTATTCCTGCATTTCCCGCTTCATGAGCGGCGTTTTGAGCACGGTGCCCACGGCTTCGTGCATGCCGGTCACGGCGGCCAGGAGCTTGCCCTGCTTGAGCAGCATGCCCACTTGGGCAAGCTGCTTCCTGGCCTTGAGCGTCTCGGCGGACATGTCTACCGCGCCCGCTCTTCCAGCATGTGCCGGAACTCGGTGAAAAAGGACCGGCCGCCGGGGGGAGGATTCGTTCCGGGGTAGTGCTGCACGCCGAAAAGCGGCTTGGTCCGGTGCCGGAATCCTCCCGGAGTTCCGTCGTTCAGATTGAGATGGGTCTGTTCCAGTTCGTCCAGGCCGGAGATGTCCAGGCAGAAGCCGTGACTCTGGGAGGAAATTTCGATCGTTCCGCTGATATCGTCCCGGACCGGGTGATTGGCGCCGTGATGGCCGAAGCGGAGCTTGTAGCTCGACCCGCCCAGGGCAAGGCCCAGAAGCTGGTATCCCAGACCGATGCCGCTGACGGGACAGATTTCGCAGAGTTCCCGGACAATGGAGACGGCTTCGCTCATGGCCGCCGGGTCGCCGGGGCCGCTGGACAGGAATACGCCGTGCGGCGCCAGCTTTCTGACGGACTGCGCGGGGAAGTCCGGCGGCACGGCCAGAATGGCCAGCCCCTCGGCGGCCAGCTGCCGCAGGGCGCTCCAGCGCGTGCCGTAGTCGTACACGAGCACCTTGGGTCTGTCCCCGGAATCTTCGGGCCATTGGGGCGCGGCAGGGCGCGGGCCCTGATCCGTCCAGTGGTAGGGCTCTTTCGGAGCCGTGAAATCCGCCAGCCGGGCGCCTTCCATGGACGGCAGCGCTCTGGCCTTAGCTGCCAGCGCCTCGGGGCCTTCTTCCGTGGAGATCACGCCGCGCATGGCTCCGTGAATGCGCAGGTGCCGGGTCAGGGCGCGGGTGTCGACGCCTTCCAGACCCATGACGCCGTGGCGCTTCAGGTAGTCCGGCAGGCTTTCCGTCGACCTCCAGCTGGAAGGCTCCCGGCAGCATTCCTTGACGATGAGGGCCGGACAGTGAACCCGTGCGGATTCGGCGTCTTCGGGGTTGACGCCGTAGTTGCCGATGAGCGGGTAAGTCATGCAGACCATCTGGCCGTACTGGGCGGGATCGGTCAGAATTTCCTGGTATCCGGACATGGCGGTGTGAAAGATGACTTCGCCCGTGGCTTCGCCGGGACCGGTAAAGGACTCGCCGGTGAAGACCGTTCCGTCTTCGAGGGCCAGAATCGCTTTCATATGTATTGCTCTCCTTGCATGAGCTGACTGACGATGGGCAGATCTTCGGGCCGGTCCACACCCAGGCTTTTGTGCCGGGTGAGGGCCACGTGGATGGGAATTCCGGCTTCGAGCAGCCGAAGCTGTTCCAGTTTTTCCAGCCGTTCCAAGGGGCTTTCGCTCAAAGCGCTGAATTTTTCAAGGATACGCATGCGAAATCCGTAGAGGCCGATGTGTCCGAGATACGCGGGTTCGGTCTCGCGGCCGAAGGGAACGGGTGCGCGGGAGAAGTACAGAGCCCGGCCGCTTTCGGCGCGGACGATCTTGACCCGGTCGGGCGAGGCGGCTTCTCCGGCGCTGATGGGCGTGCCCAGGGTGGTGACCTGCACGCTGGCTTCGTCGAAGGGACGGATCAGTTCCGTGAGCATTTCCGGCTCCAGGGCCGGTTCGTCGCCCTGAACATTGATGACGATATCTTCCGGACCGGCCCCGAGGGTCCGGGCGGCTTCGAGCACGCGGTCCGTGCCGCTGGCGTGATGGGCACCGGTCATGAGAACTTCCACATCAAGCTGTCGGGCCGCCTGGAAAATACGTTCGTCATCCGTGGCCAGAACCGCTCTGGAAACCAGCGGGCACATGGCCGCGCGGCGCATGACATGCCAGAACATGGGCCGGCCGTGGATCAGGGCCAGGGGTTTGCCCGGAAAGCGGGAACTCTGATATCTGGCCGGAACAATGGCAAAAACTTCGGACATGGGACATCTCCATGAACGGGGCGGCCCGCGTAATCATTTCAGAAAAGGCCCGAGCATCGAAGCGGAGGCTTGGCTGGCTCCGGACCGGGCGGCGATGTAGGCTTCGGCCCGGCTGCGGACTTCCGCCCGGGGTGGGGCGGGCATGGTCAGTTCCCGGGCCAGGATGCCGATGTCGCCGCTTTTGCGGACCAGGGAGACGAAGATTTCCGGGCCCACCCAGTCGAAATTGCGGGTATGCGGGCCTGTGGCGGGCAGGACGCCCTGACTCAGGGGTTCCAGAAAGTTCTGACCGCCCAGCCGGGCCAGACTGCCGCCCACAAAGGCCCGTCCGGCCAGCCCGTAGGCCGCGCCCAGTTCACCGAAGCGGTCCCAGACGACGACCGTTCCGGGCCGGGCCGGGCCGTTCAGACCGCTGCGCAGGACAGCGGGGATACCCGCTGTTGCCAGCCGTTCCAGCCAGGCCCCGGTACGGTGCATGTGGCGGGGGAAAAGTCCCACGATGCACGCGGGTCGGAGTTCTCTGAGCGTCCGGACAAGGGCCAGCACAGCCTCTTCCTCCTCCTCGCGCACGGAGCCCAGCACCACGAACCAGTCATCTTCCGGAATCAGGTGGCGCAGAGGATTGTCCCGCCGTTCGAGGAGCGGCGCGTTCATGGCCCGGTCGAATTTGATGTTGCCCGTGACCCGGACGCGGCCGTGTCCGAAGACCAGACCGAAGCGGAGGGCGTCGCCGGGGGAAATGGCTCCGATGGCCGCCGGAGGGGGCAGCAGCGGGCGCAGAAACAGGTAGCCGCCGAGGGAACGGGAACTCATGCGGGCGTTGAGCACGACCACGGGGACGCGCAGCATCGCGCAGGCCATGAGCAGGCCCGGCCAGAGCTCCGTTTCCAGCAGTATGACTACGGCGGGCCGGACCCGCTTCAGGGTGAAATACATGAGAGGCGGCAGATCGAGAGGCAGCATGCGGGGGTGGAATGGACCGCCGGCGGCTGTTTTTTCCAGAACGGAAAGGCCCTGGGCCGTGCAGGTGGTGGCCAGCGTGGGCACGGCCGGGAGATGGGCCATGAGGCTCTGGATGAGCTGGCATTCTCCGGCCGACGCGCCCTGTATCCAGATGCGGCACGGGCCGGGCAGTCCCAGTCCGAGGCGCTGCCGCCAGCCCTGGCGCAGGCGTGGGGACAGAAAGAGAAAAGGCGCGGCCAGACAGCCCAGAGCCGTGTAGGCGGCAAAGGCCGCGGCGCGAAGCAGGGGCCGCATCAGTGTTTTTTGCGCAGACCCAGTTCGATCAGCCGGGCCAGCAGGGCCTCGAAGGACATGCCCACGGCCTGGGCCTCCTGGGGCAGCAGGCTGGTGGCGGTCATTCCGGGCAGGGTGTTGACCTCCAGAATGTGCGGGACGCCATTTTCGTCCACCATGAAGTCCGCGCGGCTGTAGTCGGACAGGCCCAGAGCCTCGTGGGCCGTCCGGGCCATGCGTTGCAGGGTCGCGGTGAGCTCGGCGGACACGGGCGCGGGGCAGATTTCTTCCGTGGCTCCGGCCATGTATTTGCTTTCGTAGTCAAAGAAGACGCCGCGCCTGGGCCGGATCAGAATGGGCGGAAGTTCCTCGCCTTCGAGCACGCCGCAGGTCAGCTCCTGCCCCCGGATCAGCACTTCGGCCAGCAGATCCTGGCCGGCGGTTGCGGGCAGGTTCAGACAGGCATCCAGTTCTTCCTGGGTGGAAACGATGCTCACGCCCAGACTGGAGCCGCCCGTGTTGGGTTTGACGACCAGCGGAAAAGGAAGGCTGGGCCGCCACGAGCGGACATGGCGGGCCGGAACGAATTCCCAGGCCGGGGTGGTCAGCCCGGCGTCCTCGAAGATCTGCTTGGCCACGGCCTTGTTCAGGGCCAGAAGCGAGGACCGGGAGTCTGCGCCCTGAAAAGGCAGGTTCATGCGTTCCAGCAGGGCCTGAACCAGCCCGTCCTCGCCCGGCGAACCGTGCAGGTTGATGAAGGCGAAATCCTGCCCCCGGGCGGCTGCGGACAGACCGCGCAGATCCCGCTCCGGATCGAACAGGGTGGCCGTGTGGCCCAGGGCGGACAGGCTTCTTTCTATCTGTTTCGAACTGCTCAGGGCCACGTCGCGTTCACCGGACCAGCCGCCGGCGATCAAAAGGATACGCATGGATGTCTTCTCCCAGAAATGCGCTCAAGAGGTTTTCGATGTCCCGGTTCTGCTGTCTGGACCGGCCGATCCAGTCCCGGCTGCGTTCGTTTTTTCCGTAGCGGTCCATGAGGTCGTCGAAGCGTTCCTCCAGGCTGACCAGATCGTCGTGGCGGACGCGCTTGTCGGCGTAGATGACGGCCAGAGGCAGAAAGTGCCGTTCCGGGTCCAGCTCGCCGGGCCAGTACACGTGGTGCATCACGCCCTGGGCGATGTGTGGATTTCCGGTCAGTTGCATGACCCAGGCCGCGCCGAGCTGGCTGTGGTCGCCGCCCATGCGGATGGCGCAGGTCTTGCCCAGGTCGTGCAGCAGGGCCGAAGCGCGAACGCTCTGCACGAAATCTTCCGGCGGCAGCCGTTGCGGGTTGCCCGCATTCCGCCCGGCCGCCATTTCGGCCAGCGCCGTGGCCACATGGGCCACAAGTTCGCTGTGCCGCTTGATGTTCTCCAGCATCCGGTAATCGTCCCACCAGGCGCGGCACTGCCCGTCCGACGGGATGCGGCCGGAAATGGCGGTGGAGACAAGAGGGAGAGGCTGTGGACTCATGCGGCGGCGGGGAAGAGTTCATTGACACGCAACAGGCCGGGATTTAGCAACTGCCCCAAGAAAAAGTAAAGCGGGAGATTCATCCTATGTGTCTGGCGGTGCCCATGGAAGTGGTCATGGTGGATGGAAAAAACGCGGAGGTGCTGATGGGCGGCGTGGCCCGGCGCATCCGGCTGGACGTGATGTCCGAAACGGTGGCCGTGGGCGATTATGTGGTGGTGCACGCCGGATTCGCCCTGACCCGCCTGGACCGGGAAGAAGCTCTGGCGACGCTCAAGCTTTTCGAGGAAGGATTCGGACTTGGACGCGCTTGAGGGCTTTGCCGATCCCCGGCTGTGCCGGGTGCTTCTGGACCGCATCCGCGTGGAACTCGACGGCGGGCTGCGCTTCATGGAAGTCTGCGGCACGCATACCGTGTCCATCTTCCGCAGCGGCGTGCGTTCCCTGCTGCCGGAGGGCGTCACGCACCTGTCGGGTCCCGGCTGTCCCGTCTGCGTCACTCATGACAGCGAGGTGGCGGCCTTTCTGAAGCTGGCCGGACAGGGTGCTCTTGTGGCCACCTTCGGCGACCTGATGCGGGTTCCGGGACCGGGGAAGCGCTCCCTCGGGACGGCCCGGGCCGAAGGTGCGCGGGTCAAGGTGGTCTATTCACCCTTCGACGCCCTGATCCTGGCCAGGGAAAATCCCGGAGACAGGGTGGTTTTTCTGGGCGTGGGCTTCGAGACCACCGCCCCGGCCGTGGCCGCCACGATCAAGGCGGCCAGGGAAGAGGGCGTCGGCAATTTTTCGGTTCTGTCGCTTCACAAGCTGGTGCCGCCCGTTCTGAGAGTCCTGGCCGGCGATCCGGATTTGCGGGTGAACGCCTTTCTGCTGCCGGGGCATGTTTCCGCGGTCATCGGCCTTGAGCCTTACCGCTTTCTGGCCTCGCGGCATGGCCTGCCCGCCGTGGTGGCGGGCTTCGAACCCGTGGACATCCTCCAGGCCCTGCATCTTCTCGCGTCCATGAAGACCAGGGGGCAGGCGGAAGTGGTGAACGCCTATACCCGCGTGGTCTCCGATGCCGGAAACCCTGCGGCCATGGCTGTCATGGCCGAGGTTTTCGAGACTTCGGACGCGTCGTGGCGGGGTATTGGCGTCATTCCGGACAGCGGTCTGCGCATCCGCGAGGAATATGCACGGTTCGACGCCATGCGCGTGTTCGGCCTGTCTCTGGAGGATGTGCCCCGGATCAGGGGCTGCCGTTGCGGAGACGTGCTGCGGGGCAAGCTGGCTCCGGACGGGTGCGGCCTTTTCGGATCGGCCTGCACGCCGGCCTCTCCTGTGGGGCCGTGCATGGTGTCTACCGAAGGCTCCTGCGCCGCCTACTACAAGTATCAGTTGTGATTTTACACGGAATGCACCGGCTGGCGTCCGCTTGCGCGTTCCGGTTTTCCGGGCTGCCGTGTCGCTGCCCCCGCACTTCGACATTTTCCGGGAGGACCCATGGCCGTATTCGTGGCGGAACACCCTTTGATCAGGCACAAGCTGGGGCTCATGCGCAAGCACGACATCAGCACCAAGAATTTCCGGGAACTGGCTTCGGAACTGGCCAGGCTTCTGACCTACGAGGCCACAAAGGATCTGGAGACCGAGAAGAAGACCGTGCAGGGCTGGGCCGGGCCGGTGGAAGTGGATGTCATCAAGGGCAAGAAAATCACCGTTGTGCCCATTCTGCGGGCGGGTCTTGGCATGCAGGACGGCGTACTGGATCTGATTCCGGGGGCCAAGGTCAGCGTGGTCGGATTCTACCGCAACGAGGAAACGCTCGAACCCGTGGAATACTATGTCAAGCTGGCCAAAAGCATCGGAAAACGCATGGCTCTCATTCTGGATCCCATGCTGGCCACGGGCGGCACTCTGGACGCCACCATCCGCTGCCTCAAGGCGGCGGGCTGCACGAGTATCAGGGGTCTTTTTCTGGTGGCTGCGCCTGAGGGTATTCAGCGCATCACCCAGGCCCATCCCGATGTGGATATCTATGTGGCTGCGGTGGACGAGCGGCTCAATGAAAATGGCTACATCCTGCCCGGTCTGGGCGATGCCGGAGACAAGATATTCGGCACCAAGTGATATTTTCCGAAGGGCTCTCAAAGAGAAGCCGTCCCGGCGCGGAGTCCGGGGCGGCTTTTTTTGCGGGATATCGGCCTCGTCGCGTCAGCCTTTTCGTTCCGAAGGGCAATGTGCAAAAGACGGCATGTGGAACCCGTCCACCAGTTCCTGGGCCAGTGGTTCGATTCTGTTCACAAATTCCCCGTCCAGCACCATCTCCACCTCTTCGTCCGAGGGCAATCCCTGACCAGAGGCCGCACGTACCTTGACGAGAATCACCCGGCCGTTGCTCATGAGTTCGTATCCCACCATGCGGCTCATGCCTCGCTCGTACAGTCCGGCGATATGCCGCTGTACCAGTCCGAACAGCTCCAGCCCTGTTTCGGGCTTGGTTACGATGGAAAAAACACGCTCCTCCACACGTCCTCCGTTTATGCCAAATTCTTGGCCGTGAATATGCTGTCTGATAGTCAAGGCGGTAAAGCCGCACAAGCTGTCTGGATAGGGGTGCATGACAGGGCGCTCATCTGCGCACGGCTGGTCCGGCCAATACAATCTGCGCTGTCATCCCATAGCACGGAACCTGACCCTTGGAGTCTATCCACCTTAGGCTGCGCGATATGCGTGTGATCAGCTCATCTCATGCGCAGGGTCAAGCGCACTGACACTTTTATCCGAAGGTATGCTCTTTCCATCACCGTGTCTTGCAGGAATTCGGACTGGGATGGAGATTGGCTGTTTTCGCGGTCCATTCAGCTGAATTCATGATGGATCGTCCGGATTTTCATTGTGGAAAGCAATT
>JAUMXF010000039.1:0-6777 GCA_030529235.1 Pseudomonadota bacterium
CTGACCGTTGATATTCTCCTGAAAGACAGCAGCTGTGAAGTGGGGAATGGGCTGAAACAGGGCTGGAAATGCAGGAAGATGGAGAATGACAAATTTGCAGATATCTTTGTCAGAGTCATGCCCAGCGTCATAGCCAGTCATAAGCTGCTCTGCTGGGCATCACCCTGAAATTATTGCGTTTGAAGGCCAGTACAATGATTCGCCTTTTTGTTCCCCGGGCTCTGTTACCCTCGGCATAACGCACGCCGGAGGAGTTTGTGTCACCCTCTCGGCTTCACTCTTTACAGGAGATTCCCCTCGCAGACACGGGCGATTCTTTGTGGGTTCACCAAGCCAAGCATCGACTGCTTCCAGAAGGACTCTGTCTTTTTATCTGGCTGCGGCGATGATGGCGCGCATGAAAGCAGGCAGATCGTCCGGGGTGCGGCTGGTAATCATGTTGCCGTCCACAACTACCTCGCCATCTTCCCAGAGGGCTCCTGCGTTGACCAGATCATCCTTGATGGCGAAAAACGAAGTGACTTTTCTGCCTTTCAGCACCCCGGCGGAAACCAGCATCCACCCGGCGTGGCAGATAGCGGCGATGATTTTGCCCTGCTGGTCGAAAGCACGGACCAGCTCCACCATGCCCTGGTCCCGGCGCATATGGTCGGGGGCGTAGCCGCCGGGAATGATGATGCCGGCGAAGTCCTTCACATTGATGTCCGCCGGGGTTTTGTCGGATTTGACCGGCGTGCCGTACTTGCCCGAATAGGTCTGGCCGGCCTTGGAGGCGACTATAGTAATCTCCGCCCCGGCCTCGCGCAGCCGGAAATAGGGATACCAGTATTCATGGTCGTTGAACTGCGTATCCACCAAAATCACAAACCGTTTTTCTTTGAGTTCCATGTCAATCTCCGTCGTTTGAAATCATGTGCATGGGGCCGTCGGTTCCCGTATCCAGGATGAGCTGGATGCAGGCGCGGTTTCTGCCGCTTTCCTTGGCCTTGTAGAGCAGCCTGTCCGCTTTTTCCAGAAGTTGCAGGCGCTGGCAGGAATCGAGGTCGGCGCAACAGACGCCGCCGATGGATACCGTGACATGTTCGGCCACGGGCGAGGCCTTGTGCTCCAGCTCCAGTGAGTTGACCGCATGGAGAATGTTCCGGGCCAGGTGCAGGCAGCCTCGTTCATTGGTATCGGGCAGCAGGATGATGAATTCCTCTCCGCCGAACCGGGCCAGAAAGTCCGCCGTGCGTCCCAGAGAGGACTGGAGTGCCCTGGCCACGCTGCGCAGGCATTCATCTCCTGCCAGGTGGCCGTACAGATCGTTGTAGTTTTTGAAATGGTCGATGTCGATGAACAGCAGGGACAGGGGAGCCTGCGTCCGGATGGCCCGGCTCCATTCGTACTCGTAGACTTCGTTGAAGCGGCGGCGGTTGGGGATGTTGGTCAGCCCGTCCAGAGCGGACAGATTTTCCAGCAGATCCCTGTTTCTTTTGAGTTCCAGGTGATTGCGTATTCTGGCCCGGATAATGGGCGGACTGAAGGGTTTGCGGATGTAGTCCACCGCGCCCATTTCCAGCCCTTTGGCTTCTTCGCTGGTCTCCCATTTGGCCGTGAGAAAAACGAGAGGGATGTGCTGTGTCTTGGGATCGTTTTTGAGTCGGCGGCAGACTTCGAAACCATCCATGCCCGGCATGATGATGTCCAGAAGAATCAAATCCGGCTGCACGCCGCTTTTGACCATATCCAGAACCATTTCTCCACTTGTGGCGAAAAGGAGATTGTACTCCCCCCCGAGAGTGGATTGCAACGCTCTGATGTTGATGGGTTCGTCATCAACGATGAGGATGGTCTGCTTCGTGTCGGGGTAAGACAAAATCATCGCTCCCAAGCGAAAATACGGTATCCAGAAGATGCTGCGTCATGTCCGCGGCGGCTTGGTAGTGCAGGTTGTTGACCTGTTCCTTAAGCATGTCCAGCCACTTCTGCAACTGTGTGCCGCGCAGCATCCTGCCCAGGTTGAGCACGACCGCATCTGCCTTGAGATTGTTTTGCCGGAGCAGTTCGAGCAGCTCTTCCAGAATGGGGCGGAGATGTGCCGCGTCCGGCGGAGCCTCGACCGGAGAGTCTGTGCCGGACGCGGGCTCACTGATAGTCTCCAGCAGCTCGGTGTGGGCCCGGATGAATTCTTCCAGGCTGGCTTCGATGGCCGGAGTGGATGCCCTGGCCAGGGCCTGTTCCAGATCGGCGATGGCTTTGACCAGCATGCCGCCGCCGATGGTTGCGGCCGCGCCGCGCATGGTGTGCAGCGTTTTGGCCGCGAGGTCGAAATCTCCCTTGCGGACGGCCTGGCAGAGTCCCTGAATGTTTGCATGACGCTGGACGAAAAGCTGGAGCAGAGAGGCATACAGCTGCCGGTCGTTGTTCAGCCGCTCCACCGCTTCGTCCGTGTTCAGAATGGCCCGGGAAGCCGGCGGAGCGGCCGCCGGTGTGTCCGGTCCGATCCGCGAGCCATCCAGCAATGCCTTGATTTTTTTCAGGAGAATCACGGAATCTACGGGTTTGGCGATGAAGTCGTTCATGCCGCAGGCCAGGCTTTCTTCCTGATTGTTTTCCATGGCATGAGCGGTCATGGCCATGATGGGCGTATCCGGCCCGAAATGTTCCCGGATTTTCCGCGTGGCCGTGTAGCCATCCATGCGGGGCATCTGGATATCCATGAGTACCAGATCGAAACGGCGGCTCTGCATTATGTTCAGGGCTTCCGTTCCGTCGGCGGCCACGGCGACGTCCGCTCCGGCTCTGAGCAGGATGCGTCTGGCCACTTCCTGATTCACGGGGTTGTCCTCGACCACCAGCAGGGATTTTCCGGTCAGGGAAATGGTTTCTCTGGCCGGCCGCGGTGAAAGGTCGTTCTTTGCTCCTGTCCCGTTCATCAAGCTTCGGAGCTGTTCGGGACGGATTGGTTTATACAGCCGCTTCGGCGATGGCTCCTCCGCCTGAAGGCCGGTGGCGGTGCGGCCGCACATGAGGACTGTCTCGGGAGCCGCTTCATACCGGGAGGCATATGTGTCCAGAAGCCGCTCTCCGCAGGAAGAGTACAGGGCGTCTTTGATCAGCAGGAAATCATGATTCTGTTTACGGATCAGGCGCAGGGCCGTTTCCTCTGAAAAGGCCGTATCCACTTCGTGGTCGGCAAGCATGGATTCCAGGGCTCTGAGGGTTGCCTTGTTGTCGTCCACGACCAGAATGCGCCGTACCTCTTTGGGGGACTCAACCCGCCCCTTTCGTTGTCCCGGGAGAGAAAAGCCGAAGGTACTGCCCTGACCGGGGCTGCTGCGCACCCAGATATTGCCGCCCATCAGCTGAACGAGCTGTCTGGTGATGGCAAGCCCCAGGCCCGTCCCTCCATAGCGGCGGGTAGTGGAGCCGTCGGCCTGGGCAAAGGATTCGAAAAGGTCGGCCATGGCTGCCTCGGGCACTCCGATGCCGGTGTCTTCGATCTGGAAGCGGACGCTGATGGAGCCGTCCTGTTCCTCCTGAGTATCCAGAAATACGACGATGTGTCCTTTTTCCGTGAATTTGATGGCGTTGTTCAGAAGATTCATCAGAATCTGGCGCAGCCGGAGAGGATCTGTGTGCAGATCGTGGGGAACGGATGGGGCCGGATGGAAAATGATTTCGATCTGTTTGGCCTCGGCCTGGGGCACGAGCAGCTCGAACAGTTCCCGCATGGCCTCCGGCAGGGAAACGGTCGCATGTTCCAGATGCAGCATTCCGGCTTCTATTTTGGAAAAATCGAGCACGTTGTTCAGAATGCCCAGAAGAGATTTGCCCGCGTTCTGGATTTTGAGCAGCGAAGAGGCCTGGGAGCGGGACAGTCTTGAATCCAGTACCAGGTCGGTCAGGCCCAGTATGGCATTCAGCGGAGTGCGGATTTCGTGGCTCATGTTGGCCAGAAACTGGCTTTTCGCCCTGGTCGCCTTCTCCGCTTCCGTCCGGGCTGTTTCCAGATCGTCCAGAAGGCGTTTGTGGATGATGATCTGGGAGATGAGGGCGGAGAAAACCTCCAGCGGCCGGATGGTTTCCGAGCAGGGCTGGAGCCCGGACTTGGCGGAGTCGACACAGATCACACCCAGCAGATTGCCGAGGGAATCGTTCATGCGCACATAGATGTTGTCCCCCGTGCACCACATCTGATCTCCGGTCTGACCTTCTCCCGGCCAGGCTCGGCAACTGGAATGTCCATGCTTGGAGCAGGGGACATAGTAGGAAGAGCGGCCCAGTTTGGTGCCCGACGCGAACAGTTTCAGAAAGCCGGACATGGCGGTTTCCGGAGTCGTCATGTCCAGCTCTGCGGCAGGATTCAACCCCCCGACATTCACGGATTCATAATAAGGCGGCTCTTTCTTCAGCAGGGTGATGTTGCTGCGGGTGTAGCCGGAATGTTCCACGATAGCCGTGCAGAAGCTGTGCAGAATATCCTGGAGGTCGTTTTTATCCAGCAGCGCCGCCGCGGCCAGGCCGAACTGCTGTGTCTGCAGGGACAGGGCCCGGAGCTGCTCCTCGCTTTGCCGCAGCGCCTCGTAGGATCTGCCCCGCTCTATGGCGATGGCCACCTGGTCGGAAATGCTTGTCAGGACGAGAATGTCCTGGGTGGTGTATCTTTTGGGGTCCGTGTAGCTCTGGCAGACCATGGCCCCGATGACCTGATTGTTGATCTTCAGTGGAACGCCGACCCAGGACTTGGACGGCGTGCCCAGGCGCTTGTCGGCGTTGAATCGGCGGTGCAGTTCCTCGATCTGTTCCTGATCCACCAGTACGGGCTTTCCGCTGAAGATGACCTGGGCTGTATAGCCTTTGGACGTGGATGCCTGGGGAACGAAGTCGATGGCGTCTACATCGCATCTGTAGGGGAAATTGATGAGATCGCGCTGTCTGTCATGGAGGGCGATATAGAAATTGGTGGCGTCGATCACACGGTGCAGGGATTTATGAATTTCCTCGTACAGTTTTTCCAGACTCGATGTGGTGTTGACGGCGCTCGATATCTCAAAAAGAACCTGATTGATTTCCTGGGCGGAACGCTGTGCGTGCGTGTCGTGAATCAGCCCCTCGACTCGTACGCGGCCGGGCTGGCCGACCACGCGGCCTGTTTCCTGAACGAAGTGTGCGCGGCCGCCGGGAGGAAGAATTCTGTATTCCACAACGTATGTGCCCGTGCCGGCCAGAGCCGCGTCCAGAGCGCCGAGTACCCGTGCCCGGTCTTCGGGGTGGATCAGGCTGCCCAGAGTTTTTTCCATCCCGGCATTGTCGGTTGCAGGCGGAAGCCATGCGGTCAGGTGCGGGTATGCCCCGGCGTCCACACCGCAATGCCAGGGCCGTCCCCGGAAGTGGTCCGCCTTGTGACCGGTGAGGCGTTCCAGAGCGGGGCTTACGAATTCAATCAGGCCCGAAGTCGAAGTGCTGAAAACAATGCTTGGAATATTGGCTACCAGACTGTGGAACTGCTCCTCTGTGTGACGGAGGGTTTCCAGTGCGGCCTTCCGGGCGATGGCCGAAGCTATTCGTGGCGCGAGGGATTCCAGCAGGCTCCGGTTCTGTGGCGGGAGACCCGAGGGACGGCCTGAGCACTGTACGGCCAGGACTCCGGCGGCATCCTCGTCGAGCACAAGCGGAACTCCGAACCAGCTTGGGGCAGGGGCGTCATGGCCGTCCGCGGCATCCGCTTCTTTGCCGCCAGGAAAATGCAGGGCCTGTTTCTTCTGCATGACCTCCACTGCCAGTGCATCATAATCATGGCACGGTGAGGGGCCTGATGTCTCTTCTGCCCGGTAGGCAATGTTTATTTTACCGGAGTTTTTGTCGCGGAGTGCGATGACAAAGCTGGAAATGGCCATGAACCGGTCAAGAGCGGCATGGACAGCCTGACACAGCTCGGACACGCTGTCAGTGGTGTGAATGGCGTCAAGAACCGCCAGTATGGCATGGTGGACGTGCTCCTGTTCTTCCAGCTTCTGGCGAAGCTGCTGAATATCCATAGACTGCTGTGAATCTGTCGGGAGCGGGGCTGAGTTCATGGAGATTGTCCGGCGTTTGGCAAGAAACTTCGGCAGCTAGTATGTCGATTAGCAAGTAAAGGCAACAGGTTAGAGCTCGTTTGGTGTATTTGAGCGGCATTGCGTCAGGCTGGAATGCGGTGGGATTGATCCGGGCGGAGAACGGGCTGTTCTCCCTACAAAAGGAGAACAGCCTTTTTACATCAACGGGAGGGGAGAAGTTCTTTATCCAGGGAGGCGGAACGGATGGGTTCTTCCAGTTGGGATTTGTAAGCGGCAATGACGGCCTTGAAAGCGGGCATTTCCTTGGCTGCAATAGGATCCGCGGGCAGCATTTTGAGTTTCAGCGGATTGATGAACTGGCCGTTTTGTTTCATCCGGAAGTCCAGATGAGGCCCTGTGGCATATCCGGTGCTGCCCACATAGCCGATGACCTGGCCCTGTTTGACCCTGGAGCCTTTCCTGCTCGCCTTGGCGTATTTGCTCATGTGGTTGTAGATGGTCTCGTAGCCGTTGCTGTGCTTGACCTTGACATATTTGCCCTGAGACTTGTTGGAGCCGACATCGGAAATGGTGCCGTCGGCCACGGTGCTGATGGGCGTGCCTGTGGGGGCGGCGTAATCAATGCCCTGATGCGGGCGTCTGTAGCCCAGAATGGGATGCATGCGGCTCATGGAGTAACCGGAGGAAATCCGGGTGAAGGGCAGGGGAGATTTGAGAAAAGCCTTGCGCAGCG
>JAUMXF010000039.1:6787-18614 GCA_030529235.1 Pseudomonadota bacterium
AGCGGCCGTCCTGTCTGGTCATAGTATGCGGAATCGCCGTTCTTTTTCGTGTAGCGGTACGCGTAGTAGGTCTGGCCCTGGTTGGTGAAGCTGGCTGCGAGCAGGTTGCTGTAGCCGGAGAATTTGCCCTCGCGGAATTTTTTCTCCACGACCACCCGAAAGCTGTCGCCCGTGCGCAGGGCGCGCACAAAATCCACGTCATAAGCGAATACATTGGCCAGACGGATGGCCAGATCGTCCGATTCACCCGCTTCGGCCACGGCACCGAACAGGCTGCTGGTGATGGTGCCTGTTACGGTGACGGTTTCCGTGTCGTAAGGAATGGGTTCCCGCCGGAACTCGTATCCCTCCTCGGTCATGGAAACCACCAGACGCTCATCGGCATCGATTTCATATTCCAGGCCGACCAAGGCATCGTTGGAATAAATCATGGTCCAGGGCTGTCCGGCTTTCAGCTTCCCCAGAGAATAGACTTTTTTGCTCGCGTCGCACAGCGAGTAGATTTCCGCGAGACCAAGATGGCCAGCCAGCAGGGAGGACGGCGTGTCGCCCTGCTGGATGGTGTTGGTCATCCGGATGAGCCCGGGCTCGCGCGGAGCCTCGGCCAGGGGTAATTCTTCTTCATGTCCCGCACACGCGCTCTCTTCCGAAGCGGGCGTTTCCGGAGAATGGGATAGCTCCCGGAAATTCTTGTCCACGCTGGATTGGGCGTCTTCGGGGGGAATGAGGTGGAAGCAGACTGCAATTCCCGCTGCGATGCCGAGGCAGGCGAGAAGGGAAAGGAAAAAGCGCGGAGTCGTGGATTTTCTTTTGTAATAGACCTGAAGCGAGTCCCGGCAGATGGTGTACTTGTTTTTTGACATGGGTCCTTGAGCTGCGTTGAAGGTTGGCGCACCGGATTTCCGGATATGGACTCCGGGCGCTCTGCGCGTAGCCTGTAACCGTATTTCAAAGCAGGGCCGGTTTGTGAGGATGGATGCCTTTCGACGTCCGGTACGGCGAAACCGGATATCGGCATTTCAAGTCCCAAAAAACTGTATGACTTCGGATAACCGCCCAGAAAGCATTTCACAAGCATTTTCTGGCCACTCAAAACAATGTTCCCTGAGAAAATTCCTGTGATATCCGGGCGGCGGGCCGCATTACCGAACCGTTGAGCCGCCGCGAAAATGCTCAGTCGTTCCGCAGGCCGGCCACGATGAAATCGACGACGTCGCCGAACAGGGTTTCATCCCCGTAAGGGGTGAGCAGACCGTGCCTGATGGCTCCGACCAGATTACAGAACACGACCACGGACATCTTCTGCGGATCGCAGGGCCGGATGCTGCCATCCGCCACGCCCTGCCGGATGCTGTCCGTAAGGATGTCATACAGCTCGGAGAAATTCCGGAACATGACTTCCTTGTCTTCCGTGGTTTTCAGATCGCTGAAGGGGGAACAGCGCACCAGAACCATGAAAGCCCGGTCGGGATCTCTGGCGAAGTCGAAATAGGTGGACGCGAAAATACGCACGCCTTCGAGTCCGCTGTGATCATCGCGCAGATTGTCCCGGAGACAGTCGGCAAGTTCGCGCACCACGTCCAGCCCCGCGGCCAGAAACAGCTTTTCCTTGCTCCCGAAGTGATGGGTGAGCAGTCCCAGGGCCACACCGGCCCGCTCGGATATTTTCTTGAAGGTGGTTTCGGAGTAGCCGTGCTCGCTGAAAAGCACCTTGGCGGATTTGAGCAGGAGATCCTTCTTGGTCGGGCCTGGGGCCATACTGCTTTCCTTAGAAATGCAAAGTTGAGAAACGAGCTGGCGATGCCTGATAGGGGCGGTACGCGGGGCCTGAGACTGGATACATGGCCCCCTATTTGAGGCGAAACCGGAAGTCAACGCGCGGTGGCCGGGCGAAATTGACAAACGGGAAAGCGATCCTGAATAAGGCGGCTTTTATGATCACGAAGGAGTTCGCGCATGAAAGTCTGGACCTACTGGCTGGGCTACGCCTTGTCCGTCCTGCGCCGGGCGGGGTATGCCCTTCTGCCCGGAAAGCTGCCGCTGCCGAAAAATGACCGGGTGCAAGACAGCCCGCTTTATGAGGATGTCCGCACCTGGCAGAAGACGCAGATGGAGTCCATGACCTTCGAGGGTGACCGGCCGTCCAGAAGCGCCGCCGGCAAGATCGATCCGGCCCTGATGCGCCGCATCCACCGGCGCACGCTGCTGGAGATCCGGCACGAGCTGGGCGATCTGTGGCGGCCTTCCTCCGTGACTCTGGACCGGGGCCGGGGCATCAGCCTCGATCAGGCCATCGCCATCATGCATCGGCTGCGCGACGCGGGTTTTCCCGACAGCGCCCTGGGCGTCGTTTCCGTGGAATTCTCCGGGCGCAGGCATTCTTTCGCCATTGTCCACGACCGGGAGGACGATTTCTGGATTCTCGACAACGGCATGTTCTTTTTCTGCCCCGTGCGCGGTACGGCCTTTTTCCGCGCCCGCCGCGACGTGCGCGTGCTTCTGGGGTTCAATTTCTTCGATGTCTGGAACTACTGAAATGTCCGCCGATATCCGCAAATACGCCTGGCTGTCCATTGCGGCTTCGATTCTGACCATGGCTCTCAAGTTCGGAGCCTTTCTTCTGACGGATTCCGTCAGCCTTTTTTCCGACGCCGTGGAGTCTGTGGTCAATCTGGCGGCGGGGTTCATCGCTCTTCTGGCCATCATCCAGGCCCGGCGTCCGGCCGACAGGGGGCACGCCTACGGTCACGGGAAGGTCGAGTATTTTTCCAGCGGGGTCGAGGGCGTTCTGATCTGTCTGGCCGCGCTGGGCATCGCCTACGCTTCCGTGCAGCGGTTTTTCGATCCGCAGCCCCTCGAGTCTCTGGGGGCGGGCATTGCGGTGGCCGTGGCGGCCGCCCTGGTCAATCTGGTCACGGCCCGGATCATGCTCGGTGCGGCCAGGGCGTGCGGGAGCATCGCGCTGGAGGCCGACGCCCGGCATCTGCTGACGGATGTCTGGACTTCGGTCGGACTGGTCGGGGCGCTGTTCGTCATGCTTTTCGCGCCGCCGTCCTGGCAGATTCTGGACCCTGTCATCGGCTGCCTCATGGCCATGCTCATCATCCGCACCGGAGCGGCCCTGGTCTGGCGCTCGGCGTCCGGGCTCATGGACGCGGGCCTGCCCGCCGAAGACATCGAACGCATGGCCGCCGTCATCCGCCGGGTGGGGGGCGGGGAAAGCGGCTTTCACGCCCTGCGCACGCGCATGGCCGGGTCGGTGCGGTTTGCGGATTTTCATCTGCTCGTGCCCGGAGACATGACGGTGCGCCGGTCCCACGATCTGTGCTGCGAGATCGAGGAGGAGCTGCGTAAGGCTTTTCCGGGGCTGCAGATTACCATCCATGTGGAACCGAGGGAAGACCAGGTTTCCTTCGACGGGGGTGAGACGGGCGGCTTGTGCGACGGCGGATGGGCCTGCGGCGGGGATGACGAACCCGTTTCCGGGCTGCGGAACATGTGACGGGCCGGGAGTCCGTACGGTAAAAAAATTGCCAAAAGGCGGCGAGGCGTATACTTTTCGCCCGCTTTGAATCTTTCCGACGGAGGCAGACATGAGCAATCCGGTTGTTCTGGTGGATACGACCAAGGGAGAATTCCTGGTGGAGCTGTTCGCCGACAAGGCGCCGCAGACCGTGGCCAACTTTCTGGGCTATGTGGACGAGGACTTTTATGTGGGCACGCTGTTTCACCGGGTCATCAGGGATTTCATGATCCAGGGCGGCGGGCTGGACAACATGATGCGCGAAAAGCCGGTCAGGGCGCCCATCATGAACGAGGCGGCCAACGGCCTGAAAAATCTGGAAGGCACAGTGGCCATGGCCCGCACGGCCGACCCGCACAGCGCCTCGGCCCAGTTTTTCATCAATACCGTGGACAATCCCGATCTGGATTACCAGAGCGAGGAAGAATTCGGCTACTGTGTTTTCGGTCAGGTCATCGACGGGCTGGACGTGGTCAAGAAAATAGAAAAGGCCCGGGTGAGAGCCCAGGGCGACCATGAACACGCTCCCGTCGACCAGATTTCCATCAACTCCATTACCCGCTTTGAATAACGCAAGGTTGCAGCATGAGTGAAGATTTTGCCGAGCTGTTCGCGTCCTATGAATCCGACTCCCAACGCAAAACCGCTCTCCAGGCCGGAGACAAGGTGTCGGGGACGGTCATTTCCATCGGCCAGAAGTCCGTGTTCGTCGATTGCGGAGCCTCCGTGGACGGCATTGTGGACCGGGAAGAACTGCAGGACGAGTCCGGCGGGCTGACCGTGGCCGAGGGCGACCGTCTGGAACTCTATGTGGTGGGTCTGACCGATGATAGCATCCGTCTGTCCAGGGCGCTGGCCGGCATCGGCGGCCTGTCCATGCTGGAAGAAGCCCACGCCAACGGCGTGCCGGTGGAAGGCAAGGTCCGGGAGCAGATAAAGGGCGGGTTCCACGTGGAAATCCTGAAGCACCGCGCCTTCTGTCCCGTGTCCCAGATCGACGCCCGCTATGTGGAGAATCCCGAGGACTACGTGGGGCAGACCCTGCAGTTCCGCATCACCAAACTGACCGAGGGCGGGCGCAATATCGTGGTTTCCCGCCGCGCTCTTCTGGAAGAGGAACAGCTTCAGGCCCGGTCCAGATTTTTCGAGGGAATCAAGGACGGCGACATCGTCGAAGGCGAAGTCACCCGCCTGGCCGCTTTCGGCGCATTCGTGGAACTGGCGCCCGGACTGGATGGTCTGGTGCATGTTTCCGAGATTTCCTGGAGCAGAATCCAGAGCCCGGACGAGGTGCTGAGCGTCGGCGACCGAGTGAGGGTAAAGTATCTGGGTGCGGCGGAAGGCAAGAAGCCCGGGGAAACCCGCATCTCCCTGTCCATCCGGCAGGCTCAGGACGATCCCTGGAAAACCGTCGCCGACCGTTTCAAGGAAGGCGACAAGGTCACGGGCAAGGTCGTTAAACTCATGGATTTCGGCGCGTTCGTGGAAATCGCTCCGGGCGTCGAGGGACTGGTCCACGTCAGCGAGATGAGCTACGCCAGACGCGTGCACAAGCCCGGCGACATGGTGCAGGCCGGGGACATGGTGGCGGCTGTGATCAAACAGGTGGACGCGGACAGGCAGCGCATTTCGCTCAGCATGCGCGATGCCGAGGGCGATCCGTGGCTGGCCGTGCCCGAGAAGTATAAGGTCGGGCAGACGGTGCAGGGTACGGTGGAGAAGCGGCAGCAGTTCGGGCTTTTCATCAATCTGGAGCCGGGCGTGACCGGACTTCTGCCCCAGTCCGTCATGGCCAGGGCCGAGAACGACGTGAAGTACGACAAGCTTGGGCCGGGAGACACCGTGGTGGTCAGCATTGAGAGCGTGAACGCGCGCGAACGCAAAATCAGTCTGGGCACGGGCAAGAAAGAGGATGTCTCCGACTGGAAGGAATACAAGCCCGGAAGCGGCGATGGATTCGGCTCCCTGGGCGAGGCTCTGGCCCGGGCCATGAGAAAGAAGTGACTGTATTTTTACCGGTCGCGTCCTGATGGATTGCCGACTTGTGCAATGAATCCCGAAAAAGTGACCAGAAAAAGGCTCGAAAAGCTCACCGATCTGCCCAACGTCGGCCCGGCGACGGCGGCGGATCTGTGCATGCTGGGCATCACCGAACCGGGCCAGCTTAAAGGCCGGTCTCCGTACGATCTGTACGAGGAGCTCTGCGGGAAGACCGGGGTGAGGCACGACCCGTGCGTGCTGGATGTTTTCATTTCCATCACGCGTTTCATGGATGGCGGGGAGCCGAGGCCATGGTGGCATTACACGGATGAGCGGAAGAAATGCCACGGGAGCGGGCCGGACCGCGACGGCTGAAAAAGATCGGAGAACGATATTGTCTTTCCGGCGCGCTGACTGCCGCCCGGAAGATCATGGATGCTTGGGGGAGCAGGAGAAATTCCGCTCCCCTTTTTCATAGACCCGGCTCCGCCGCGACGGCGCAATGGCAGCGTTTTTCGGGGTGTGGTTTTCGAGGAGGCCAATTTATGGAGTACAAGGCGGTGAACTGCTGGGAGCGCTACGCTTCCGGCGAGGACAGGGCGGCCATGGACCGGCTGGCCGGGGACTATCTTGACTTTCTGAGTGTCTGCAAAACCGAGCGCGAAACCATCGCCTGGGTCCGGGAGCGCGCAGAGGAACATGGATTTTCCGAAGACCCGGGCGCCTCGCGGATCATCATGCCGTTTCGCTCCAAGGCCGCCCTGCTGGTCAGAAAGGGGACCCGGCCTCTGGGCGACGGACTGCGGCTCATCGCGGCCCATGTGGACACCCCGCATCTGGATCTGAAACAGCATCCGCTGCACGAGGCCTGCGAAGTGGGCCTGATGAAGACCCATTACTACGGCGGCATCAAGAAGTACCAGTGGCTGGCCCGGCCGCTGGCCCTGCATGGCGTGGTCATCCTGAAGGACGGCCGAACCGTCCCGGTTTGCGTGGGAGAAGACGAAAGCGATCCGGTGCTGACGGTGCTCGATCTGCTGCCTCATCTGTCCCGCAGGCAGCGTGAGGAAACCGTGGACAAGGCGTTTCCGGGCGAAAAGCTGAACGTGGCCGTGGGGCACGCCCCGGCGGAAACGGAAGAGGAGGGGAAAGTCCGCCGCCATGTGCTGGAGGTCCTGCATGCGGTGTACGGCTTCCAGGAGGAAGACCTGTTCAGCGCCGAACTCCAGATTGTTCCCGCCGGCCGGGCCCGGTTCGTGGGGCTGGACCGCGCTCTGCTCGGCGGATACGGTCAGGACGACCGTCTGTGTGTTTTCGCGGCCTGCCGGGCCTTCTGGGAAGCTCCGGCTTCGGAATACGCTCAGGCTCTGGTGCTGTGGGACAAGGAAGAAATCGGCTCCGACGGCGCGGCCGGTGCCCGATCCAGATTTCTGGAATACGCCCTGGCCGACATTCTGGAGGCGTGTGAGCCCGCAACCCGGCCGCGTCACGTCCTGAGCCGGACCAGGGCTATATCCGCCGACGTGCACGCGCCTCTGGACCCCGATTATCAGGACGTGCACGACAAATACAACGCCTCGCTGCTGGGCTTCGGGCCGGTGTTCTCCAAATTCACGGGACATGGCGGCAAGTACGGCGCCAGCGAGGCCGACGCCGAATATGTGGCCTGGTTCCGCGCTCTTCTGGCGCGGGAGGATATTCCCTGGCAGATGGCCGAGATGGGCAAGGTGGACGAGGGCGGCGGGGGAACCGTGGCCAGGGAGCTGGCGGTGTACGGCATGGACGTCATCGATTTCGGACCCGGCGTCCTGTCCATGCACAGTCCTTTCGAGGTCAGCTCCAAGGCCGACCTGTACGCCGCGGTTCTTGCCTACGGCGCGTTCTACCGAAGCTGAAGGAGTCTCTCATGCCCGTCATCATGGGAACGGCCGGTCACATCGACCACGGCAAGACCAGCCTGGTCAAGGCGCTGACCGGCATCAACTGCGACCGGCTGGCCGAGGAACAAAAGCGCGGCATTACCATCGAGCTCGGCTTCGCCTATCTGGATCTGGGCGGGGAGGAGCGTCTGGGCGTCATCGACGTGCCCGGCCACGAACGCTTCGTCAAAAACATGGTCGCCGGAGCGGCGGGTATCGATTTCGTGCTTCTGGTCATTGCGGCGGACGAGGGTGTCATGCCCCAGACCCGCGAGCATCTGGAAATCTGCTCCCTTCTGGGCATCAGGACCGGTCTCGTGGCCCTGACCAAGACGGATATGGTGGAAGAGGACTGGCTGGAACTGGTGCGCGAGGAAGTGTCCGCCTACCTGTCCGGCTCCTTTCTGGACGGCGCGCCAGTGGTGCCGGTTTCCGCGCACACCGGTGCGGGCCTGGACGAACTGCGCGCCCGCATTCTGGAGGTTTCGCGGGCCTTTGCTCCGGACCGGCGTTCGGACCTTTTCCGCCTGCCCATGGACCGGATATTCACCATGAAGGGCCATGGCACCGTGGTCACGGGCACATCCATTTCCGGGACCCTGCGCGTGGGCGAGGACGTGCGTGTCTACCCCGCCGGACGGGAGTCCAGAGTTCGCGGCCTGCAGGTGCATGGCGCGGCCACCGGCGCGGCCCGGGCCGGAGAGCGCACCGCCGTGAATCTGCACGGCCTGGAAGTGGCCGACCTGGAACGCGGAGACGTTCTGGCCCATCCGGGCACGCTCTTTCCGGCTCTGGTCTGGGACGTGGAACTGACCTGCCTGGCTTCCGCGCCCCAGGCCCTGAAGCACCGCACCGAAGTGCATTTTCATCACGGCTCCCGCGAGATTCTGGCCCGGCTGTTTTTCCCGGACCGGGACAGGCTCGAACCGGGGCAGACGGCCATATGCCAGGTCCGTTTTCCCCGGCCTGTGCCAGCCGTGTTCGGCGACCGCTGCATCGTGCGCTCTTTTTCGCCGCTCATGACCGTGGCCGGGGGACGGGTGATCAATCCTCTGGGGCGCAAGATCCGCCGGCACTCCGGGGATCTCGAACGGCTGGCGGCTCTGGGCGGCATGACCGGGGAGGAATTGCTGCTGACACAGCTCCTGCTGTCCGGACGCGGCGGTCTGACTCTGGCGGAATTGCGGGTCATGACGGACATGGACTCGAAAACCCTGGACAAAACCCTGCAGACCCTGGGGGGCAGGCAGCGGGCCTTTCAGTTCGACCGCGAGAGCAACCGCTTCGTCAGCGCCGAGGTGCTTGAGGTCCTCAATGCGGAATGCCTGGATTTCCTGGCCGGATATCATCGCCGCGAGCCCATGCGGCAGGGCGTTTCGCGGGCGGAGCTGGCCTCCAGCTTCGGACGGGCCATGCACCCGCGCCTGCTGCACTTTCTCGTGGAGCGGCTGGTCCGGGCCGGGCGGGTCGTGCTGGAAGGAGACATCCTGCGCCTGCCGGAACATTCGGTGTCTCTGGCCGCGGACCAGTCGGGCCTGAGAGCCCTGATGGAGAAAACCTTTCTTGAGGCCGGGCTGACCCCGCCGACGGTCAAGGCTTTTCTGGAAGAGAACGGTCTGGCGCAAAAGGACGCAGCCCCCATGTTCCGGCTTCTTCAGGAGGAGGGCGTGCTGGTCAAGGTCAGCGAGGAATTCTACTATGCCCGCGTGGCCATGGATGGCCTGATCGGCAAGGTCAGAGATTTCTTCGCCGCCAACCATGAGCTGGGACCACAGGATTTCCGGGAGCTGACGGGCCTGAGCCGCAAGTTCGCCATTCCGGTGCTGGAATATCTGGACAAGGAGAAAATCACCATCCGCGTGGGGGACAAGCGTCAGTTGCGCGGCCGGTGACGGCGGCTCAGAGAGGGCGGATTTTTCCGAAGCATTTACAGGAGGCCGGGGTCTGTCCCGGCCTCTTTCATTGGTGGTTGCGGATCAGAGGGCGTAGAGTTCTTCGCCGGACAGAATGCGGACGCCGTTGGAGCGCAGCACTTCGATGGCCTTGTCCGTCTGGTCGAAGCGGAAGACCAGCACGGCGTTGTGGCCGCTCTGGGTCACAAAGGCGTACATGTATTCCACGTTGACGTTGCCGACGGCCAGCATCTCCAGAATGTTGTGCAGGCCGCCGGGATTGTCGCCCACTTCGGCGGCCACCACGTTGGTCCGGCCGACGGTGAATCCCTTGGCTTTCAGCGCCTCCTTGGCTTTTTCGTTATCCGTGACGATAAGCCGCAGGATGCCGAAATCCGAAGTGTCGGCCAGGGAAAGAGCCCGGATGTTCACGTTGTTCTCAGCCAGAGTCCTGGTCACTTCAGCCAGGCGGCCGGCCCGGTTTTCCAGAAAGACCGAAATCTGTTCCACTTTCATCATGCCTCCCGGTCCGGGGCGGGAAGTCCCACCCGGTTATACATTGCGCAGATCGACAATCCGCCTGGCTTTGCCTTCGGAGCGTTCGATGCTCCGGGGTTCGGACAGGGTCACCTTGGCGGTGACGCCCAGAAATTCCTTTATATTTTTTCGTATCTTGCCTTCAATGCGCTGTAAATATTTGATCTCGTCGGAGAAGAGCTTTTCATCCACTTCGACCTTGACTTCCAGAATGTCGAGGCTGCCCTCCCGGCTCAGAATGAGCTGGTAGTGCGGGGTGATGCCCTGGGTTTCCAGCAGGATGGCCTCGATCTGCTGCGGGAAGACATTGACGCCCCGGATGATCAGCATGTCGTCGCTGCGGCCGCGGATGCGCTCTATGCGGCGGTGGGTGCGGCCGCATTTACAGGGTACTTCGTTGATGCGGGTCATGTCGCGGGTGCGGTAGCGGACCAGAGGCTGAGCCTCCTTGGCGAGGGTGGTGACGACCAGTTCTCCCGGTTCGCCCGGCGGCAGCGGCTCGCCCGTCTCCGGATCGATGATCTCCACCAGAAAATGGTCTTCCCAGATGTGCAGGCCGTCCTGGGCGTCACTGCATTCAATGCCCACGCCGGGCCCCATGATTTCGGACAGCCCGTAGATGTCCAGAGCCTTGATCTGAAGCTTGGACTCGATTTCGGCGCGCATGTTCTCGCTCCAGGGTTCCGCGCCGAAAATGCCCGTGTGCAGCTTGAGATCGGCGATGTCGAGGCCCGCCTCGCGGATGGATTCGCTCAGAAAAAGGGCGTAGGACGGTGTGCTGCACAGCACCGTGGAGCCGAAATCGTTCATGAGCATGACCTGACGTCTGGTGCCGCCGCCGGAAACGGGCAGGATGGTCGCCCCCAGCCGCTCCACGCCGTAATGCATGCCGAGGCCGCCGGTGAAGAGACCGTATCCGTAGGCGTTGTGCACGATGTCACTGCGCCGGCAGCCGGCGCACATGAGGGACCGGGCCATGAGTTCGGCCCAGTTGTTCACGTCGCGCTGGGTGTAGCCCACCACCGTGGCCTTGCCGGTGGTGCCGGAGGAGGCGTGCACCCGGACCACGTTGTCTCTGGGCACGGCGAACAGACCGTAAGGATAGTTGTCGCGCAGGTCCTGCTTCTCGGTAAAGGGCAGCCGTCTGAGGTCGTCCAGAGAGCGGATGTTTTCGGGCCGGACGCCCGCGCCGTTGAATTTGTTCTGATAGAACGGCACGTTGTAATAGACTTTCTCCAGCATGGATTTGAGGCGGCGCAGTTGCAGCGCTTCCAGCTCTTCCCTGGGCATGGTTTCGCTGGGTATGTCGTAGAGCATGAGGACCTCCGTTTGAAAACGAAAATGCCGTGAACATGGGGCTGTTCACGGCATCGGAAAATTCGCGCGCTGCGCGTCGCACCGTGGCCCCGCGTCAGGGGGCGGTAAATATGAAAGATACCATGGTGTCTGAAGTTTCGCGCATGGACGCCTCATGCCCGGAGTGCCCGCGTTCGTCAAGAATGGAGCGTCTTTCAGGACCGGAAAGATGCGTCTGGCGGTCCGCCGGAAACCCATGCATGTCGCCCTCCATCCATCTGAATCTGGCGGGAGGGTCAGTCATCCGGAGCTTCCGGCTCCGTGGGACATTTGTCTGGCATGGCCGGGAAGCGTCCTTGACAGGGTGAGGTGGGCTCCATAGACGTGACGATTCACGATTTTCGCGTCCCGATGCGGCACGAGAACAAGACGAGGTGACCTATGTACGATATCAGACTGGTAAAACTGGTGAACGGCGAGATGGTGCTGGGCAAGTGGGATCAGGAAGCCGGAGTGATCCGTGATCCGGCCGTCCTGCAGACGATCCCCACGGCTCAGGGCGGCGTGCAGATGCTTCTGTTGCCCTTCGGCTATCCCTTTGATCAGGAAATGGCCGGGGAAATAGAGGTGAAGCACGTTCTTTTCCAGTACAAATCCACACCCGAGGAACTGAAGACCAA
>JAUMXF010000157.1 GCA_030529235.1 Pseudomonadota bacterium
AAAACTCCCGGACTTTGGTGCCCGCAAACGGTGCGCCGAGGTAGGGGGCGTAAATATCTCTGCTCTTGTTGCCGAACCGGGGCCGGGTCTGCAGTTCTCCGGCGCGGTTCACAAGATAGGCGTCCCCTTTGTCGCCCAGTTGCAGCCAGCGCACCAAGGAATCGAAGATGTCCGAATCGATGGTCGCCCGCAAAATCCAGATCCGGCCCTTCTCCTGCTTCCTGACGGCGATGATCATGTGTGGAAAGCCCCGGAAGCCTTCGAACACGTCGGAGACATAAATCTTCCTGATCATGACCTGGTGGAACCAGTCCTCGTTTTTGTAGTTGGCCCGGGTCAGATTGTAGGGGCCCGAATAGGCCACATGGCGGCCTTCATCGTCGATGATGCCCAGATCGATGAATGTTCTAGAACTGACCTGCATGGAGGCCAGCACGCTGTCGAGGTTCTCCTGTACAGACAGTTTCTCTATGGAATTGGAGTAAGCCACTGTGCGCAGCTGTGCGATCTGTTCCCGCAAAAACAGGTCCACGCCCTGCCGTTTGTTCTCGGACAGACTGATCAGATTGGTCCGCACCTTGGAATGGTAGGCCGAGGAAAACATGGAATACATGGTCACGCCGAGAGCGATGAGAGGAATCAGAGAAAAACTCAGCGCGGTGATGGCTATTTTGGTCCCCAGATCCTTCAATCCGAAAATCGACATGCTCGGCTCCTCGCGTAAAACACCCGGACGGCCTGTATATTTTCAATCTTTACCAGCTATTACATGAACTCCATTCATGGCGCAACAGCCGCCTGCCTTGCGGCCGGTTCCCCATGTCTAAAGGCACACCCGGCCAGTCCCGAGGCATGGCAAAGACGCCCGCCCGAACGGCCGGCATGATCCCGCCCCTATGCGGACCTCTTCTGAACCGTCCGCACATACCGGGTCGCCGGGCCGCGTCCGACTTTCGTCAGCAGGCCCCGATTGACCAAATCCTGAATATCGTAACTGGCGGTTCTCTTGGAAATGCTTCCACCCAGAATGTCCATGAGCTCTTTGCTGGTAATGCTGCCGTTTCTGCCAGCGTATTCCCAGGCCAGCATCTGCCGCCGGTTGAGTTCCATCTCCATCATGCCGGCATCCGTCTCGCTCTCTGAATTCTTTTCCGCGACGGCGGGACTCTCCGGATCGGCCGGAAAAAAAGACGTTTCCCCGGAGAAGGCGCTGTCTTCAGAAACGGTATCGATTCCCAGCTGTTCGGCCTGAATGACGTTATCCTCGGCCATGACCGCCGCTGTGATGATCAGATGCTTGAGTTCCCGGATATTTCCTGGCCAGGAATAGGATACCAGCACTCTGAGGGCTCCGCGGGAGAGCACCAGCCCCGTCTTTCCGGCCATGCGTTCGCCCTCCTGCAGAAAGTGCATGGCTAGCACCGGGACATTTTGACGATGGTGGCGCAGAGCCGGGGTCTGGATGGTGATGACTTTCAGCCGGTAATAAAGATCTTCCCGGAATTTGCCTTCGGCGATCAGCCGCCTGAGCTCCGCATTGGTCGCTGTGATCAGACGCACATCCACGCTGATGTCCCGGTCGCTGCCAAGCGGTTTGATCTTGCGCAGAGAAAGGGCCCGCAGCAGACTCTGCTGCACTTTCAGGGACGCGGACTGAATTTCATCCAGAAACAGCGTCCCTCCGTCAGCCTCCAGAAACGCGCCCTTCCGATCTTCCTTGCCGTCGGTGAATGCGCCTTTGATATGACCGAACAGAGTGTCCAGAAGAAGGGCTTCATCGAGCTCGCCGCAGTTGATGGAAATGAACGGCTTGACCGCCCGCTGCGAGAGACGGTGCACGGCTTCGGCCGCGAGCTGTTTGCCCGTTCCCGTCTCCCCCTCTATCAGCACGTCCACATCCACCTGACTGGCCTTGACGATGTCGCGCTTCATCTGCTGCATAT
>JAUMXF010000040.1 GCA_030529235.1 Pseudomonadota bacterium
TATTCGGAAGATGCCCCGGCCCGGATGGTCCTCCAGACCCGCCGGCACAGCTCCCCGTGTCTGACCAGCGCGGCTCGTTCGCCCTCAGAGACCAGCCCGGCCACTTCCCGGCAGGCCAGAAACCGGTCGCGCACCAGACTGGAGCTGATGTCGAGCCGCGGAATGGAAAGGAAGAATATCCGCCTGCCGCCCGCCACGCGCCGGCCACCATGACCCTCGTAGCTCCATTGCCAGTACCGGTCCAGAAAGCGGTCGATGGCTTCCAGAGCCACATCCTCACGCCGGACCACCACAATATCCGCCAGAAGCGGCAGCTCCAGACCCCGGTGCCAGTCCGGCAGGGTCAGAAAATCTCCCCCGCCCATAATAAACACATGATTGACGCCGGGCCGCGTGCGCCGCAAATACTCCAGCGTGGAATACGAATAAGAGGGGACCGGCAGTTCACCCTCCAGACCGGAGACCGCGATGCCCTGAACACCGTCCACAGCCAGATGGAGCAGTTCGAGCCGCAGGGAAAAATCGAGCAGTCCGGCCGTGCCCTTGTGCGGCGGCACTTTGGCCGGGACCAAGTCCACACGGCTCAGGTCCAGAGCCTCCCGGACCTCGACGGCCATGCGCACATGCCCGTTATGAACGGGATTGAAAGAACCACCCAGGATACCCACGGAGCCGCGCAGGTCACTCACGAACCTGCCCTTCCCCGAAGACAACGAACTTCTGGCTGGTCAGTTCCTTAATGCCCATGGGTCCATAAGCGTGGATTTTGGACGTGCTGATGCCGATTTCCGCGCCAAGGCCCAGCTCTCCGCCGTCATTGAAGCGGGTGGAAGCATTGATGAGTACACAGGACGCATCCACCGTACGCAGAAAACGCATGGCCCGCGCATGGTCGCGGGTCAGAATGGCCTCGGAATGCCCGGAACCGTAGCGGGCGATATGGGCCTCGGCTTCACTCTGGGACGCCACCACCTTCACGGCCAGGGTCAGAGACAGAAATTCGCGGCCGAAATCGTCGTCCCCAGCGGGAGAGGCGGCATTTCCCAAAAGCGGCAGAGAAACCGGGCACGCCCGGAAGGAAACGCCCAGAGCGGCCAGTTCAGAACCAAGTCCCGGCAAAAATTCCGAAGCGATGTCCTCATGCACCAGCAGGCATTCCAGCGCGTTGCATACGCCCGGCCGCTGGGTTTTGGCGTTGCGTACGATACCAAGGGCCATGTCCTGATCCGCGTCACTGTGCACATAAATATGACACACGCCCTGATAGTGCTTGAGCACGGGCATGGTCGCGTCGCGGACCACGGCCCGGATCAGCGATTCGCCGCCGCGGGGGATGACCACATCAATGAATTCGTCCAGAGCCAGCAGATGCCGCACCGCCTCCCGGTCCGTGGTGGGCACCACCTGCGCCGCCGCCTGAGGGAGTTCCGCCTTCTCCAGGGCGTTTTGCAGCAGCTGTCCCAGAATTCTGTTGGAATGCCGGGCCTCGGAGCCGCCGCGCAGGATGACGCTGTTCCCGGCCTTGAGGCAGAGGATGCCCGCATCGATGGTCACATTGGGCCGGGATTCGTAGATCATGGCGATGACGCCGAGAGGAACGCGCATGCGGCCCACCATGATACCGCTCGGCCGCCGGGTCATGTGCTCCACTTCACCCACCGGATCGGCCAGTCCGGCCACATGGCGGCAAGCGGCTATCATGGCGTCCACCCCCTGCGGTGTTATGCGCAGGCGGTCCACCCGTGCATCGTCCAGACCGTTTTCCTTGGCGGCCGTGACATCCCTGACATTGGCTTCCAGAATGGCGGCGCGCTCCTCGTGAAGCATGTCCGCCAGAAAAAGAAGGGCGGCATCGCGGCTCCGGCCGGAAGAACAGGCCAGCCGCCGGGAGGCCTCCCGCGCGTCACGCGCCAGATTGTACACCTGCGTTTTCAGTTCCATATTTTCCTCTCTCGCTGGTATCGGGATGACCAGCCACTATAACAGGAAGGCCCGCGCGGACAAGGCTTCACCGCAAGGCGGCCCGGAGATTCTCCGTGACGGAAAACCCGTTCGCAATCGTTGTCCCCGGCCCGGCAAAACAATTTTGACCTTTTGCCGGTTTGGACATACACGGGCCGGACTTTTCAATTCAGACCAAGGAGCCCCGCCTCATGGAAAAAGAGAATTTGGATATTCTGAAGACCATCGAACAGGAAATGGACACGGATGTGCATCCGTTCCTCAAGATGATACTCGACAACATAAAGGCCATCGGCGCTGCCGTCTTCCTCATCGTGGCCGCTGTGGCCGTGTATTCCGGCATGGATGTCTATCGGGAAAAGGAGCGGGCCAAAGCGGTCAGCGAGCTCGGGCTCCTGCTGGAAACGGCCGACCCGGCCGAGCGCACGCAAAAGCTGGAATCCTTCGTGGCGTCAGCGCCGTCGGACATCCGTCTCGGCGCACGGCTGGAGCTGGCATCCCTGTACATGGAACAGAACGAATTCGAAAAAGCCGCCGCTGTATGGAAGAACGTCGAGTCCGAAAGCAAGGACCAGTTCAGTGTCGTTGCCGCTCTGGCCGAGTCCAGGGCGCTTATGCTCAAAAACGATTACGCCAAGGCTGTGGACATACTGGTCAAGGCCCAGAAAAACGCGGGCAGCGCCATGCGGCCCATGATTTCCGGCGCGCTGGCCTTTGCCGCCGAAAAAGCCGGACAGAAGGATCTGGCCATCGCCGAATACACGGCTCTGAAAGAAGCCAACCCCGGCGGCGCCGAGTTTCTGGACCACAAAATCGCCCAGCTCAAATCCTGACCATTCAGACCACGGTGGATTGCCGCCGTGGGGTCCAGCACTGTCCATTCCCCGCAGAGAACAAATCAACACACAAGGCCATGCCCAACGCATGGCCTTCTCCGTTTCCACCGCATTCATCCTTCCTTTCCCGCAGTGGAGCCAGTCTGTCAGGTTGCACCCACCCCGAGGCTGCGCTAACTGTTTTTCATGCACCTTCCCGCCCAGCAACGCATCCGGTCGGACATCAAAGACCGGCTGAAGCGGCTGGATCGCGCTCCGGATCCGGACGCCGCCCTCGGCATCTTCCTCGATCTGAATCTCGAGTATGAACCCCTGCGGGATTTTAAGTCATTGTGCGTACTGATCCCCGATGAATGCCTGAGCACACCCGCCTCCCTGTATCTGCGGAACCGGAAGGGTGACCTGATACTGCGCCGGACCACCCTCCCCCATGAACCGGCCCCGCCCTGGCCGGATCGTCCGCCGCCGGACCCGGTCTTCAGGTATGAAGACGCCGGCATCTTTCCCCTTCGCGACGGCTCAAAGCCGGACATTTCCGGTCTGTTGTGCCTGCACCGCCCCCTTTCCGGCCGCGAAGAGGAATTCTTCTCCGGATACGCCCGGCGGGCGGGCCGCATTCTGGCTCTCCGGCGGACGGAGCTGGAAAACCGTCAGCGTCTGACATTCATCAATACCCTGATGCGCGACATCGGGCACAACATCATTGTGCCCAACATGCAGTTCAAGCTTCTGTTCTCGCGCATGGAGGAAAGACTGCGGGATATGGAAGACAAGGTGAACGCCCTGGCTCCGGCCAAGTCCAACGCCCCGGATCTTTCCATCCGGCGCGCGCTGCCGCTGCTCCTGCGCGACCTGCGCAACCAGCTCGACACCATTGCCCGGCGCTTTCACCAGTCCAGCCTTTTTCTGGAGAGCCTCCTCCGGCGGGAACATTTCGAAAAAGGCAATTACCATCTGCGGCTGCGGCCCTGCCATGTCGGCAGCCAGCTCCTCGAACCCCAGCTGGAGCGGTTTCGTCCGCTGCTGCGCGATCAGGGCATTGAAATCGTCGATTCCCGGCCGGCGGGCGAAGCTCTGGTGGAGGCCGATCCCGGCCTCATTTCCCAGGTGCTGGCCAACCTTCTGGCCAACGCGGCCAAGTACACCCAGGCCACACGCACCGCCGAAGGACTCCCGGGCAAAATCCTGCGCTGCGGCTGGGACTTTTCCGATTCGGCGCTGGGCGAGGACAGGCCGGGCGTGCGCATCTTCGTATCCACCAGCGGCCTTCCCGTTCCCCCCGAGGACATTCCGCATCTGTTCGACGCGCGTTTCCGCTCCGCCGCCACACGGCCCACCGAAGGCTCGGGGCACGGCCTGTTCTTCGTCAGGCAGATCGTCGAGCTGCACAGAGGGCGGATCGACTACAGCCACGCGGAACGGATGAATACCTTTTCCATCACCCTGCCCTCACCTCTTGCCACGGAAGAAGGCGGTCTCACATGCTCCCGTCAATCCTGATCGTCCAAAGCCCGGCCTCCGGGTGGCTCTTTCCCGCGGATCATCTGGTCTCGACCGGTTTCGCCGTGCGGGAGGCCCATGACGCGGAACAGGCCATGCGCCGCTTCCGCCATGAAGCCCCGGATCTTGTTCTGCTCGGCCTGGAGGGAGACGGCATGAACGTGCTGCGCGGCATGAAGAACATGCGCGGGACCGTGCCCGTCATCGTGTTTTCCGAACGCACGTCCGTCACCGACGCGGTCAGCGCGTTCAAGGCCGGAGCCTGGGACTATGTGACCACACCCGTCGCCAACATGGACATTTTCATCAACAGCCTGCGCAACTGTCTGGACCAGTCGCGTCTGAGGCGCCACATTCAGGAAACCCAGCAGCATCTGTACATGCTGGTCCAGAATCTGCCGGCGATCATCTTCATCATCAACCGGCATCTGGAGTTCGAGTTCCTCAGCCAGACCACGAACCAGATCCTCGGCTACACGCACCAGGAGATCCTGCACTCTCCCAAATCCTTCCTCCGCCGCATCCCATCCGAAGACCGCCGGAGGTTTCTGGATGGCCTGCGCCGCGGATTCCAGGCCGGAAGAGGCCAGTTCCGGATGGAATTCCGCTTCCGGCACAAGAAAGGCTTTCAGCTCTTTCTGCAAGCCCACTCCATTGCCCGCGCGGAACGCGGCGCGGCCCCGCCGGAGTATCTGGAAGGCATGATTCTGGATGTGACGCGGAATACGTACATGGAAAACCTGTTCCTCCAGAACGAGAAGCTGGAAATACTCCGCGGCATGACCGAGGAAGTGGCCCACGATATCAGAAACCCCCTCGTTTCCCTCGGCGGCGTCGCACGGCAGCTGAGAGCCAGATTTCCGGAGGCGGCCGAAACGGATGTCATTCTCGAACAGTGCGGACGCCTGGAACGTCTGCTGCACCGCATGAACGCCTATCTGGAGCCGCTGCACACCGAACTGAAGCCCTGCTCCGTCCCCGCCGCCCTGGCCTTTGCCCTGCGCCTTCTTGCCGACAGGCTGGAACGCAAGTCCATCCAGGTGGACATAAGCGGCGATTCCGCTCCGGTCCGGGCCGACCAGGAAATGCTTCATCGCGTGTTCATCCACATTCTGGGCTACGGCTCGGCCGTCCTGCGACAGAACGGCATGCTGCGCATCCAGAACTCCCAATCCGGAGGGCTGACGCATGTGACCGTCACTCTGCACCCGGCCGATCCCGGCCCTGCACGAAAAAACGGCCGGGGCCTGCCCTTCGAGGACGAGGAGCAGAACCTGTCCACCTGTTCCCGTCTGGTGGAACGCATGCAAGGCGGACTGCATGTGGAACACCTCCGGTCCACGGCCCGAATAACCGTATCCCTGCCCGGGTTCCAGCAGCGCGCGAACACTCCCGCCCTCGTCTGATCCGCCAACAGCACGTGTTCGCGCGGGAGTTTGTGGACGAAACGGAAAGGATATCCTATATCCGGTATGGATTCCGCAGAGCACGGGACGATTTTTCCGATTCACCATCTTCCGTGAGGGTTTCACATGAACAAGGACATCAACTGCATTACCATCGACGATCCGCAGCTGGCCGCCCTGTTCCGCCCGTTCGCCCTGAAAATGGAGCAGCAAGGCCTGCCGGCCATCGTCATCAATACCTTCAAATGCTACTTCAACCAGTTTCTGTACGGGGCTCAGGGCAAGCTGTCCGACCGCGACATCGAACCTCTCTCCGACGCCGATCTGGCCGACTACGGAGAACTGGAGCAGTACAAATCCGTCGGCGAGGAAGCTCTGGACAAAACGGCCATGATCAAGCTGAACGGCGGCCTGGGCACAAGCATGGGGCTCGAGTCGGCCAAGTCTCTCATCCCGGTCAAGGACGGTCTGAGCTTTCTCGATCTCATCCTGCTTCAGGCCCAGGCCATCCGGGCCCATTACGGCGTGGATTTCCCGCAGATCTTCATGAACAGCTTCAAGACCCACATGGATACCATGCTCAAGATCGGGGACTTCAACAACGGCTCCACGGGCATCGATCTGGCTTTCCTCCAGCACAGGTATCCCAAGATTCTGGACAAGGACCACTCCCCCGCCTCGTGGCCCCAGAACCCCGAGCTGGAATGGAACCCGCCCGGACACGGAGACATCTACACGGCCATGGTCACTTCGGGCCTTCTCGATGCCCTGCTGGACAAGGGCTACACATACGTCTTCATCTCCAACTCGGACAATCTCGGGGCCATTATGAACCGCAGGCTGCTGGGATACATGGTCAAGAACAAGCTGCCCTTCCTCATGGAAGTGGCCCGGCGCACGGAGCAGGACAAAAAGGGCGGACACCTCTGCCGTCTGAAAAAAAACGGCCAGCTCGCCCTGCGGGAGGTGGCCCAATGCCCGGACCAGGAAACGGAATCCTTCTGCGACATCCAGAAATACAGATTCTTCAACACCAATTCCATCTGGGTGGACCTGCGCGTGCTCAAGGAAGTCTTCATTACCCACCGCATGATGCCGCTCGACCTGATCATCAACCCCAAGACCCTGGACCCGCGCGATCCGGATTCGCCCAAGGTGTTCCAGCTGGAAACGGCCATGGGTTCGGCCATCACCAACTTCCATCACGCCTGCGCCGTGGTGGTGCCGCGCAAGCGTTTCGCTCCGGTCAAGACCACCGCCGACCTGCTCCAGGTCATGTCCGACTGCTTCATCCGCACGGACAAGGACACCATCGCACCCAACCCGGAACGCACTCCGCCCATGCCCAAAGTCACGCTGGACCAGGAATACTACAAGAAAATCGACATGTTTCTGGAACGCTTTCCCAAGAATCCGCCGTCTCTGCTGGAATGCTCCAGTCTGGCCATCGAGGGTGACGTGCGTTTCGAGGAAAATGTCCGCTGCGTGGGCGACGTGCGCCTGATCAACAAATCCCCTGTTCAGGCCGTGGTTCAGGCGGGCACGGTGCTGAACGGAGAATATGTCTTCTAAAAAAATTCTTGGGAGAATACCTGTGAAATACGTTCTCTGCTTTCTTCTGATGCTGTACGCGGCCGCTCCGGCCTTCTGCGGCGACGCCGGTGAACGGCGCTTTGAAATCGCGGACAAGGAACTGAACAGCGTGTACCGCCAGCTTCAGGAGCAGTACAAAAGCGAGCCGGAATTTCTGGCCAAGCTGAAATCCGCCCAACGCGCCTGGATTCAGTTCCGGGACGCGCATCTGGAGGCCCGCTTTCCCCTGCCGGACAAACAGGCCATGTACGGCAGCGTCTACCCGGTATGCGCGGAAGAAATCCTGGCAGACCTGACGGAGGCACGGACGGCGCAGCTGCGGTTCTGGCTGGAAGGCGTGGAAGAAGGCGACGCATGTGCGGGCTCCGCTGTCATGCGGTCGGAATAGGGAATTCAGGGCTCTTGATGGCTCCACAATAAACTAAACGAACAGGAGACGCCATGCGGCAGTTGCAGGAGGAAGTCGATCAGTGGGTCCGGGACATCGGCGTCCGCTATTTCTCGGAACTGACCAATCTGGGCATCCTCATGGAGGAAGTGGGGGAGGTGGCCCGGATCATGACCCGCCGCTACGGCGACCAGAGCTTCAAGGACAGCGACAAGACCGATCTGGCCGATGAACTGGCCGACGTACTTTTCGTGCTGACCTGCATCGCCAACCAGACCGGAGTGGATCTGACCGAGGCCATGCGGCGCAATCTGGAGAAGAAAACCGCACGGGACCGGGACCGGCACAAAAACAATCCCAAACTGCGCGCCGGCCGGGAAAAATCATAACCCCGGACAGGGAGAGAAAACCCGGCCGGCATCTTTCGCTTTCCGGAAAACATATCCTCACCGCTTCGCGCCAGCCCACGCGCCGGACCGGATCTCGCCCTATGCCAGCCGTATTCCCTGGTACAGAATAACCGCCCCGGCAGCGATTTTTCCTGCAAATCCCCATACTTTCCCCAGCAGTGCGCCAGTGGCTGCCTTTTTGGCTTCGTGGAGCGGCCGCTTGCGTGAGAGCTCGACCAGCAGGCACCCGCCGTAAGCTCCGGCCAGAGCGCAGGGCAGCGCCCCCAGACCGAAGAAAAACGGAATTCCCAGAAAGGCTCCGATGATCGCCCCGGCCAGGGAACCCCAGTTCCCGGCTTTGGAGGCCCCGTACTTTCCCGCACTCCAGTATTGCCCCAGAAACTCCATCACCTCGGCCGCGGCCGCGAGGCCGAGTAAAAAAAGCCAGTGTGTCAGGGAAACGCTTACGTCCGGCGCCCAGGCCGCCCATCCGGCGATGACCAGCAGGAGCAGCCAGTTGGCGGGCAGCGAAAACAAATGGGTGGCAAAGGACAGAACCAGCAACAGACAGAAAAGAGAGGAGGCGAGCAGGGTCATCGTTCTTTCGGGTTTGCGGTTACGGCCGCGCCGGGAGGCCGTTCACCGGCGCATGGCGGCAAGATGGAAACCAAGCCATACAAGGAGCAGGCCACAGCAAACGCTCCCCAGCACATATCCCGCGGCCGGAAAAAATCCGTGCTGGCGCAACAGGGTAAACGTTTCCAGACCAAAGGCGGAAAAGGTGGTGAACCCGCCCAGGAGGCCGGTGAAAAGAAAAACCCGCTCCTGAACCGAAAGAAAACCATACCTGTCCGCAAGGCCGCTCAACAGACCGGCCAGAAGACAGCCCGCCAGGTTCGCCGCGAAAGTGGCCACCGGGAAACGGCACCCGGCGGTATGGCGCAGCATAAATTCCGCCAGGCAGAACCGGAGAGCCGCCCCCGCCGCTCCGCCTGCGGCGGCGAGCAGAACGGATACGGAGTTCACGGATTTTCCAGAGTGCAGTCGGCGCGGTCAGGCATGTCAGGACGCGGGTTTCGAAGCTTTGCCATCGAGCGTGGAGACAGTCGGCAGCACAACGCACACTTCCGTTCCTTTCCCCAGTTCGCTGTGTACGGTGATTTCGCCATAATGATTGGCGACGATGCCGTAGGCCGTGGAGAGTCCGAGTCCGGTGCCCTGCCCCTCGGCCTTGGTGGTGAAGAACGGGTCGAAGATGCGCTGCAGATTTTCCGGAGCGATTCCCACTCCGGTGTCCTTTATGGCCGCGCGAACCCGTTTGCCGTTCTCCACAAACGCAGTGCTGACAACCAGCATTCCTCCGGACTTTTCCATGGCATGCAGGGCATTGATCGCCAGATTCAGAAAAACCTGCTCCAGCTGGTTGGCATCGCCGGGAATGCGGGGCAGAGATGAATCGAACTGTCTTTTGATGCTGATGCGGTGTCTCCGGAAAACAGACTCCACCAGGCCGATGATTTTCTCCAGCAGCCCGTTCAGATCGATATTCGTGACCTGTGGCGCATTGGGCCGGGCAAACCCCATGAGGTTTCTCAAAATGATGGAAATACGCTCGATCTGCTGCGAAATCTGTCGCAGATCGCGGCGTTTTTTTTCGTCCTGCTCCCGGTTCTCCAGCATCTGGGTGCGAGCGGAGATAATGGCCAGCGGATTGTTGATTTCATGGGCCGCGCCCGCGGCCAACTGCCCTACAGCAGCCAGACGTTCCGTCTGAAGCAGTTGCAGGCTGATCTGCTGATTTTTCCACAGGGCTCTGGCCAGCTCATCGGCTCTGGCCTGCAGATTGTCGAAAAGCCGCAGCCGGTCCAGCGCGGCCGAGGCCATACAGGAAACCTGAGAGTACCCCATGTATTCCTGGGAAGTCATTTTGGGGCTTGTGTCCGGCATCCGCAGGATGCACATTTCTCCCGTGAAATCCGATCCTATCAGCGGGAAGATATAGTATCCGCGAACCATGAAAAACTGTTTGAGCCACAGTTCCCGGTCCATGTGGGAAGATGCGGCGCAGCGCTCGGAATGTGAGCCGGCCAGCGCCCTGAGGGAATCCGGCAGTGTCGGCCCCGTGCTGAAGTCCGGCTTGCCTTCGCCATCCAGAGAAAAAGACACGTGCCGCCGCCCGCCTTCTCCGCTCCAGATGACTCCCTGCAATACTCTGCTCTCGGGGACAACCCAGTACGCGAACCCTTTTTTGACCCCCACAGCCTCGACCATGCATGTGCCCACGGAATCGAAAACATGCTCGGCGGTCTGGGCCTTGCTCATTTTAAGGCTGGCCGTGGAACCGAGCATGGCGAAACGGTTGGAAAGCTCCAGGCCCTTCTGGGTCTGGTCCAGCTCCAGACTGATCCTCATGAGCCGCTGATTGGCTTTTTGCAGGGAAGAAAGAAAAAGCGCGACCTGATCACCTTCCAGATCAAATACTTTCGCCCGCTCGGCGAATGCGGGCATGAACGCTTCGTGAATCTCCTGAACATCCTGTTCCGTGAGCCTGAGAACTTCGCACAATTCCTTGTGACGCGGCTGCTCCGAGGCATTCCACCCCGCGTCGCCCGGCAGGGTGACGTGAGTCAGAAGGTTGGCCAGAGAAACCACCATTGCCAGAATGTCTCCTGATTCGCGCAGAGAGGAAACATCGTCGTGATGCATGGAAATGGCGTTCAGCATGGATTCCGGCAGCCGCCATTTCTGGGCGATCCACCGTCCTATGTATGCGTGGTCCGTACCCAGAACCGCCCGTTCCGAGTCCACCACGCATTCCCGCAACTCCTCCATACGCCGGCAGACGCGGACATGGTCCCGGTTGACGTAGCTGTGCAGAAAAATCCGCCCGATATCGTGCAGAAGGCCGGCCACAAAAGCTTCTCCGGCCAGTTCCGGATTCGCTTTCTCCGCGACAAGGGCCGCGTACACGGCCGTGCCCAGAGAGTGCTTCCAGAGTCCCCGCTGCTCTTCCTCTTCGATTCTGTTTCCCTGAATGAGAGAGTCGCGGATCAGCGCTGACAGCAGCAGGGTTTGCACCGTTCTGCTGCCCAGGCGGTTTAAGGCCTGCTCGATCCCGGTCACCTGGCTCCGGCCGGAGTAGGTCGCCAGATTGGCATGCTGGATGATCTTGAGCGTCAGCGAGGGGTCGGATTCAATGAGCCGGGCCAGCTTCGCATAGTTGTAATCCTGCTTGAGGATATGATCCAGAACGGCATTGGCCACCGACGGCAGGGACGGCAGCTCTTCGATCTGCTGTAAGACGGAGCGCAGAGACTGCACCATCTGCGCATCCGACCCCTCCCCTCCCGGAAGGGAGGAATGAGTCGTGGTCATGTTTTCTCCTTCGGGTCGGGATCAGTAATGGGGCGGCCTCTCATCGGGGGACGGCTCCGCCCGCGAAACGGATATCTCATGGAGCTTTTTCCCCAGAAGTTTCACCATCCGCCCCAGTTCCCGGAGTTCTTTCTGTTGTTCTATGATGACAGCATTCAGGTCATCAACCGTTTTCTGCAAATAGAATACACTGATTTCAAGATCGTCGATTTTGTCCTGCATCTCTTTCTCTCCCGGAGCCAACCCCGTTCTTGACCGCAACTGTCCGCCGCGCATAGGACACGGCGAAACCGACAACAGGAGTACAGCATGACCGATCCCACGCAGATTTTCACCCCGGACTATCTGGATGAAATCTTCCCCCTGGAAAAAAGCGACGCATTCTTCGAGGCCATGTACGGCGACGCGGCCGAAGGCGCCTACGACATCAGGCTCAGATTCGAGGCCGCAACACCCTCGGAGCTGCACTTTCTCCTGCATCTGGAGCAGCGTCCCGGGAAATGCCTGGCCTGCAACCTGACCTACGGCCTGCCCCAGGTTTTTTCCCGCCACCCGCTTTTGGCCATGGGCCGCCTTGCCGGCGAGCTGGCCGGAAAAATCGGCCGTCCCGCCACGTCCTGGTCCTTTTCGCCCACCCGGGAGATTTCCAAGACGCTGCACGCCGTGCCTTTCATCATCACTCTCGGCTGATTTCCCACACACAAGAACGGGAATTTTTGACGCGGGTCAAGGATTCCCATCCGACTCCAATCCATGGTGCCGTCATGCACGCGTCCGCCATCAAGACCTGCCAGACCTCGTGCCCCCGCGCCGTGTTCACGGCGGAACTCTCCGCCAGACTGGAAGCAGCCGTGGCCGCCAGCGGCTGGCCTGATTTTCTGCTCAAGCGGTACGCGTCTCCCCGCCGCCATCACCACTTCCGCATCGCAGCCGCATCCTGCGCCAACGGCTGCGTCAGGCCCCATATCGCGGATTTCGGGCTCATCGCCACAGCCCGGCTCAGCGTACATCCGGAAAAATGCACAGCCTGCGGGCAATGCCTGTCAGCCTGCGCCGAAGACGCCCTGAAGCTGGATCAGGAAATCCGTCTCGATACGGCCCGGTGTCTGGGCTGCGCAGCCTGCGTCCGGGTCTGTCCGGCATCGGCGCTTGAGATGAGCGGGCAAGGCTACCGCGTGCTGCTCGGCGGCAAACTAGGGCGCCATCCACGTCTGGCCCACGAACTGGGATTTTTCTCCGAAAAGGACGCCCTGCACATCCTGTCCACGACACTGGCCGTCCTCATGAACCGGTACGGGGCGGGCCAGCGGCTGGGCGATCTGATCCGCGACATGGGCCAAGAAAACTTCGACCGTCTGGTCCGGCCATGAGCACGGCCGCGCGGATACTTCTCTTTCTGTGCGGCATGGTCACGGCGGCGCATTTTCTGCGCTCCGGCGGTCCGTGGCTGGCCCTGCCGGCCCTTCTTCCCCCGGCCGCCGCATTTTTCCCGCGTCTTCTGCCGCGGCCGCTCCTCGTTCTGGGCGCTCTGGCCGCAACCGCCCTCTGGACCAGTCTGACCGCGCACCTGATTCAGTGGAGAATCCTGACACAAGAGCCCTGGATGCGTCTGGCCGCCATTCTGGGAACGGTCTGTCTGGCCCATGCCGCCCTGACCGCCCTGCTGATACGGCGCGGCGAGGCAAGCAGTATGACCGGCGCAGCCTGGGTCCGGACAGCCGCCTTCATGCTCACTGCCGCCATACTACTCCTGGCCCGGCACAAAGCTCCCGTGCCGCTGCTGCTCGGAGAACGCTTTTTCCCCGCGTCCGGCCCGTTCTGGATAGTCTGCTTCGCCCTTTACGCCAGTATTCTGGCCGTATGGCTCCTTGGGTCGCAGAGCGCCCGCGCGCGGTCTCTGGCCTGGACTTTCTTTTCTCTGGTCTTTTTCGGCCAGCTGGTCCTCGGCCTAGCCGGATGGACCCGATTTCTCATGACCGGCGGCCTGCACCTGCCCGTGCCGGCCCTGATCCTGTCCGGCCCCCTGTACCGCGGCGAAGGCTTTTTCATGCTCATTCTGTTCGGCACGTCCCTGCTTCTGCTGGGCTCGGCCTGGTGCAGCCATCTCTGCTATTTCGGAGCCTGGGACGACCGTTTGTCCCGGCTGGCTTCCGGAAGGCCGCGCCCGCTGCCCGGCTGGACCCGCCGTCTGCGCGCGGCGATGCTGAGCCTGGCCGTCCTCGTTCCGCTTCTGCTCAGACATTTCGGGGTTTCGGGTTTGACAGCCCTCGGCGCGGCGGCAACCTTCGGTCTGGCCGGAATACTGGTCATGGTCCTTTATTCCAGACGAAACGGCGTCATGGCTCACTGCACGGTCTGGTGTCCCGTGGGTCTTGCGGCCAATCTGGCGGGCCGGGTGCTGCCCTGGCGGGTCCACATGGATGACGGATGCACGCGCTGCGGCGCCTGCGTCAAAGCCTGCCGGTACAACGCCCTGACCCCGGCCGATCTCGATGCCGGACGGCCCGGCCTGTCCTGCTCGCTATGCGGAGACTGTCTGTCCAGATGTCCTCACGGCTTGCTGCGGTATAAACTTTTCGGACTCTCCGCGGATAATTCGCGACGGATTTTCGCCGTCCTGGCAGCGTCCCTGCATGCCGCGTTTCTGGCTGTGGCCCGCATCTGAACCCTTGCCCTCAGTATCGGTCAAGAATCCGCTCCTTCTGGGTATAATCCCATTCCTTGAGTCCAAGAGCCACCAGAATATCGTCGACCAGCTGATCCACCTCCCGGTGCGCTTGCAACATATGATCCATGCAGGCCATGTACAAAGGTTCGCGTTCGGACATGACCGAAATCACTTCATCATGAAGATCCAGCGCGGTCAGAGCCGGCCGCTGCTCCGACTGCGGATCGGCCAGAAGCCGCCGGGTCAGGAGAGCCGCGTCGGCGGCCAGATAAAAAATAACGCCTGTTTTTTCCATCTGCCGACGGTTTTCTTCCGCCAGGACAGCCCCGCCGCCCGTGCCTACGACCTTGCCCGGCAGCCCGGCGGACTCGGACAAGGCCTGTTTTTCCATCTCCCGGAAATGCTCCCAGCCGTGCCGGGCGACAAGGGAATCAATGCTTTCCCCGGCCTGCGCCGCGACCATCGCGTCCGTGTCCGCGAAACCGCATCCAAGGACAGCGGCCAAAGCCTTTCCCACCGTGCTCTTGCCGCTGGCCCGCATGCCGACGAGATAGATATTCTTCTCTTCCAAGCGAAACGGCGGGCGTCTGAACTGTCCCGGACGAAAAATCATGGTCGCGTCCGGCTCCTCCACCGTCACTTTTTTACTGATGAACCTGCTCATGCCTCGCCCCGCATATGGTTTTGAAACTTTGCAGACCCCGGCAAGCAGCTCCTTTCGGAGCGTTGACGTCCGAATGCCAATCAGGCTAGCCGGGAAACTCCCCTTACAACCTTTTACAGAAAATCCTCAAGGAACTCTCATGAAGCTGCGCAATATACTTGTCCTTCTTCTGCTGACCCTGATTCTGTCCACCCCGGCTTTGGCCGCAGGCGTGAAGCAGATCGGCATCAAGGAGCTGCACACCCTGACCGAAGCCAGCAAGGGAAAAGTGCTCATCATCAATTACTGGGCCACCTGGTGCGCTCCCTGCGTGCAGGAATTTCCGGGCATTGTCGCTCTGAGGAACCAGTTTCCGGAAAAGGACCTGACGATCATCGGCATCTCCGTGGACAACAATGTCCGGCCCGTGGAAAACTTCATCGCCCGGCACAAGGTAAATTTCCCCATCTATCTGGACAACCGGGAAATAAGCGCCATGCTGTCCATCAGTTCCATCCCCAGAACCGTCATCTATGACCGCAGCGGGAAAAAAGTGCTAGACCATATAGGGATTATTTCCGGGGACAGCTTCCGCCACTTGGTTCAGGAGCTCCTGTAATATCATGAACATTCTGGCGGAACTGGCCGAGCGGGCCATTCTCGACGCTCAGCGCCAGGGGGCGTTCGACGGCCTTGCCGGCCAGGGCCGTCCTCTGCCGCCTGAGGACGGACCTCTCGTGCCGGAGCACCTACGCATGGCCTACACCGTCCTTAAAAACGCGGGTTATGTGCCCGAAGAAATCCAGGCCCAGAAGGATATCCATTCCCTGATCGAATGCCTGGAACGGGAGACGGACGAAGCCCGGAAAGTACGCCAGATCCGCAAAATCGACATGCTCATGACCACGGCCAGAATCCGTTTCGGCGGGCTTCTGCTGGAAGAAAACGACGCCTACTTCCGCAAGGTCGTGGCCCGCGTATCCCTGAACGAAACGCAATCATGAACACATCCCGCCGTACCCTGCTCAAGGCATCTCTGGCGCCGCTTTTTTTCATGGCCGGCACGGCCCGGGCCGAGGAGGCCGCCCTTTCGGACCAGCCCGAAATCCGGATCATTCAGGACAAGGATCCGGCACTTCTGCTGGCCAGAATTTCCACTCCCGGATTCGACGCCACTCTGGCCCGGGCGGTGCTCAATTTTCTTTTCGACACCTACCCGACGGCCAATCTTCCTGTCTGGAAGCTTCCCTTGAGCCGCATCGACATGCATGTCCGGGTCACGGAAATAGCCCGCCACGTGGTTCAGGCCGCCGTAAGCCACGCCGCCATCCATCCTGTGGATCCCTGCTGGATCATGGGACAGATCATGGCCGAATCCTTTTTCTACGAATTCGCCGTGTCCTCGGCCCTGGCCGTGGGACCATGCCAGTTCATCGCTCCTACGGCCCGCACCTACGGTCTGGTCTGCGCCGACGCCCACAAGCTGCCGCCGGGCTTAGCGCGCAAGCCGGAGCTGGAGCCGGAATTCGAGCGGGCGGCCCAACTCCGCACCCGGACCAGAACCCTGCGCCGGGAAAACTCCACGCTGTTCAACAGCCCGTCCAAAACCCTGCGCGCCATCCTGAATACTCTGGCCGCCGGAAAACCCGTAACCAACGCCAAGGCGTATCTGACGACGCTGCAGAGCATGGAAAAACTTCAGAGCGAATACAGTCAGGCGCGCGACAACGCCCGGCAATACCTGCAGGAAAACTTTACCGGACGGTCCATTTTCAATCCGCAGGATGTGGTTTTTCTGGAAAAATTCGACCAGCGCGTTCTCTACGAGCACAGCATCGGGGCCATGGTCCGCATGATGGCGGAAAACCTGCGTGCCCGAAACGGCAACATTCTGGCCGCCACAGCCGGATACAACGCGGGCCCCGGCAACACGTCCTATCCTTCCGGCGTATACGCATCCTTCGGGCGCATACCCAATTTCGGCGAAACTGTGGATTACGTGTCCAAAATCGTCATCAACCACTACGAAATCACCCGGCGGCTTTAGGCTCATTCCCGTCGACCAAGACAGAAGCTTTCAATGCCACCTGCCGTATGTTTACTGACGAAATCGCTTCAGGCTGTCTCGACCTGATCTGACAATCGCAGCACCCAAATCTGAAAAATCAGCCCTCTTCCTCGCCCAGTTCTTCCAGCATTTCCGTTGACGGCACAAAGAAAAGCGTTCCAGTGACCGCCGTGCTGAAATCGAGCAGGCGGTCGGTATTGCCCTCCGGCTCGCCTATGAACATATTTTCCAACATCTTGCGCGTGGTGGAAAAAGTGCCCGCGTATCCGATAAAATAGGTGCCGAACTCCCCTTTGGCAGGATTGGAAAACGGCATGTTGGCCCGGACTATCTTGAGCTCGTTCCCGTCCGCGTCCTCGATATTGGTCACGGCATTATGTGCATTTTCGGGTTTCTCCTCGTCGTCCAGTTCCACATCATCGAATTTTCTTCTGCCGATGGCCTTCTCCTGTTCCTCCGTGGACAGAGCGTTCCAGGCCTCCATATTGTGCATGTATTTCTGTACGAAGGCGTAACTGCCTCCCGCGAAAGAAGCGTCCTCCTCGCCGATGACGGCGGACGCGAAGCGCTCCTCGTCTTCCGGGTTTTCCGTGCCGTCCACGAAACCGATGATGGCCCGGCCGTCGAAATAACGGAAGCCGTGCACTTCATCGATGTGAGTGACCGCTCCCCGGAGTTTGGCGCTGATTATGGATGCGGCCTCGTGGCAGACGTCCATTCTGGCGGCCCGGATATGAAAGAAAAGATCGCCCGGCGTGGAGACAGCCGTGTGTTTCGAGCCCCGTATTTCCCGGAACACTTCCAGTTCTTTCGGCTTCCCCCGTCCGGGAAAAAGCCTGTCCCACGCCTCCGAACCGAATCCCATGACGCAGCTGACGGCCGAGGCGGGCAGACGTGTACGCAGGCTTCTGGCCACAACCGGAAAATCGGCGCACATCTCCTTCACCTGGTTCAGTGCGCCCTTTTCGTCCCGCAAACCGAAAACCATGAAAATGGCGTGCTCGCCCGGTCCGTTGGTGACATCCTGAGGTTTCATCGGAATCTCCTTACAGATTGGATGTTGAGTACAAAACAGCGGATACCCGCGCCGGATGGACATCCACGCCCCGTGCGCGGAGTGAAAAAGCAGATTCGGCGCGTCATTGTTCCTTCTTTCGGGGCGGCAAAGGGCAGAAATATCCCACCACCAGCATGAGCAGGCCAACGGCCAGAAATGAGACGATGCGGGGGATGGTGCCCCGGCCGGACAGGTCCACCAGAAAAAGTTTGACCACCACCATGCCCAGCAGCACGGCTCCGGCCAGCCAGCGTTCGCGCCGTTCCTTCCTCCACCCGGAGACCATGCATGCCAAGGCGCTCAAAGCCCACAGCAGGGACCAGACCGCCTGCAGCAGGGGCGACCTGAGCAGGCCGCCGAAAGTGTACGGCACTTCGGCCCAGAAATGCGCAGCCCTGGCCGTGGCCGCGTTCAGCCACACGAAGACGGCGCAGGCCAGAACGGATGTCGCCCCGGCGGACCACTCAAGTCCCGGAATGTGGCGGCTTTTCCGCGCCCAAAGGAGCACAGCGGCCATACTCAGCA
>JAUMXF010000041.1:0-5556 GCA_030529235.1 Pseudomonadota bacterium
TCGCCCGGATTTTTCATTGCCAGTCAGCCCCCTTTGGCATACGTGGCCTCTCCGGATTTCATCTGTTGTCTTTCCGCTTCCCGCCTTTCAGACTTCCCGCGGGCCTTCAGAAACATATGCGCAATCCCGCCGTGATTACTTTCATGCACGGCGCGCGGAGCAAATCCGCGAAGGAATATTCATGACCACTTTCGCCGAACTGGGCCTTTCCGCCCTGACCATTGAAGCTCTGGCCCGCAAGGGTTTCGAGGAGCCCACGCCCATTCAGATCCAGGCCATCCCCGCCGTGCTGTCGGGAGAGGCTGACATCGTGGCCCAGGCCCAGACGGGCACGGGCAAAACGGCGGCCTTCGGGCTGCCGCTGCTGGAATTGCTGGATCAGACCTCCCGCTCGGTGCAGGCGCTGGTGCTGACCCCCACCCGGGAGCTGGCCATTCAGGTGGCCGAGGAAATCAACTCCCTGCGCGGCGGCCGCGCCGTCAGCGTGACGCCCATCTACGGCGGACAATCCATGGAGATCCAGCTGCGCAACCTCAGGAAAGGCGTATCCGTGGTGGTCGGCACTCCGGGCCGGGTACTGGACCATCTGCGCCGGGGAAGTCTCGATGTCTCGGGCATTGACTTTCTGGTTCTGGACGAAGCCGACGAGATGCTGAACATGGGCTTTCTGGAGGATGTGCGCGAAATCATGGATCAGACGGCCCCGGACAAGCGCACCATGCTTTTTTCCGCGACCATGCCCGCCGAAATTCTGCGGATCGCCAAAAAATACATGGGCGACTATCAGGTCATCCAGGCTGTTTCCGGCCAGCTCACGACCGCCCAGACGGACCAGATCTATTTCGAGGTTTCGGCCGGGGACAAGTTCGAGGCCCTGTGCCGGATCATCGACATGGACGAGGATTTCTATGGCCTGGTCTTCGCCCGGACCAAGGTCGATGCGGACATGGTTTCACAGCGCCTGCAGGAGCGCGGCTACGACGCCGACACCTTGCACGGCGACATTTCCCAGAGTCTGCGCGAAAAGATCCTGGGTAAATTCAGAAAACGGCTGATCACCATCCTGGTGGCCACGGACGTGGCCGCACGCGGCATCGACGTGCGCGACCTGACCCACGTCATCAATTACGACCTGCCCCACGATCCGGAATCCTATGTGCACCGCGTGGGCCGCACAGGCCGGGCGGGCAAGCAGGGCATTGCCATCACCTTCATCACGCCCTCGGAATACCGCCGCCTGCAGTTCATCAGCAGACAGGCCAAAACCGACATCCGCAAGGCCCGGCTGCCCAAGGTCAGCGAGCTGATCAGCATGAAGAAGGAACGCATCCGCGCCGAGTTGCAGGCCATTGTGGCCACGGAGCCGGAACTGGAGTTTCTGGGCATGGCTCAGGAACTGCTGGAGCAGAGCAAACCCCGCGAAACCCTGGCCGCGCTGCTGCAATACATGTTTCAGGAAGAGCTGGACGCCTCCAACTACAAGGAAATCAACGACGCCTCGGTCATGGACAGAAAGGGCAAAACCCGCCTGTTCGTGGCCCAGGGGCGCAAGGACGGACTGACTCCGAAGCGGCTGCTCTCCTTTCTGGACGCGAACTGTCACATTCCGTCCCGCAAGGTCTGGGACATTCAGATCATGGACACCTTTTCCTTTGTCTCCCTGCCTTTTCAGGAGGCGGAAAAAGTGCTCTCCATGTTCAACCGCCGGGGCAAGGAAGGAACTCTGGTGTTCACCAAAGCCAAAGGACGGCCGGCTCCATCGAGAAAATGACCGGCGTCGGGCCGGTTGTGTTTTCCGGCCGGAAGGAGATTTATCCGTCCGGTGCGGAGTTCACTGCGCATCGGCTTTTTGCGTTCCGGGATCGGGAGACGGGAAGAGTGCGCCGGGGATCACGAAAAAGACCCCCGTCCGGCAAGGACGAGGGCCTTTCGAAATCTCCGCTTCGAGAAGTAAAAATCAGTAGCGCGGACGGCTTTCGCGGGGCTGGGACTCGTTGACCTTCAGGGTGCGGCCCTGGAAATCGGTACCGTTGATGGCGGCAATGGCCTTGCGTGCGCCTTCCTCGTCCATCTCGACAAAGCCGAAACCACGGGAACGGCCGGTGGCGCGGTCTTCGATGACGTGGGCCGAAGCCACCTCACCATACTGGGCAAAGAGGGAACGGAGGTCCGCATCGGTGGTGGACCAGGACAGATTTCCAACATAGATGTTCGTAGCCAAAACAATAACTCCGGAAAAAAAGGGTAAAAAAAATCGCGGGCTGCCGCCCGCTCTGGACATCGAAGCCGCCTCCCATGAAGGGCCCCTGTCGTCCGCAGGCTGGAGCCGCCTAAAATGAAAATGGCGGCGATGTCAAGAAATCATGCAAAACAGCCCGGGTCATGCGCAGGGAGCCTGCACCCATGGCGCTTCCGGCACGCACATAAAATGCGGGAAACGGGCGATCATCAGGGCTGGCTCCAGAGCGCATGTTGAGGAACAAAGTTGCGATTTTTGCGGGATGCGGCTACCGGAACATCTTCCGGTACGAGGATGCGCCGGAGAAACTCATTCCGCTTCGCGCCGCGCGAGGCCCCATTTCACCAAACACTTTCACGAGGATGGAGAACATGCTGAAACGAGCCGCTTTGCTGATCGTCTGCCTTGTGTGCATGGCCGCCGGAAACGGCCTGGCTCAGGAGAAAGTCCTGATCAACGGCATCGACGCCAACTATCCGCCTTTCGCCTATGTGGACCAGAGCGGCAAGCCCAGCGGGTTCGACGTGGACGCCGTGGACTGGATCGCCGCGAAGATGGGGTTCACGGTCAAGCATGTTCCTGTGGACTGGGACGGTATCATCCCCAATCTGCTGGCCAAGAAAATCGATTTCATCTGCTCCGGCATGAGCATTACCCCCGAACGGGCGGCCAAGGTGAACTTCACGCGCCCCTACTGGGAAGTGAAGAACGTGTTCGTGACCAAAAAGGGTTCCGAACTGAAGGCCGACGACATCTATGGCAGGGACGTGGTCGTGGGCATGCAGGCCGGTACGTCCGAGGCCAAATGGATGGAGGACGAAAAGAAGAAACGCGGCTGGAAGTTTGAAATCCGCTATTACGACTCCGCGCCCATGGCCGTGGAAGATGTGGTCAACGGCCGCATCGATGCCGCCGCCATGAACTATCCGCCCGCCCGTGACGCCGAGTGCAAAAAGAATGTCCAGATCATCGGCGCTTTCGGTGAGGTGGAAGAGTTTGGCGCCGCGGTACGCAAGGAAGATCAGGAACTGCTGGATACGCTGAACAAGGGCTTTGAGATGCTGAAGGCCGATCCGTACTGGGAAGAGCTGATCTCCAAGCATCTCAACAAATAATCTTCCGCCCGTGCTGGATTTCCCGGGGAGGCCCTTGGCCTTCCCGTTTTTTTGTGACTTGATCCTCAACCCGCCTATTCCGGCCGCCTCTCACCGGCTTTTCAGGATGGACACATGAATGAAACTATCGCCGTCCTCGCCGATGCCCTGCCCTATGTGCTGCAAGGCGCGGCCATTACCGTCGCCGCCGTGGTCGGGGCCATGTTTCTGGGGCTTCTGATCGGCGTGCCTCTGGCCGTGGGACAGGTGTATGGGCGCGCTCCGGCCCGGATGCTGTGCGGACTTTATGTCTGGTTCTTTCGCGGCGTACCCATTCTGGTGCTTCTGTTTCTTTTCTATTTCGGTCTGTTCAGTTTTCTGGGCTGGAACGTGAGCGCCCTGGCTGCGGCCACGATCGTGCTGGGCATGACCAGTGGCGCGTATCAGTCCCAGATTTTCCGGGGCTCCATTCTCGGGCTGTCTCAGGGGCAGTTCAAGGCCGCTCTGGCTCTGGGCATGTCCCGGAGTCAGGCCATCCGGTCGGTCATTCTGCCCCAGGCCCTGCGGCTGTCCATTCCCGGCTGGTCCAACGAGTACTCCATCATACTGAAGGATTCCGCTCTGGCCTTTGTCCTTGGGGCCAGCGAAATCATGGCCCGCACCCATTTCGTGGCCTCGCGGACCTACAAGCATCTGCCGCTGTATCTGAGCGCGGCGGTGCTCTATTTCATACTGACCTGGATCGGCGTGGCCCTGCTGCGGGCCCTGGAAAAACGTCTCAGAATAAAGGGCTACGTGCACTCATGACCACGACCACGCGGACGCCGCTGATGCGGGTGCGGGATATTTCCAAAAGTCTGGGCGGGCGGGAGATTCTGAAATCCGTCAGTCTGGATCTGTATGAAGGCGAAATGAAGGTGCTCATCGGGCCGTCCGGCGGCGGCAAAAGCACTTTGCTGCAATGTATGAACCATCTGATCACGCCCGACCGGGGCGATATCGAGCTGGACGGTCGAAGGGTGGACCCGCGCAAATCCCGCGAACTGTGCCGCTTCCGTCAGCAGGTGGGCATGATTTTCCAGGATTTCAATCTGTTCGATCATCTGACCGCTCTTGAAAACGTCAGCATCGCCCTGCGCAAGGTACGCGGCATGGGGCGCCGGGAAGCCGCAGAGCGGGCCCGGGCCGAACTGGATCGGGTCGGACTGGCCGACAAGGAGCGGCTCTACCCGGCGGAGCTTTCGGGCGGACAGAAGCAGCGCGTATCCATCGCCCGCGCCCTGGCCATGGACCCCAAGGTCATGCTGCTGGACGAGCCTACCTCCGCCCTGGATCCGGAGCTGGTCAGCGAGGTGCTGACCGTCATCCGGGGCCTGGCCCAGAACGGCATGACCATGGTCATGGCCACGCACCAGATGGGCTTTACCCGCGCCCTGGCCGATGAAGTGCTGTTCATGCAGGATGGCCGGATCATCGAGCAGGGCAGCCCGCGGGAACTGCTGGCCGAAGGATCGGGCACGCGGACGCTGGATTTCTGTTCGCGGATTCTGGAAATGGAAGGGCTATGAACGGGGAACTGGCATTTCTGCTGGAGCGCCTGCTGCCGGTCCTGAACGAGGGTGTGCTCATAAGCCTGAAGCTCATCATTCCATCTTCCGTTCTGGGACTGGCCTTTGGCGTGTTGGTGGGCGCGTGCCGGGCCTTCGGCGGCGGTCCCGTCAAAGCGCTGGCCAACGGCTACGCAGCCCTGTTCCGGGGTACGCCCCTGGTCATCCAGCTTTTCATCCTCTATTTCGGGCTGCCCAATATCGGCATCTACTTCAAACCGTACACGGCGGCAGTGCTGGGATTCACCCTGTGCAGCGCGGCCTACCATTCCGAATACGTGCGCGGCGGCCTTCTCTCCATCAAGCGCGGCCAGATTCTGGCGGCCCAGGCCCTGGGCTTCTCCACTCTGAGCACGCTGGTCACCATCATCGTGCCGCAGGCGTTCCGCCGGGCCCTGCCCGGATGCGGCAATGAAATCGTCTATCTGATCAAGTATTCATCCCTGGCCTATGTGGTCACCTGCTTCGAGCTGACCGGCAAGGCCAAGATCGTGGCCAGCGAGACCTTCCGCTTCACCGAGGTGTTCATGGTGGTGGGCGTGTACTACCTGATCATGGTCAGTCTGGCTTCCTGGGGCCTGCACCGGCTGGAAAAACGGCTGGAAATTCCCGGATT
>JAUMXF010000041.1:5656-10066 GCA_030529235.1 Pseudomonadota bacterium
GCGGCGCTGATTCTGGTCTGTTGCGCTTCGGCCGTTTTGCCCTGCTGTTCCAGGGCTGCCGCGAGCACTTCCCAGAAGGCCGGGACCTCGGGCCGCAGTTGTACGCTCTGCCGGGCCAGAGACTCGGCGATTTCCGGATCGTCGCCCTGATCGAGGTAGATGCGGGCCAGCAGGTGGTAGGACTGGGCGTCCTGGGGCGCGGAGGTCACGGCCTGATGCAGGTATTCCCGTGCCGTCTCCCGATCGCCCCGGCGGAAGGCCAGCCGGGCCAGATAACGGCAGGCCAGACGCTCGCCGTCTGGCATGGCCAGTATCCGCTGATAACGCTCCCGGGCCGCGTCGGGGTTGCCCGCCTCCTCGTCGATGAGCCCCAGGCGAATCTGGGCGTAGACATGCTCGGGCGCGATGGCGAGTACTTGCTCGAAAGCCTTCCGGGCGGCCTCGGAGTCGCCGTCCTTCAGACAGACATAGCCAAAATTGTAGAGCGCCATGTGCCGGTCCGGCCAGCGTTCGGTCAGAGTCTGAAACGTGCTCCGGGCCGTGGCGTACTTGTTCAGGCGCGCGTAGCAGATGCCAAGGGAGTTGCGGGCCAGGAAGTTGTTCTCGTCCACGGCCAGGGCCTTTTTGTATTCGGCGATGGCGTCGTAGATTTCTCCCTGGGCGAAAAGCCGGTCGGCGCTGATGTTCAGGGAAACGGAGTCGAAGCAGGCGATCCTGTCCCCGTGGAGCATGCCCGCATGGTCCAGAGCCTTGCGGGCGTTTTCCAGAATTTCGGAGCGGGTGGCGTCCAGAAAAGGAAATCCCGCGATGCCCACGGTCGTGTCCAACTCGTCAAAACGTTCGTCCTGAAAAAGCTCGTGCACGGCCCGCGCACACTGCTCGTGGTCCATGTCCGGCACATAGTAGACCACGCAGTTGACGCTGTAGCGGCCGCCCAGGGTCCCGGCCCCGAAGATTTCTTCGGCCCGGCCGGTCAGGGCCTGGAAAAACTGCTCCTCGCGCATCCGGTCCACGGCCGAGCGTTCGGCATGCGGCGTCTCCAGACGCATGAGCGCCATGCAGAAGGTCTTGGCCCGGCCTCTGGCGCTCTGCCACGCCTGCAGAAAACCCCGGTACGGGTACAGGCCCGTGAGCAGATCCTTATGGGGCGTCTCGTCTTCAGACGCCACGGAGAGCTGCTCCGTAAGCCCCGCGTGTTCCTCCAGAAGGACCAGCCGGTCTCCCTTTTCGACGGGCCACGCGGAGTCGGTCTGGGCGAGAATCTCGGCGATGGACCAGTTATCCCGGACATCCACCAGAGACACTTCGGCCTTGTACGCGGCCGGGTAACGGTCCATGAAGCTGCCCTGGGTTTCCGGCGCGGTTTCCGGCCCGCCGACGGCCTGGGGCTGGATCAGGAACCGCTGCCCCTCGCTCGCGTCCACGCTCCGGCCGAGGCTGACCACCAGCCGGTTCATGGGCATGACATCGAGGACCGCGCCGTTCTGGGAGAGGATCTGGCGGAAGGAACAGATTTGCCCCCGGCCTCCGGCCTGGGCCGAGGCCAGGGCTGTTTCGGCCTTTTCCAGCACGATGCGGGCCTGTTCCTCGGCGGCCCTGCGGAACTGCGTTCCCTGGAAATCCTGGGGATAGTTGGTGAAGCCGATGCAGGCCGAGAGATTGACGTCCTCGCGCAGCGGCTCGAATCGGGCCGTGATGCGCCTTAGTTCCGCGCCGGCTGTATGCGCCAGTTCGCCCATTCTGGTCCGGGAAGCCTGGGGCCAGAGCACGCCGAAAGTGTCGCCGTCCAGACGGCAGAGAACGGCCTGGCTGGGACAGACCTGGCGCAGGCGATCGGCCGCGCGCACCAGCAGAGCGTCTCCGAAAAGATGTCCGTAGTGTTCGTTGATGCGCCGGAAATGATCCAGATCGGCGACCATGAGGCCGAAGCAGGCGCTGTGGGTGTGCAGGGAATCGTCGGCCACGGCTCCGGGGCCGGGCATGGCTGAACCCAGAATGCCCGAAATCTCCCGGACCAGGGCCTGATGCAGGCTGGCCTTGTTGTACAGGCCGGTCAGAGGGTCGGTCACGGCCTGTTTGCGCAGCAGAATCTGCTCCAGGCACAGTCCCGCCATGACGGGCAGATAGGGCAGGGCCGGGAGGATTTCGTCCGGACTTACGCCTCTGGCCGCGAAAATGGCCAGCAGAGTCCCTCCATGAACCAGCGGCAGCATGAGCCGGTCTTCTTCCAGTTCGGCCCGGCCGCACGGATGTTCCGGGGTCGGAGCCGCGTTTTCCGGAGGAGCCGTCGGAAAAATGAGGCTGTAGGAGGAAAAGGGCAGGAAGGTCTTCAGTGCCGATCTGAGAAAGGCTTCGTGTTCGATGATGTCCTGCCGCCGCAGGCCGCCGTTTTCGGATGGGGTGTCGGTCATGGCATGTTCCTTGTTTCGGCAGGCATTTGCCCCAAGGTCCGGGCCTTGTCCAGAATGCCCGGCCTGTCCCGGGCCGGACATGCGTCACGCCGCAGGGGGAGTTTGAATTTTGCCCGGAAGCGGACTAGACGGCGGCACAAAAGGAGCCATTATGAACGTGACTGTCATGCAGCTCGGGCCGCTCGAAACCAATTGCTACATCGTACATTCGGAGGCCAGGGCGCTGGTGATCGATCCCGGCGGGGAAGCGGGGAAAATCCTGGCCTTTCTGGACAGATCGGGATTGAGCCTGGACGTGATTCTGAACACGCACCTGCATTTCGACCACATCCAGGGCAATGCGGCCCTTGTCTCGGCCACGGGCGCGACCGTGCGGGCGGGTGCCGCGGATGCGTACCTGCTCGACACGGAGCTGGGCGGCGGCGGAATGATGGGATTGCCGCGCACTCCGCCCTTTTCCTACGAACCTCTGACTGAAGGGGAGACGGAGTTTCTGGGCGCATCCTGCCGGGTCATGTCCACCCCGGGCCACAGTCCGGGCAGTCTGTCCTTTTATTTCCCTGATCTGAACGCGGTTTTCGTGGGTGATCTGCTGTTTTACCGCTCCGTTGGACGCACGGATTTCTCTGGCGGGTCCCAGGCGGAGCTTGCGCGTTCCGTCCGCTCTAAAATATTTTCCCTGCCCGCGGACACTGTGGTGTATCCCGGGCATGGCCCGGAGACCACCGTGGGCTCCGAGCAGCTGAACAATCCGTTTTTCACCGAGTTTGTGCGCTAGCCGCGCGCGGGCCGGAATGGAGCTTCCATGATTCCCGAAGGCGAGCACGATCTGCGGAGCCAGTGTTGACACGTGGGCGTGGACGCCGGTTGGCGTCTGCGGTTTTCCCGGAAAGACCGGGAGGTGTTCTGGGTGCGTCCCGAAGTGGTCCCGCAGTTGGAAAACGTCCTGTATGTCGCCACGGACTGGACTCTGGAACTGCATCCCGCCGGGGAGTGTCTCCGGGCCGTGTACACGCGCAAGGCCCGGCCGTGAGTTCTCCGCTGGTGCTGTCCCTGAGCCCGCGCGCCGGAGGCAATTCCGAAGCGGCGGCCCGCCTGTTCGCGGCCTCACTGGTGCGTCCCGCTGCCGCATATTTTCTGCGCGATTATGAAATCCTTCCCTGCACGGGTTGCGGACGCTGTGCCGGGTCCGGCCGTTGCATCCTGACGGGCCGCGACCATGCGGAAGAGCTTTTCTCCATGCTGGAGGCCGCTTCGGGCGTGGCCCTGTGCGCTCCGGTTTATTTCTACCATCTTCCGGCCCAGGCCAAAGCCTGGGTGGATCGCGCCCAGAGCCGCTACGCCGTCCGCCGGGAGCGCCCATGTACCGGCCCGCCCCTTCCGGCCTGGATCACGCTCATTGCCGGGCGGCCGCGCGGAGAGAAGCTTTTCGCCGGTATTCTGCCCACCTTGCGCTATTTTCTGGAAATTTTTCATTTTCAGATTGTGGACACGGTCCTGCTGCGCGGTCTGGACGGCCCTTCGGACCTGTCCCGGGATGCGGCGGCGGCCGAAGCCGTGGCCCGCATGGCCCGGATGAGCGGGTTCTGATATGCCCGGGCCGCTTTCCCTCGTTACGGCGGCCTTACTTAAGGGGCGTTGTCAGGTCTGCCTGACGCCCGTCCCTGCGGCGGCTGGGCTGCTCTGCGGAAATTGTGACGCCCTTCTGTCGCTTCGGCAGGGTGGATACTGCCCGCGGTGCGGCATCTGCTACGCGGATGCCTCCGCGCCGCCGTATCTGTGCCTGAACTGCCGGGTCAGTCCGCCGCCGTGGTCGGCGTTGGCCTTTTACGCGCCATACGCGGGGCTGCTGAAGGAGCTGATTCACGGGTACAAGTTCGGCCACGATCATGGACTGGGATTTTTACTGCGGCACTTGGCGGTGCGGGCCTGGGAGGCGCATGGACTCCACCCGCCGGATCGTGTTGTGCCGGTGCCCATGCGTTCCGGGAAAGTGCTC
>JAUMXF010000041.1:10166-18211 GCA_030529235.1 Pseudomonadota bacterium
TGTTGACGGCACGCTTTGTTTCGGCCTATGAGCGGCCTCTTTCATTTTTCCCGCGGTTGCGGGCGCAGCGTATGAAAGCCTTGACGGGGCGCTTGGGAAGGGGTAGCCACGTCATTCACTATTTTGGAGGTCGGAAAATGTTTGCAATCGTGGAAACCGGCGGAAAACAGTTTCGCGTGGAAGAAGGCCGCAGCCTGAAGGTCGCCAGGATGGACGCCCAGGCCGGTTCGGCGATCACTCTGGACAAGATTCTGCTCGTGGGCGCCGGAGCCGACGTGAAAGTCGGGCAGCCTTTCGTGTCCGGGGCTTCCGTGCAGTGCGAAGTGGTTGATCACGGCCGGGACAAGAAGATCATTGTCTTCAAGAAGAAACGCCGTAAGGATTACCGGAGGAAACAGGGGCATCGTCAGGATTTTACCCTGCTCAAGGTAACCTCCATCCAGGCCTAGCGGCTTGTTGAAAAACACAATTTTTCTGTGGAGGCTGTGCGGAATTCTTCCGGCCAGAACCGGGTTTTCACGGTGACGGTGCCTGAAGGAGATATCCAGCCTTCCAGCCCCAGGAGGAAGATATGGCTCATAAAAAGGCAGGCGGAAGTTCCCGCAACGGACGCGACAGCGCCGGTCAGCGGCTCGGCGTGAAGAAGTTCGGCGGCCAGACGGTTTTGGCGGGCAACATTCTGGTGCGGCAGCACGGCACCAAGGTCCATCCCGGCATCAATGTCGGCGTGGGCAAGGACTATACGCTTTTCGCCCTCGTTGACGGGATTGTGAAGTTTGAAAAATATACCCGCAAGAACAAGGTCAAGACCAGGGTCAGCATCGTTCCTGCCGCCTAGTTTTTTGCCGGAATCAGCCTTTTCAAGCCGCCGCAAGGGAATTTCTCTTGGGCGGCTTTTTGTTTGCCCGTGCGTGGCGCGGGCGGGGGAAACATGAGATTTGTCGATGAGGCGCGGATTATTGTCCGTTCGGGGAACGGCGGTAACGGCTGCGTGTCTTTCCGCCGGGAAAAGTATGTACCCAGAGGCGGTCCCGATGGCGGGGACGGCGGCAAGGGCGGCGATGTCATTCTGCGGGCCACGGACAAGCTGCTGACCCTGTACGATTACCGTCATGCGGCGGTGCAGGAAGCGGAGAACGGGCGGCCCGGCGCGGGGAAGCTGTGTTTTGGGCGGGCCGGGGCGGACCGGATCATCGAGGTCCCCGTGGGGACTCAGGCCTACGAGGAGACGGAAGACGGCGAAACGTTCATCGCCGATTTTACCCGTGACGGCCAGGAACTGCCCGTGGCCCGCGGCGGCAGGGGCGGCAAGGGAAATGCGCATTTCAAGTCCTCGACCATGCAGGTGCCGCGTTTTGCCCAGCCCGGTGAAGCCGGAGAGGAAAAATACATTCGGCTGGAGCTCAAGGTTTTTGCGGATGTGGGGCTGCTCGGCCTGCCCAATGCGGGAAAGTCCACCTTCATTTCGGCCATTTCCGCCGCGAAGCCGAAGATCGCCGCCTATCCCTTCACCACGCTCACGCCCAATCTGGGGGTGGTGCTGGATGATCAAGGACGCAAGCTGATCGTGGCGGACATTCCGGGACTCATCGAAGGCGCACATACCGGTCTGGGCTTGGGGCATACATTTCTGCGGCATGTGGAGCGTTCCCGGTTTCTGGTGCACATATTGAGCGCCGAGGATGTGCATCTTGAAAATCCCATGGCCGGATTTCAGATTCTGGACGAGGAACTGCGCCGCTTCGATCCCGCCTTGGCCGGAAAGCCCCAGCTCAGGGTGATCAACAAGATCGATCTGCTGGACAAGGAGCGTCTGGAGGAAATGCGGGCCGCTTTTTCCGGACGGGGAGTGCTGTTCATGTCCGCTCTGGAGGGTGCGGGCGTGGAAGAGGTGCTGGCGGCCATGTGGGCCAGGCATCACGATACGGTGGCTGCTGAAGAGGGGGAGGATGGAGATGAGCCGGGACATTGATTGGCACTCGCGGCGTCGTCAGGTGCTGGAGAAGGCCAGACGGGTAGTCGTCAAGGTGGGCAGCGCGGTGCTGACCACGGACAAGGGCCTCGATCCGCGGGTGATCAATCGGTTGGCGGATCAGATGGCCGCCCTGCACGACCGGGGGCTCGATCTGATACTGGTCACATCCGGCGCCGTGGCAGCGGGCCGGCATGTCCTCGGTGAGGATCCGGCCTGCATGGTGCACAAACAGGCCGCTTCGGCCGTGGGGCAGAGCAGGCTCATGCACGGCTATGACGAGGCTTTCGGCCGTTACGGCAAGATCACCGCCCAGATATTGCTGACCAGGGACGATCTGCGCAGCCGGGAACGTTTTCTGAACGCCCGCAATACCATGAGCCGTCTGCTGGAGTGGCGGGTCATCCCCATTGTCAACGAGAATGACACCGTGGCCGTGCAGGAACTGAAATTTGGCGATAATGACGCCCTGTCGGCCATGGTCGCCAATCTGGTGGAGGCGGATCTCGTCGTCAATCTGACTTCCGCCCCCGGCGTTTTCAGCGACAATCCTCTCACCAATCCCGATGCCGCCTTTGTGCCGTACATTGAGGACATAGCCGGGATGAACCTTCAGGCCATGTGCCGGGGCAAGACCGGCGCCGGGACCGGCGGCATGCTCAGCAAGCTCATGGCCGCGCGCCGGGCCGCACGCCGGGGAGTGCCGACCCTTATTGTTTCCGGCAAGGAAAAGTTTGCCTTGGAGAGAGTTTTCAATCTGGAAGAACTGGGCACCTGGGTCGCCCCCACCGGGAAGATGCTGACGGGCCGGAAATTCTGGCTGGCCTATCATCTGGATCCGGCGGGAACCATCGCCGTGGACGCGGGAGCCGCCCGGGCGCTTCAGACCGGGGGCAAGAGCCTGCTGGCAGCCGGAGTGGTCCGCGTGGAAGGAAATTTCGGCGTCGGCGCTCTGGTGAGCATCGTCGATCTGGATGGCGCCTCCGTGGGCGTGGGCCTGACCAATTTCAAGGCGGCGGATCTGCGCAGAATCCAGGGCCTGTCCAGCGTGGAGATTGAGAAAGTGCTGGGTCCCTGTCCACACAGCGAGGTCGTGCACCGGGACAACATGGTCCTTGAAAGCGCGCTGTAGAAACGTGCGGGCATGCGGGGGCCGGATGATGTGCCTGAATCTATCCCGAGGGAAGAGATAGCCGGCCGGGAAGATCGTGGGCGGGGCCGCCGTTTCAAAGAGCAGCGCTATCCCCATGCAGGTGAAAAACCAGAAGCCGTCCGGAACGGAGCCGGACGCAGGCTTTCTCCCCGCTGAAAAAGTTGCTCAGCCCCTGGGAGGAGCCAAAGGGCAGGTGGGCATCCTGAAGGGGATATTCAAGACCGGTCAGCGTCACGCCGTTTGCATCGCCGCCCACGGGGATGATGGACAGCGTGTCGCCGGGCCGCCCCTGCAGGTTCAAGAGACCGTCCGTGAGATATACGGTCTGGATGTCGTCCATGATCCGGGCTGCGGTGTTTCGCTTCAGGCAATGCTCCAGAAGCAGCAGATTGCCCAACGTATGATCCAGACGGCCGCCTGTGGCTCCCAGAATGGTGATAAGACCCGCTTTCCCGTTCAGCGCCAGTTCCAGGGCCAGCTCCAGATCCGTGGCGTCCTTGCGGGCCGGATGCAGAAAAAGCTCCACGCCCGTTTCCCGGTACCGGGTGAGCAGTTCGGGCGGTGTGGAATCCATATCGCCCACGGCCAGATGCGGCGTCACTCCCAGCGCGGCGAGCATCCGGCTGCCGCCGTCCACGCTGATCACGCGGTCGGCATCGGCGATGACGGCCCGTATGCGCGGGGATGAGGCGGGTTCGCCATTGGCTGCGAGGACCCAGTGCGTTATCATGTTTTCTCCGCTGGAATGAATTTTGCGTTGTTTTTTCCGCCAGCGGACTTTCCGTGGCATTTTGCGAAAATAACCATCTGATTTTTGTAAATCAAGGACCTTGCATGTCTGTTCCCAATATACTCGTGGTTGACGACAGCCGGATGTTTCTGCGCCTGCTGGTGCAGAAAGTGCGGCACCACATACCCAGCCAGGTGTTTGCGGCCGACTCTCTGGGAAAAACACAGACTTTGCTGGACGGGCACGATTTTGACCTGGCCATGCTGGATCTCAATCTGCCGGACGCGCCTCAGGGCGAGGTGGTAGACTTGGTGTTGAAATACGATGTGCCTGTCATCGTGTTCGCTTCGGCGTGTTCGGAACGGCTTCGCAAGCGTCTGTGGGCCAAGGACATTGCGGATTACGTGATCAAGGAGGGGGACGACAGTCTGCAATACGCCGTGAGCCAGGCCCGGCGCATTTTACGCAACAGGAATATCAAGGTGCTGGTGGTTGAAGACTCGGAATCGGTGCGGGGGATGATCGCCAAGCTGCTGCGCGTGCATCGGTTCCAGGTGTTCGAAGCGGATGGAGGCGCATCGGGGCTTCGCGTATTGCAGGATAACCCGGACATCCGGCTGATTATCGCCGACTATGAAATGCCGGAAATGGATGGCGTACAGTTTCTCCGCAAGGTCCGGCAGACGCACGCCAAAGAGCAGATGGCCGTTATCGGCGTCTCCAGCCATGAAGACGAGCCCCTTTCCACCCGCTTTCTGAAGAGCGGCGCCAATGACTTTCTGACCAAACCGTTTTCCAGTGAAGAATTCTACTGCCGTATTTCCCAGAATATAGAACTATTGGAGTATATAGAAGAAATAAAGGAATATTCAGAGAAAGATTTTCTGACAGGATTATATAACAGACGTTATCTTTTTCAGAATGCTCCATCTTTTATTGAAGAGTCCAGAAAGATGGGCCAGGATGTTTTTCTTGCCATGTTTGATATAGATTCTTTCAAAAAAATAAACGACATACATGGACATGAAGCCGGTGATGCCGTCCTGAAAGATATAGGGAACAAGCTTGAAGAATCGTTTGGCAGTCACGGCATGGTCGTCCGGCTTGGAGGTGAGGAGTTTTGCGCTGTTTTGCGGGATGAAGGCATGGATATGGATGCTGTTTTGGATCAGTTCCGCATTGATGTGGCGGAAAGTTTTATGGAGTATGGGGAATTATCTTTGAGCTATACATTGAGTATCGGCCTGTGCGCCATCACGGATGAAAAGCTGGACTCCATGCTGCGCCGGGCAGATGCCGCCTTGTACCGGGCCAAGCAGAATGGCCGCAACAGACTGGAATACGACAGGGAGTCCTGATGTTTGAAGCTTCTGTATATTCCGCCCGCAGGAAGGAACTCATGGGGCGCATGGGAGCCGGCGCGATACTGTTTCCGGGCAGCACCCTGGTGGGTATGAATTACCGGGCCAATACCTATCCGTTCCGGCAGGATGGCTCTTTTACGTACTATGCCGGCTTGAATGTGCCGGATCTGGCGCTGGGGCTTGACTGCGATACCGGCGAGGAAATTTTGTTCGGCCACGAGCCTTCGCTGGATGATGTCATCTGGAGTGGTTCGGCTCCATCGCTGGAGGAGCTGGCATGTAATGCGGGCGTGGAGCGGACTCTGCCGCTCCGGTGCCTCTCCGATTGGTGCCGTTCAAGGCAGGTGCGGCATCTGCCGGCATATCGCGCCGATCAGGTATTGATGTTGAGTCATGCTTTGGGCCGGTCTCCCGAAGAGGTTGAAGCCGGGACTTCACCGGAACTCATCCGGAACGTGGTGGCTCAGCGCAGCATCAAGACTGCCGCCGAGGTGGAAGAGATTCGTGCTGCGGTGGAATTGTCCGCCCGCATGTACGAGATGGTCATGGCTCATTGCCGCCCCGGCGTGACTGAGCGGGAATTGTATGGGCGTGCTCAGGGCATGATCGCGGCCAGCGGGAGCATGGAGGCTTTCCCCATGATTCTCACCCGCAGCGGTCAGGTTCTGCACAACCATGCACATCACCAGATTCTGTCAGCGGGAGATCTGCTGCTGGTGGATTCGGGTGTGTGCTCTCCCTTGGGCTACGCTTCGGACATAACGAGGACTCTGCCTGTAAACGGAAACTTTGCTTCCAGGCAGAGGGATGTATACGGGGTAGTCATGCGCGCCCAGCGTGCAGGCATAAAACATATGAAGCCGGGCGCGCCGTTTCTGGAATGTCATCTGGCCGCGGCGCGGGCTGTGGCCGCCGGGCTTCGGGAATTGGGTCTCATGCGCGGCGATATCGAGGAAGCTGTGGCCGCCGGGGCGCATGCGCTCTTTTTTCCGCACGGTCTGGGACATATGCTGGGGATTGACGTGCACGACATGGAAAGTCTGGGAGAGGATTTTGTCGGGTATGATCAGGAATTTCAGCGCAGCGGGCAGTTCGGATTATCCGGTTTACGGCTGGCCCGAAGGTTGGAAGCGGGGTTTGTGGTCACTGTGGAGCCCGGTGTGTATTTTATCCCGGCACTTATCGCCAGATGGCGGGAACAGGGGCTCCATGCGGACTTCATCAATTATGCGGCTGTGGAGCAGTATATGGGTTTTGGCGGCATCCGGCTTGAGGACGATGTTCTGATCACGGAGACGGGTACAGAGATCCTCAGCAGCGATATTCCTCTTGAGCCGGGCGATGTGTGCGCCCGCATGGCCACAGCCTCGCAGAGGCCATTTTTTGAGTGAGATGGTTCAGTTGGCGGCCTTGGTGGAGCCGTCGTCTTCATTGAGCGCGATAGCTCTCAAAGACTGTGCGGCATCCGGATATTTTTCAGACAGCATGCTTCTCCAAGCGTGCCACAGAATTCGGCAGGAATAAAAAAGCCCGCTCCCGACCAGGATGTAGATGCCGCTTTTGATTTCATCGGGCATGGGCAAGCGTTTGACGATCCCTCCAAGCAGCATCATACAGAAGACAAGCCCCCAATTCCTGACGGAAAAAAATCCCCCCAGACAGGCTGGGCCGGGTTTACGCTGAAGACGCTCTACGATCTCCTTGGCTACTCCATCGAATACCGCTCTGCTTTTGAGTATTCCCGCTGTTGCGCTGGCCAGGATTATGCTCCCCCCCATGAGCCATGACGTCTGTCCCAAGAGAAGAGTCCCTCTGGTGACCAGACAGCAGCCTACAGCGCCCCACACACATGTGGCTGTGAATATGCGGGTGCGTAACGTGGCCCGGGGAGTCAGACGGTCAAGCCAAGGGGACAGCATGATTTGCTTCTAGAAAGGGAGTGACGCAAAGTCAAACGCGGGGCAAAAGCCCCGCGTTTATATAGAATGTTAGTTTTCGCGCCAGAATATCTGACCCGTCCGAATAGGATGTGGTTCATTGAAAGGTATTTCCACTACAGCTCCTGTACTGGTTGATGCAACCACTTTCGAGTCGCCACCTCTGCCTTTGTGGACGACAGCAGCGGGAGCGAGCCCTCGTCCCAGTGAAACCGATTTGCTGAAGATATTGGTGTTCCGGAAAATCGGGACAAAATATGAGGTGCCTGTCTTGTAGTAAAATCCCCAGAGGTTGCTCCACCCTTCATGAGCACATACGTCCTCAGAGGGGGCATAGCTGGTGAACATCACTGCACCTCCTGTGAGGGCCGCCTTGCCAAGCACCCTTTCCAGAGGATCATTGGACATGGTATGAACCCAGCCTTCTTTGGCGTTGACTGCATCGAGAAGGCCTTGCCAAGTTGGGGGGGTGACTCCCAAGACATTGACGCAATTCTGATTGTAAGCACCGTCAACACAACTGCCTTTTGTTACAACGATATCTGTGCTGTTGAAAAGCTCTCCGAGCTTTACTTCGCGCCATTCAATATTGTTTGAGGAGTCAACAGGCTCTCTGATTCCGTAGAAGTCCATTCTACGACTTTGTTTGATCTCAGGACGATTGAAAAAACGTCCTGTTCCAAAGTACACCCATACGCGGCCTTCGTCATCTGTTGTGATGGAAGGGGATGCTACGATAGGTTGTTTTGGGCGTATAAGTGTCGAGTTGCCTATCCAATTTACTGTTCCAGTGCTGTCTGCGCCTTGGTTTTTCGTGATCAGGCGATACATCGTACCTCTGGGCTGTGTCATATCGCCTGCAACCGTGCCATAATATACTACATCTGCT
>JAUMXF010000158.1 GCA_030529235.1 Pseudomonadota bacterium
CGCCCCGACTACTCCCCTGCGGCCTTGCAGGAGCTTTTCCGGATCACAGGACTCAAGGCCGGAGATAAAGTCTGCGATATCGGCGCGGGAGTGGCCCACCTTACCTTGCCCCTGGCCGCCTTCGGCTGCCGGGTCGATGCGGTGGAACCCAACGACGCCATGCGCGCCAACGGACAGAAACGCACGGCCCATCTGTCCGCCGTATCCTGGAGCGAAGGCACGGGCGAGGCTACCGGCCGTCCCGCAGGCGAATACGACCTCGTGACATTCGGCTCTTCCTTCAATGTCTGCGACCAAGCCAAAGCCTTGCGGGAAAGCCACCGGCTGCTCAAGCCCGGCGGGTATTTCGCCTGCCTCTGGAATCATCGGAATCTTGAAGATCCCATCCAGAAGCAGATTGAGGATATTATCAGATCCTTCATCCCGTCTTACGGATACGGGGCGCGCAGGGAGGACCAGACGGAAGTCATCGCCGCTTCCGGACTGTTTGAAAATATCAGGCTGGTGGAAAAAGAAATTTTCTGGGACCAGACGGTAAAGGATACAGTGGAAGCCTGGCGCTCCCACGCCACCCTGCACCGGCAGGCCGGAGAAAAATTCTCCGCGGTCATCCAAAAAATCGAAGCCAGTCTGGCCTCTCTGGGGAAAGACCCCATCACCATCCCCTATACGACCCGCGTCTGGATCGCACGGCGCAGAGATGGATAACGATGCCTCCCGAAAAAACGGCTGGCGGCCGGGTCATCTGGATCACCGGTCTCTCAGGTACGGGCAAAAGCACTTTGGCCAGCGCTTTGATGTCGTGTCTTCCGGGATCGGTGCTGCTGGACGGCGACGACCTGCGCGCTGTTCTGAACATGTCCCATACAGGATTCGACCGCCAGGGCAGGCTGGAACTGGGCATGACCTACGCACGCCTCTGCAGGCTGTTGGCGGAACAGGGGCATACGGTCATTATTGCCACCATTTCCCTGTTTCACGAAGTACATGCCTGGAATCGCGTACATCTACCCAACTATCTGGAAGTTTTTCTGCATGCTCCTGAAGGTGTGCTCCGCGCACGGGACCACAAAGGTCTCTACGCGGCGGCAAAGCAAGGAAAGCTCACGCAAATGGCCGGTCAGGACACCGAGATTGATTTCCCTAAATCCCCGCATCTGGCGCTGGATACGGAGAAAATTCCCAAAGAAGACTGCGTTGCGGCCGTGCTGGCCCAACTGAACGCATGACCGCATCACCAGGCGGAGAACCCATTCTTCAAGCTCAGGGATGCCGTATCGTGCCATCCGCCCGAGCAATGATGCGCCCTCCGCTTTCACTCTCAAATCCACAACACAGGAACCATAACCATGCCGCATAGAGCCCTGCCGCAGGCCACGCTTCTTCCGCAGTTGCGGAGAACGATTCTGCCAGTCCTGAAACGACTTCCGCAAATTGAGGAGCAGCAGCTGGATGGAGAACCCGCCTACTACGGCGCAAGCTGGCAGGTCGCCCGCCAGCTCGGCATGACTGCACCTCTGCCCTCGGAAGCCAGCTGGGTGCATGGCTGGGTACATAATCCTCTGGTCAGTCCCTTGCTCGTCAGCGCCCGGCTCACCCATCAGGCGGCCAATCTGACGGGCACGGAGGAACAGGCCGCATACCTGCGCGAGCATGGCTACGCGGCCCATGCCGTGGGTGTGCCCATTCTCTACGCGCCGTCCAGCGGGGTCACCCGCATGCCCGGCAGCATGCTTGTCATGCCCATGCATTCCACCTCCCATGTCGCGCATGGGCACGACCGGCCCGATTTTCTGCCCGCCCTGACGGAACTGCGCAAAGAGTTCGTCGTTACCGCCGCGTGCGTAAGCGGCATGTGCGTGCAGCAGGGACTCTGGACCGGACTTTT
>JAUMXF010000042.1:0-9941 GCA_030529235.1 Pseudomonadota bacterium
AACACCGAGCAGGGCCAGGGCGGTTTTGGGGCCCAGCTTGGGAACACCCAGCAGAATGCCGAAAGTTCCACGTTCTTCCCGGGACGCAAAACCGAAGAGCGTCAGCGCGTCTTCCCGGACCAGCGTGTACGTGAACAGGCGGATCTCTTCTCCCGGAGCGGGCAGTGCGGCCCGGCTTCTGGTGCTTAAGAACACCTCGTAACCCACACCGCCCCGTGTGAGCAGGACGCAGGAGTCCAGCTCCAGGGAGAGCAGGGTGCCTTCGATGTAAGCGATCATGACAAAACCTCGGGCCGGAAGATTGATGCCGCGGGCCGGTTCCGGCGACTTACAGCCGGGTTACGCCGGGCTGCCCGGCCTCCACGGCGGCCATGAAGCGGCACCGGTTCAGGTGGCAGATGGCCACGGCCAAGGCGTCTCCGGCGTCTTCGGCCCAGTCGGGGCGCACACCGAGAAGCTGGCCGACCATGAACGATACCTGGGCCTTTTCCGCCCGGCCCGCACCGACCAGGGATTTTTTGACCAGAGTGGGATCATAGCCGAAAATCTCCACGCCGTGCACGCCGCACGCGGCCAGAACCGCGCCTCTGGCCTGTCCGAGCTTCAGGGCGGAGGACTGATTCCGGCCGAAAAAAACATTTTCCACCGCCACGGCCTGGGGCGCGTGTGTTTCCAGAAGTTTCCCGATCTTCGCGTACATAAGCCCCAGGCGCATGCTCAGGGTTTCGTCCCGCGGGCGGACAGTGCCCGCTTCCACCAGTTCCAGAACACCGGATTTTTCCCGGACCACGCCGTAGCCCATGCACCGGGAACCGGGATCAACACCGAGCACAAGGCGGTCTGCCATGTCATGCCGTCCATTTTTGGCGGGAATGGAAATCCGGATAGAGAGCGGCTGACGCGCCTTCCGGATGCAAACGCGGGAAAAGCCGGGAGCGGGAGAATCGCGGAGAATTTCCCGGCCCGGCTTTCCGGATCGGAATCTGCCGGAGCGCGGGAAACCGGGAACTACTCCATCTCGGCCACCAGTTCGGGCGGCAGCTCGAAATTGGCGTACACGTTCTGCACGTCGTCATTGTCGTCCAGAGCGTCATAGAGACGCAGGGCCTTGCGTCCTGTCTCCACATCCACAGCCACCAGATTCTGGGGGATGCGGCTTAGGTCGGCGCTCAAGGGTTCGATGCCCGCAGCCTCGAAAGCGGCCCTGGCCGCGTGGAAATCTTCCACGGAGCACTGTACCTGCCATGAATCGTCGTCGTCGAGCACATCTTCCACGCCCGCTTCCAGCCCCACTTCCAGCAGCTGATCCTCGGTGTACAGTTCCTTGTCGAAGGCAAAGACGCCCTTGCGGTCAAACATCCAGGCCACGCATCCCGCCGCGCCCATGGAGCCCCCGTTTTTACTCAGAATATGACGTACTTCGGCCACGGTCCGGTTTTTGTTGTCCGTGACGGCCTCAATGAGCAGGGCCACGCCGCCGGGCGCGTAACCTTCGTAGATGATTTCCTCCAGCGCCTCGGAAGCCAGTTCGCCGGTGCCTTTCTTGATGGCCGTGTCGATCTTGTCCTTGGGCAGGTTCACGGCCTTGGCCGCGTCAATGGCCGCACGCAGCCGGGCGTTCATGGCCGGATCGCCGCCGCCTTTGGCCGCCAAGATGATTTCCTTGGTGACCTTGGTGAACATCTTGCCTCTTTTGGCGTCCTGCCGGCCTTTGCGGTGCTGGATATTCTTCCATTTACTGTGTCCTGCCATGTTTCCTCCAAAAAATTATTCCGGTTCCGGCGGCGCGAAGCCCGTGCCCAGAATGAAAATTTCCTTGCTTTCGGCCCTGCTGCTATGGGGCTTGACCATGCTCACTTTGGTGAAGTGCGGCCTTATGGATTGCACGAAAGGGCGCACATCCGGCCCTTCGAAGACTTTGGCGATGAAGGTTCCGCCTGCGGCCAGCCATTCTCCGGCTACCGCGAAGGCGGCCTCCACCAGCTGGATGGAACGGGCCTGGTCGGTGAATCTGGAACCCGTGGTCCTGGGGGCCATGTCGCTCATAACCACATCGAAGGGGGCGAGAAGCCGCGCCCGTTCCAGAAATTCCGGCGACCGGGCGAAGATGTCTGCCCGCAGAAAGGTGACCTGTTCCGGAAAAACGGTGCCCGGCACGTTCAGGTCGATCCCCAGCACCCGGCCTCCGGGGCCCACGCGCTCGGCCGCGTACAGGGTCCAGGAGCCGGGGCAGGCCCCCAGATCCAGTACTTTCTGTCCGGCGCGCAGAAGCCTGTGCGCCTTGTCCATTTCCTGGAGCTTGTATACGGAGCGGGCAGGATAATTTTCCTGCTTGGCTTTTCTGAAGTAGTAGTCGCGGTATTGCTTCATGCCCCTGTGATCCGGCAACCATTTGAGCGAAAGCCTTCATGCCAGCCAGACCACCACGTGTAAAGCTCAAAAGCGAACTGGGATTTCCCGTCACCCTGCCTGAAGGGGAAGAGTATCTGGAGCTGTCCGGCCGGGGCGGGGATATTCTCGTGACCTGGCCTGGCCCTTTGCCTGACCTCTGTCTGCGACACCTTGCGGGCGCGGGGCGCGTTTTTCTGCTGCATGCGTCGGAGCTGGACTCGCAGATGCCCGCATCCTGGCACGCGGCCATTCCGGACTCGTGGGAGGTGGTCTCTCCGGAAAAAGCGTCCGGACTGATGGCCGGGGTCCGGGTGCTGCACTACACTCCGGTCTCCCGGATATTTCCTTCCCTTTTCGCGCCGCTTCTGGCCCGGCGACAGCCGTTTCCCGCGCGTGAGCCGCTGTCCGAAATCTGGCTGCCGTCCACACCGTCGGCGCTGGTGGTGCCGGAGCTTTCGCGGGCCGTCCGGCAGCTCGGCTTCTGTCCCCGGATTTTACCGCCACAGACCAGCTCCGGCCGGATGCGCGAGCTTCTCCGGGATGGTCCGCCCAGGCTTTTTCTGAGCGTCAATTTTCATGGTCTGGATGCCTACGGGGAAATCCAGGCCCTGCTGGAAGCGGCGGGAGCGCCGCTGGCCGTCTGGTGCGTGGACAATCCCTTTCATCTGCTCACGAGGCAGAAAAACCGGCTCTGGCAGCGTGCGGAGCTTTTTGTCACCGACTCCTGGTTTATGGAGCCTCTGGCCGCATTGGGGGCGCGGGCGCATCATCTGCCTCTGGCCACGGATCCGGAGCTTTTTGCCGTGCGTGGCCCGTGTCCGGAGGGCGATGGCATCTGCTTCGTGGGGCGGACCGGATTTCCGCAGCGGGACCGTTTTTTCGCGGCCTGCTCCGTACCGGAGAGTCTGTTCCGCGAGGCGGAAGCCCTGCCGGGAAGACTGGCGCATTTCGGATGGTGGCGGGACAGATGGGCGGACCGGCCGCTGTGGCCGGGGAACAGTGTGCGGAGCATGGGGTTCGGGGCGGAACGGTCTTCGGTGGGATGGCGGGAGCGTTGTCTGCGGCATCTGGCCGGGCAGGTCGAACTGACCATCGTCGGGGATGCCGCCTGGAAGGACAGGGTGCCGGCCGCGCGCCTCAAAAAACCGGTGGATTACTACGCCGGTCTGGCCGACGAATACAGACGGGCGCCGTTCTCTCTCAATCTGACCAGTTTGCTTCTGCCGCATGGTCTGACCCAGCGGCATTTCGACGTGTGGGCCTGCGGCGGATTTCTGCTCACGGACGCCACGCCGGGCCTAGCGATTTTTCCGCCGGAGCTGGTTCGGGAGGTACGTTTCGAGGAGCCGGAACAGGCCGTGAGCCTACTGCGCCGCTTCGCCGGAAATCCCCGTCTGAAGGAAGACGTGCGTACTGCCTGGCGGGAGCATATTTTGGCCGGGCATACCTACGTCCGGCGGCTGGAGCGCATTCTGGAGGTCACGGCGAAGGCGGCCGCCATGCCGCGCTGAGGACTATCCGTCGGCCACGCAGACCCGGTTCCGCCCCTCCGCCTTGGCCCGGTACAGGGCTTTGTCCGCCTGATCGATCAGTCGTTCGCCGGCTTCGTCTCCCCAGGCGTTTTCCAGTTCGGCCACACCGATGGAAACCGTGATCCGCACGCCTTTCAGAATTACCTGCCCGCGCTGGCCGCGGATGACAAAATCGTACTCCTCCATGAGGGCGCGCAGATTCTCCGCGTCTTTCACGGCTTCGGACATGCAGACTCCCGGCAGGACGACGATGAATTCCTCGCCGCCGAAGCGGGCCGGAAAGAATCCTCTGCCCGAGGCCGAGGTGTATTTCGCGCCGTAGCGCATGAGATTCGCCCCCACGGCGACCAGTGCGTGATCCCCCACGCGATGGCCGTAGGAATCGTTGAATTTCTTGAAGTGATCGATGTCCATGAGCAGCAGGCTCAGGGGTTCGCCCGTGACCGTATACTCATGCGCCACCGTGGAAAAATACTGGTCAAAGGCCCGGCGGTTGTTCAGCTTGGTCAGGGGATCGGTGTAACTCATTTCCACCAGATCGCGGGTGTCCTGCTCCATGTGCGCGACCACGTTCTCGAAAGCCGTGCGGATTCGTCCGATGGTCTCCTCCATGCTACACTGCCGCCCGCTCACTGCTCCGATGGCCGTTTCCCGCAGGGAACGCATCTCTTCGACGCGCTGGACATTCTGGGTGTGCAGATGTTCCATCACAGCCATGGTTTCAAGGAAAGCCCGCTCCAGTTTTTTGCTCCAGGACCAGTGCAGGATGCGATCCCTTTGTTGCAACACATTCTTGAAATTGGCTTCGGAATAGTCCCGTTCCCGCAGTATCTGGGTCATGAGAGCCCGCAGCTCTTCCCGCTGGCGAAGAGAAAGCTCGTCGTATTCGAGAATGGAGTGAATATAGAGGAGCAGCGCACTCCATCTGGAGCGGGGGGGCACCTCCGCCTGGTTGAAAGATTCGGCCAGTTCAGGGGAAGAGAAAAATTCGAAGAGATCCTCGGACATCAATCCAATCCTCTTTCACGCCTTGGCTGCGCGGCTGGCCGCCGGATGGTCCTTGCGGTATCCAAGCCCCAGCGAGAAGGCCTGCCCCGCGTATTCTCCGACGGTGTGATACGCCCTGTTTACGGGGGTGAATATCAATGGCTGGACTCTGGCCGCATCCGGATAGCCGTCCGGCCCCAATACGTCTTCGTCAGCCTTGACATCGAGAATTTCTCCGATGAACTGCACGTGCATGCCAAGCTCCACCGTGCGGACCAGAACGCATTCCAGAATCAGCGGGAACTCGCCCACATATGGCGCGTCCACCACTTCCGAGCGCACCGGAGTCAGACCCGTCACCGCGAATTTGTCCACATCCCGGCCCGAGGCGATGCCGAAATAATCCGCCTGCGGCGCATACTTCACGGAAGGCACGCTGACGGTGAAGGCCTTGCGCGCCAGAATGGAGGCGTAACTGTGGCGTTCCTCGCGCAGGGACACGGCCAGGCAGGGCGGTTTGGAGCAGCAGATGCCGCCCCAGGCCGCCGTCATGACGTTGGGGTTTCCATGCTCGTCGTAGGAGCCCACGATCCAGACCGGCGCGGGCTGGGCCAGTGTCTTCGCCCCGAGAGATACTTTCATCGACAGTCTCCGAAAAGTGGAAATGGCATGTCAAAAAGGCCCCGGCGTACCGCCGGAGGATGCTTTCCGTTACATCCCGCAGGCCCCTTGCCAGAAGCTTCCATATGGTTATCAGAGGCGTCCTGCAAGGCAAACAAGTATTATCATCAACACGTTGCAACAAAGTCGCATGAACACGAAAGTCATCCGCATCTCCGGCGCGCGCCAGCACAATCTGAAAAATCTGACCCTGGATATTCCCCGCGACCAGCTGGTGGTGGTCTGCGGTCCGTCGGGATCGGGGAAGTCCACCCTGGCCTTTGACATCGTCTACGCCGAGGGACAGCGGCGCTACGTGGAGTCCCTTTCGGCCTACGCCCGCCAGTTTCTGCCGCAGATGAATAAGCCCGCTGTGGACCTCATCGAGGGGCTGACTCCGGCCATTTCCCTGGAGCAGCAGACGGTGTCCAAAAATCCGCGTTCCACCGTGGGCACCGTGACCGAGATTTACGACTTTCTGCGCGTTTTCTACGCCCGTCTGGGCGTGCCGCATTGCCCCGAGTGCGGCGATCCCATCCAGGCTCAAACCAGCGATGAAATCATCGGGCGGGTTCTCGATCTGCCCGAAGGAACGAAGTTTCTGCTTCTGGCTCCGCTGGTGGTTCACAAGAAGGGCACGCACGCCGACCTCTTCAAGAAGCTCAAATCTCAGGGTTTCGCCAGGGTCCGGGTGAACGGCGAAATCATGCCTCTGGACCCCATGCCGGAGCTGGCCAAAAATCAGCGGCACAGCATCGATCTGGTCGTGGACAGGCTGGTGATCAAGGCCGACATGCGCAAGCGCCTGGCCGATTCCGTGGAATTGGGTCTCAAATCCGGCGAGGGCCGGATCATCGCGTCCGTGGTGGGCGGAGAGGACATCTTTTTTTCCACGGATGCGGTGTGCTCCCGATGCGGCCTGAGTCTGCCCAGACCAAGCCCGCAGCTTTTCTCCTTCAACAGCCCGCAGGGCGCGTGCCCGCAGTGCTCGGGTCTGGGCAGCGTGGAGTATTACGAACCGGCGCTGCTGGCTCCCAACGCGGGTTTGTCCCTGCGGCAGGGGGCTGTCCTGCCCTGGAAGGGCCGCGCGCTGGACCGCTATGCCCCCGCGCTGGAAGCCTTGGGCCGGGAGATGGGCTTCACTCTGGACACACCTCTGGACAAATTTTCCGAAGCGGCCCGGGACGCCCTGTTTCACGGCCATGCGCCGTGGCCCGGCGTGGTCCATTTTCTGGAGCAGGGCAGCGGTCTTGGTTCCATCTGGCAGGATGAACTCTCCCGTTTCCGGCAGACGGCCGACTGCCCGGCCTGCAAGGGCGCCCGGCTGCGACCCGAGGCCCTGGCCGTGCGGGTGGAGGGGCTCGGTATCTTCGATTTCTGCTCGCTGTCCGTTGTCCGCGCTCTGGAGTGGCTCAGGAATCTGTCCTTTTCCGGCGTGGCGGCGGAAATCGCCCAGCCTCTTCTGAAGGAACTCCGTCACCGGCTGGAATTTCTGTCCAACGTGGGACTCGACTACATCGCCCTGGGCCGGAACATGTCCACCCTGTCCGGTGGCGAAGCCCAGCGCATCCGTCTGGCCGGGCAGCTCGGCTCGGGTCTGGTGGGCGTGACCTACGTGCTGGACGAGCCCAGCATCGGCCTGCATCCCGGCGACAACCAGCGCCTGATCAACACCCTGCGCCAGTTGCAGGGCAGGGGCAACACGGTCTTGGTGGTGGAGCACGACGAGCCCACCATCCGCGCCGCGGATCACGTGCTGGAACTGGGGCCGGGCTCCGGCTTTCTGGGCGGGGAGCTGGTTTTCAGCGGCTCTCCGGCGGAACTGGCCGGGTCGTCCCAGAGCCTGACCGGAAAATATCTGCGCGGTGATCTGCGTATAGAGCGCCCCGCCAGCCGGCGTGTCTCCAGCCGGGCCATCACCCTGCACGGCGTTGGCACCAACAATCTGCGGCATATCGATGCGGCCTTCCCGCTGGACTGTCTGGTATGCATCACGGGCGTGTCCGGATCGGGCAAGAGTTCTCTGGTCATGGACACGCTGTACAAACATCTGGCTCTGGCCAGGGGCATGAAAGTGGACGGGCCCGGGACCATCACCGGCATGACCGGCGCGGAGGCCGTGGAAAAAATCATCTCCATCGACCAGAGTCCCATCGGTCGCACGCCGCGTTCCAATCCGGCCACCTACACCAAGGTTTTCGACGAAATCCGGACCATCTTCGCCGGCAGCAAGGATGCCAAAAAACGCGGCTATACGCCCGGCAGATTCAGTTTCAACGTGCGCGGCGGGCGCTGCGAGGCTTGTCAGGGCGATGGCCAGATCAGGGTGGAGATGCATTTTCTTCCCGATGTCTTCGTCACCTGCGAGGTCTGCGGCGGTAAGCGGTACAACCGCGAAACCCTGGATATTCTGTACCGGGACAAATCCATTGCCGACGTGCTGGATATGACCGTCCGGCAGACCCGGAAATTCTTCGCCAACCACGCCGCCCTGGAGCGCAGGCTGGGCGTGCTGGAAGAAGTGGGGCTGGAATATATCCGCCTGGGACAGCCGGCCACGACCCTGTCCGGCGGCGAGGCCCAGCGCATCAAGCTGTCCCGCGAACTGGGCAAACGCAGCCTGCCCGGCACACTGTACATTCTGGATGAACCGACCACGGGTCTGCACATGCACGAGGTGGGCAAGCTGATCTCCGTGCTGCATCAGCTGGTGGACAAGGGGGCCTCGGTCGTCGTCATCGAACACAATCTGGATATGGTGGCCGCGGCGGATTACGTCATGGATCTCGGCCCCGGCGGCGGGGACAACGGCGGCCTCATCGTGGCTCAGGGAACGCCGGAGGAATTGTCCGCCAACCCGGATTCGGTCACTGGCCCCTTTCTGACGTTCCCATGATTCCGCCTGCCAGAGCCCTTGTCCCGCCTGGTATGTTCGGACCTGCCGTGCCTTCCGGCCGATAAAGAAACGAAAAACGCCGGAGAACTCCAAAACGGGAGAACTCCGGCGTTTCCGCAGCGGGGGGAGGGAAGATCAGGAGCCCGCCGCTTGCAGATAGCTCTGCCGCAAGGAATTGATCAGTTCCTTGACGGATACGATGGATTCCACCCGGTAGGCGTTCTTGCCCGCGAAGGCGAATCCCTGCCGGAGCAGGCCTTTTTTGGCGTTTACCAGCGCAAGTCCGATGCAGTACGGGCTTTTGGTGTAATCGCAGGATGAAATGCAGTGGAACGGGCAGCGGAACGGTTTTTTGAGCCCGTTTTTCACGTCCTCCAGAAACGCGCCGATGACCGCCCGGCCGGGAAGCCCCACCGGGCTTTTGATGATCTGGATATCCTCTTCCTTGGCCTGAATATAGGTTTCCTTGAATCTGGGATCGGCGTCGCATTCGTGCGTGGCCACGAACCGGGTACCCATCTGCACTCCGGCCGCACCCATGCGCAGGAACTGGTCGATGTCCGCGCCGTCGTAGATGCCTCCGGCGGCGATGACCGGAATGGGGCGCTGGGCTTTTTCCTCGAACTCACGGACGGTTTCGATGACCTGCGGTACGGTCTTTTCCAGAGAGAATTCCGGGTCGTCGATCTGCTCCGGCTTGAAGCCCAAGTGGCCGCCGGCCTTGGGACCTTCCACCACGAACGCGTCCGGAAGATAATCGAACCGGGACAGCCATTTCTTGCAGATGATTCCTGCCGCGCGGGCCGAGGAAATGATGGGTACGAGTTTGGTCCGGGCTCCTTCCCTGAGGTATCCGGGCAGATCCAGCGGCAGCCCCGCGCCCGCAAAAATGATGTCCGCACCCTCTTTGATGGAGGTTTTGACCATGTCGCTGAAGTTGGTCAGGGCCACCATGATGTTCACGCCCAGAATGCCGTCGGTCTTCTCGCGGGCCGCGCGCAGTTCCCTTTGCAGGGCCCTGACGTTGGCCTCGCGGTAGTTGGAACCGATATCCGGTTCGCCCATGCCGATCATGGCCGCCGCGATGACGCCGATTCCCCCTTCCTTCGCTACCGCCGAGGCCAGCCCGGAAAGAGAAATGCCGACTCCCATGCCGCCCTGGATGACGGGAATTTTCGCCATCAGGTCGCCGATTTTCAACTGCGGGAAGTCCATTGTCTTCTCCTGTGTGGATTTTTTTCGAAGTATGCCAGCCGGACGATTTGAGTGTATGTTCAGTCCGGATTCATTCGGGGGCTATGCTAAAGCATGAGGCCGAGTCAACGGAAAAGAACCAGGGAGAAACGATAAAGGTATTGCTGAGCAGTTTCATTCTGAGTGGATGCTCAGGATATGGAATCAGTCAGCGGTGTTGGCTTCACGGGATTGCCCAGGTTTGGCATTGCGGGTAACTCTTCGGCGGGAAGGAACCGGCC
>JAUMXF010000042.1:10041-18179 GCA_030529235.1 Pseudomonadota bacterium
GCCCCAGATGAGGGGAAAATCCGGGCTGTCTTCATATCCGTCTCACGGTCATTATGGCTTCGGTACGCATAACTATCTGATTTCATGCGAATGAGTGGTGTCCATGAACACTTCCGAGAACTGCATCCGGCATCAGGACAGAAAGGCGCACTGGATTTGCCCGAAATGCGAGAGCGGCTATTGCCCCGCATGTGTCTCCAAACGGTCTTCCGGGCTGTACAGGAAGAAGGCCAAATACTTCTGCCCGAAGTGCAACATTCCGGCAGAGTGGGTCGGCGCGAGCAATCTCATCCCGCCGTTCTGGAAGCGGCTGCACAATTTTTTCACCTATCCCATCGCTCGCGGTCCTCTTCTCCTGATATTCGTGTGCGCGGGGCTGTGCTCTCTGCCTTCGATTCTCGGTCCACTGGGATTCCTGTTCAATCTTCTGGGCTGGGGACTGTCTCTGAAGTACGCCTTCGAGATCCTGCGCGCCACAAGCCGGGGGAAACTCGTCCCTCCGAAGATCGACATGGAGGTCCTGAGTGCGAATTTCGGCCAGGTATTTCAACAGACCATCATCCTGATCATTCTGGCCCTGCTCGGCTTCTCCCTGCTGCGCAGCACGGGGAGCGGGCTCCTTCTGTTGCTTTATATCGTACTCATTGTTTTCTTCTGGCCGGCCATAGTCATCTTGCAGGTCACCTCGGGCTCCATTCTGAGCGCCATCAATCCGCTCTTTTTCGTTCCTCTTGTCGTGCGTATCGGATGGGCCTATTTGCTCATGTATTTTTTTCTGCTGCTTGTGTTTGCCGCTCCGGCATCCATATTGTCTTTTGTGGAGTCCATGGAGGTTCATCCTTTTGCGTTCGTATTCTGCAAGAACATTCTCAATATATATTACATGTTTCTCATGTATCATCTCATGGGATATGTACTGCTCCAGTATCATCTGGAGCTCGGATATTCCGTGGACTACGAGGATTTCGAGGACATCGGCAAAAATGAATACGATACGCCGGAGGAATCCTCTCCGGAAGTGATCCGCATAGAACTGCTGCTGCAGGAAGGCCGGCTGGACGAAGCGTTGTCCATACTGCGGGGCAAGGCCAATACCGGAGAACTTGCCGATGTCGGGCTGGCCGGAAAGTATCACGAGCTGCTCAAAATCAGGAGTGACTTCAAGGAGATGTGCGCTTTTGCCCCGTATTACATGAAAAATCTGCTTGCGGCCGGAAAAATCAGGGATTGCGTGCGGATATACGAAGACTGCGCGGCGCAGAACGCCGGGTTTCTGCCCGGGGCAGCGGTTATACCGGATCTTGGAGAGGAACTGGAGGCGGCGGGAAAGTATCGTGAAGCTCTGAAGCTGTATGGCGGCTTTCTGCGAACGTATCCTCAGGACGGAAAACTCGGCGAGATATGTCTGAGGGCGGCCATTTTGTTGAACGAACGCATGGCCAGCCGCGACAGGGCGCGCAAGCTTCTCGAGACGGCCATGGCCCGGATTCCTGAATCTCCGGTGCGGGAGAGGATCGTCAACTATCTGAAAAATTCCCTGTGAGGCAGGCTTGGTCAGCCGCTGCGGAGGGCGCTTTGTGCCAGTATGGCTTCCTGGCTGTGAGGATATCTCGCGGCGAGAAGACGCAGGCAGAGCACACCGCGTTCGTCATTGCCGGAGCGGCGCAGGCCTTGGGCAAGTTGCAGGAGCAAGGCCGGTATCTGGGGCGCTCCGGGGGCGCGGCGGATAGTCAGAGCGATCACTTTTTCCAGCTCTCCCCACTGCTCCTGGCGGGACAGAAAGGACGCCAGAGACGCCAGACGTTCCGGCCGTTCCGGCCAGGCGTTTCGCTGAACAAGTTCCTGGTACACGGCAAGGGCCTCGGAGTCCGAACCGGCGGCCGCGAGGCGCTCCAGAAGATTTTGTCCGTGCCGTGCCATGGCCGGCAAGTCGGTCCGCGCTTTGGCCACGGCGAAAAGCTGCTGGCGGGCGCGCAGGTGATGCGGGTTCTGGCGGATCACATCCTGCAAAATTTCTTCGGCGCGTTCAAAGCGGAGCTCCCGCATGGCGAGCAGGGCGTCGGCGAAAAGCGTCTCGGTCGGGTCCGCAGGCTGTTCCTCGGGATCGGCAGCCTCCACTCTTACAGCCAGAAAGCGTCGCAGGACAAAGCCTATGGCCGCTCCGCCGAGCAGTCCGCCCACATGGGCCATGTAGGCGACATTGTTTGTCTCCCCGTATTGCAGGTTGTTGAACAGCTCATAGCCTACCCACAGGGGGAGCAGAAGTGCGGCCGGCACGCGCAGGTAGTTGAAGTAGAAACCCAGCATGAGAAAGATTTTGATCCGTCGCATGCCGTAGAGAGTGGTGATGGCTCCCATGATTCCGGCGATGGCGCCGGATGCGCCCACCAGGGTGCTTATGGTCTGGCCCGGAAGGGTGCCCAGAAAAAGTCCGGCTGCACACAGGCCGCCGCCGAGATACACCAGGGCGAGTATCAGCGCGCCGCATCCCTGCTCCAGCAGGCATCCGGCCAGCCATAGAAAGATCATGTTGCCCAGCAGGTGATCCCAGCCTCCATGCAAAAACATATGCGTGAAAAATTGGGACCACCGGGGATTGTCCGTTGAAAGGCCGAAGCGTGCTCTGACCGTTTTTTGCAGCAGATTTTCGTATCTGTCTCTGTTCTTTTTCCAGATGGGATATTCTTCAGAAGTATGTGGAATGATTTCCCCACGAGTGAGTTTCCATTCGAAATCCTTGTCCTTCTTCATGAGAAAGAATTTTTTTTCAGGCGAAATATTCCTTTCTTCAATATTCCCTTTGTACGATTTGTAGAAGGAGAATTCCATGTCGAGGAGGCCTGATTCCACATAATACTCGATGGCCATTTCATGGTACAGATCGTCATTTCTCTGAAACAGAAAGAACACGGCGACATTTATGAGAACAAGGCATAATGTGCAGTATGGAAATGTGCGCAGAGTTATTTTTCTGTAAAGAGGGATGATCATGTTTTTCTCGTGTTTCTCGTGTATTCCTGTGCTCCGGACACAAGATGCCTTTCAAAATTTCCATGAAAATTTCAATAACCATTCTGGGGTGTTTGGGGCCTCGCCCGGGCGTTTCTGCCAGTGCCCTGACATCCACCGGAGAAATGATCTGTCGTTCCGCGAGGGAGATTCCCGGCATGACAATTGACATCGGGACTGGCAGTAACTACCAGCCTGTTTCATAACAAGGAGGATATTATGTTTGAATTGGCCAAGGCTGCCAAAGAGCAGCTCGATATGCATTTTGCGGGAAAGGAAGTTTCTCCGATCCGGGTTTACATGGCGGCAGGCTGAGGCGGGCCTCGCCTGGCGCTTGCTCTGGATGAGCAAAAGGATACAGATGTCGTACACGAGGTTGAGGGGTATACCTTCCTTGTCGAAAAATCCCTGATGGACGAAGCCAAATCCATTTCCGTGGAATTCCACCCGCATATGGGTTTCAATGTCAATTCCGCGCTCAAGATGCAGAATGCGGGCGGCGGATGCAGCTCCTGCACGTCCTGCGGCTAGAGATCGCGTATTCATCATAACTTCAGGAAAACGGGGATGTCCGGGCTGCCGGGTGTCCCTGTTTTTTTGATGCCCGGCCTGCCGCCATGGGGCTGTGCCCAAGGGCGCGCAGGGTTCTTGCGGAAGCCATCTCCAGGACTTTCCATCATTCACTGCGAGGAACATATGCATATCGGTCCCTATTCGTTCGAGGAGTTCAAACGTCTTGCGGAGAATTTTCACGGCTACGCGGCCCCCGGCCTGCTTGTGGGTGGCTATATGGTGGAGCTGGCCAAGCGCCATCTCCCGGAGGGCACCCTCTTCGAGGCTGTGGTCGAGAGCCGCAAGTGCCTGCCCGACGCCGTGCAGCTCCTGACTTTGTGCAGCGCGGGCAACAACTGGATGAAGATCCACAACCTCGGGCGATATGCTGTTTCTCTTTTTGACAAATATACGGGCGAGGGCGTGCGGGTCAGTATCGATCCGTCCCGGCTTGCGGTCTTTCCGGAAATCGAGGCCTGGTTTCTGAAGAAAAAGCCCAAGAAGGAGCAGGACGAGGCGCGTCTGCTGAGGGAAATCGAGGCCGCGGGAGAGAGCCTCTGCAAGGTGGAGGCGGTGACCATCAAGCGCCGTTTCCTGGGCCATTCGCATATGAAAGAGATAGGCGTGTGTTCCCTGTGCGGCGAGGCTTATCCCACGGACGACGGTCCCATTTGCCGCGGCTGTCAGGGAGAGGCGCCCTATGTGACTGCGGGCCGGACGGTCAAAGCCGTTTCTCCGGTGCGGGTGGTGCCGGTGGAAAAAGCTGTGGGAGAGCAGGCGGCGCACGACATGACCCGCATAGAGCCGGGCGTGTTCAAGGGACCGGAATTCAAGGCCGGGCAGCGGATCACCGTGGGCGACATCTGCCGGTTGCAGCAGATGGGACGTTTCCATGTGGCCGTACAGGGTGGCGAGGTTTCCACGGAAGGGCTGGTGCACGAGAACGAGGCGGCGGAGCAGTTCGCCCGGCGCATGGCCGGACCGGGAGTGACCTACAGTCTGCCTCCGCACGAAGGAAAGATCGATTTTATGGCCGGTATCGACGGCCTGTTCTGCGTCGATGTGGAGCGGATGCGATGTTTCAACATGATCCCCGAGATCATGGCGGCCTCGCGTCAGGACGGAGCGGTGGTCTCCAAGGGCGACAAGCTGGCCGGCACGCGGGCCATACCGCTTCATATCAGCCGGGAGCTCCTGGGGGAGGCGCTGCATGTACTCGGCAGCGAACCTCTCTTTCGCGTGTTGCCGCTGCGGCAGGCCAGGGTGGGCATTCTGGTGACCGGCACCGAAGTGTTCCAGGGCGTCATCGAGGACAAGTTCATTCCCGTGATCACGGCCAAGGCCAGGCAGTACCGCTGCACGGTGGTCAAGTCCGTCATCGCCCCCGACGACCGGGAGGCTATCGTCTCGGCGGTTGCGGACATCCGTGAGGCGGGCGCGGACCTGCTGGTAACCACCGGCGGATTGTCCGTGGACCCCGACGACATCACCCGGCAGGCCCTGCTCGGGGCCGGACTGACGGATGTGCTGCACGGCGTTCCGGTACTGCCCGGAGCCATGAGCCTCATGGGCAGGCTTCCCGGCCGCGACGGCTGGATGCAGGTTCTCGGTGTGCCCGCCTGCGCGCTCTATTTCAAGACGACATTCCTGGATCTCGTGCTGCCGCGCATGCTGGCCGGGCGGGAAATCACCCGTGCGGAACTCTCCCGCATGGGCGAGGGCGGTTTTTGCCTGGCCTGCAAGGTCTGCACATATCCCAAGTGTCAGTTCGGAAAGTAAGTGGTGGCGGCCTTTATGGAGGGGAGAGGGAAGTTCTGAAGCCCTCCGGCAGGTGCCCGCAGAGTTCGGGGATTGCATAAGACCCGTAGGACTCCGGCCATGTCGCGGCATGGCCGGAGTCCTACGGGTTACAGGTCAGTTCAGGTTACCTGGGTACCCGGGCCAGGTCGATGCCGAGAGCGTCGGCCACGCCCTTACCGTAAGCGGGGTCGGCCTTCAGGCAGTTGGAGATATGCCGGATTTTGATCTCTTCCGGCGCGTCATCCATGGCGCGGGCGGTATTGCCGAAAAGGGCTTCCTGTTGCTCCGGGGTCATCAGCCGGAACAGTTTGCCGGGCTGCGTGTAATAGTCGTTGTCGTCTTCGCGGGCGTTCCAGTGAGCGGCGGCTCCGCTCAAGGCCAGCGGCGGCTCGGCGTAATCGGGCTGTTCCTGCCACTGGCCGTAGCTGTTGGGTTCATAGGCCAGGGTGCTGCCGTGGTTGCCGTCCACGCGCATGGCTCCGTCGCGGTGGAAGCTGTGGACGGGGCAGCGGGGCATGTTTACGGGAATGAGGTGGTGATTGACGCCGAGACGGTATCTCTGAGCGTCGCCGTAAGAGAAGAGGCGGCCCTGAAGCATTTTGTCCGGTGAAAAGCTGATGCCGGGCACCACATTGGCGGGGTTGAACGCGGCCTGCTCCACTTCGGCGAAGTAGTTCTCCGGATTGCGATTCAGTTCCAGCACTCCGACCTCGATCAGGGGCGCGTCGCTGTAATGCCACACCTTGGTCAGATCAAAGGGATGATAGGGTAGGTTCGCGGCCTGTTCTTCGGTCATTACCTGAACGTACATGGTCCAGCGCGGAAAATCGCCCCGCTCGATGCTCTCATAAAGATCGCGCTGATGGCTTTCCCGGCATTTGCCGATGAGCGCTTCGGCTTCGGCGTCGGTCAGGTTTTTGATGCCCTGCTGGGTCTTGAAATGGAACTTGCACCAGTAGCGCTCATTTTTGGGGCTGATGAAGCTGAAGGTGTGGCTGCCGAATCCGTGCATGTGGCGGTAGGTGGCCGGGATGCCGCGGTCGCTCATGACCACGGTGACCTGATGCAGAGCCTCGGGCAGATTCGTCCAGAAATCCCAGTTGTTTTTGGCGCTGCGCATGTTGGTGCGCGGATCGCGTTTGACGGCGTGGTTCAGGTCCGGAAATTTGAGGGGGTCACGGAAAAAGAAAACCGGCGTGTTGTTACCTACCAAGTCCCAGTTGCCTTCTTCCGTGTAGAATTTGACGGCGAATCCGCGGATGTCGCGTTCGGCATCGGCCGCGCCGCGTTCGCCGGCCACGGTGGAGAAACGGGCGAACAGCTCCGTTTTTTTGCCGATTTCGGAAAAAATTTTCGCCCTGGTGTACTTGGTGATGTCGTGCGTCACGGTAAAGGTGCCGTACGCGCCGGAACCTTTGGCATGCATGCGCCGTTCAGGGATGACCTCGCGGTCGAAATGGGCCAGCTTTTCCAGAAACCAGACGTCCTGCAGAAGTTGCGGGCCGCGCGGACCGGCCGTCATGACGTTCTGGTTGTCCGGGACCGGAGCGCCGCCGTTGGTGGTCAGTTTCTTTGATTTGTCCATGATGTTCTCCTGAAATCGATTGCAGTTATAATGTGAATGCAGCGTCCAGAGGCAGACGCCGCAGGGTTTTCATTCCGGCTCTTTCCGGCACCGGGGGCACAGTCCGAAGAAATCCAGCCGGTGGGAGAAGATGCGAAATCCCGTTTCGCGGGCGATCTCTTCTTCCATGTCGCGCAATAGCGACACATCCGGGTCCAGAATTTCACCGCACCGGGTGCAGATGACGTGAGGGTGGGAATAGGGCTTGTGGCCGTCGTAGCGGTTGCCGCCCTCCCCGAAGCCCAGTTCCAGCACTTCACCCAGATCCTTCAGCAAAGAGATGGTCTTGTACACGGTACCCAGGCTGACGGACGGAAATTTTTTTCTGACCTGCTGGTGGATGTCCTCCGCTGACGGGTGTCCGGCGCTTTTGGCGAGGACCCGTAGCACCTCCATGCGCTGGGGGGTGATGCGGAAATTGTGCTCCGCAAGTTTTTCCAGCATCTGCTGAACCCTGCCCTGGGTGTTGTCTTCCGTTTGTTCCACGGGCTTCATGGCAATCTCCATTTGTTGTCTTTTTCGGACAATAGGGAGAAGAATTATTGATGTCAATAATAATTATTATTAAGTGATGGATTTTTTCCTGTTTGCGTTTATCAGACAACCCAAATCGCTCGGATATGAGGAGATAAAATGCGCATGCCGTGTTTCAAAGCGTACGACATCCGCGGGCGGGTGCCGGAGGAGCTGAATGAAGAACTGGCGTACCGGATCGGCCGGGCCTACGCCGCCTTTCTGCGGCCTTCGCGGGTGGCTGTGGGGCATGACATCCGTCTGTCCAGTCCGTCCCTGTCCGGAGCGTTGATGGACGGCCTGCTGGATGCGGGTGTGGACATACTGTTTCTTGGAGAATGCGGAACGGAGGAAGTCTATTTTGCCGTCTTCGATCAGGGACTGGATGGCGGGATCATGGTCACGGCCAGCCACAATCCCAGAGAATACAACGGTATGAAATTCGTGCGCGAGGAAGCCCGGCCCATCAGTGCGGACACGGGGCTTGCGGCCATCCACGATCTGATCCTGTCCGGAGATTTTCCCGCCCCGGTGCGGCGGGGAAGGGAAGAAGTCCTGAACATCCGCGAGCGTTACCGCGATCATTTGCTGTCTTATGTGGATATTTCCCGTCTGAAACCGCTGCGTATCGTGACCAATG
>JAUMXF010000043.1 GCA_030529235.1 Pseudomonadota bacterium
CAGAGTAGCAACACGTTATGAAAAGCTTGCCCAGACTTTTCTTTCTTTCGTTTACTTGGCAGCTTCAATGATTTGGATCAGATAGTTTGCAAGGACCGGTCAGATATCCGGCCAGACGGTAGCCAAACTATGCTGCGCCGCGCCGCCGTAGCGGCCGACCCTGGGATGACGAAATGCATGACAAAAGAACGATATCCGCCAAAGCTTGACCCCGGAGCGGCACGCGGGCCAAAGTTACGAAGAGCTGTACGCGCGCGTTTTTTCCCGCGCTGGGCGGGCTTTCCGGAAGCCGGACGGCAAGAGGTAATGGGAAAAAACGGGAAACCGGCGCGCTTTGGCATGAATCCGGGCCGCACGGCCGAAAAAACCGGAACATTCACCCGCAAGGAGGGCTTATGAATACCCTGACCTGGCACGGACATTCCGCCTTTGCCATCACCACCAGACGGAACGCCGTTCTGGTGGACCCGTGGTTCGACGGCAATCCCGCCGCCAAGACCAAATCCGGCGATATTCACGCCGATCTGGTGCTGGTCACCCACGACCACGCCGACCACATGGGTCAGGCTCTGGACATCTGTACGCGCACCGGGGCCAGTCTGGGCTGTATCGTGGAGCTGGCCGCCCGTTTCAGGGAATGGGGGCTCCCGGAAAGCCGGATTCTGAACGGCATCGGCTTCAACATCGGCGGCACGGTGGAGCACAACGGCATCGCCGTGACCATGGTCCAGGCCACGCACTCCTGCGACGCCGGCGTGCCCGTGGGGTTCATCATCCGGCTGGAGGACGGCTACACCATCTATCACGCCGGGGACACGGGCATTCTGTCGTCCATGGCCCTGTGGGGCAAACTTTACGACATCAATCTGGCCCTGCTGCCCATCGGCGGCGTTTTCACCATGGATGCACCTCAGGCCGCCCTGGCCGCCATGATGCTGCGCTGCAAGAAGGCCGTCCCCATGCACTGGGGCACCTTTCCCGTACTGGCCCAGAACTGTGACGCCTTTCAGGAAGAGCTGAAAAAACTGAATCTGGAAGACGTCATGATGCGGCTGGAAGTGGGCGTTCCGGTGGGACTTTTCCGCTGAAGGAATTGCCGGTCCGGCGGATCAGAAAAAGAGCCGGGGAGATGTTTCTTCCCGGCTCTATGCGTTTCTCTCGTACCCGTTCTATCCCATCCGGGGCACGAATTCTCCGCTCTCGACCATGCGTTCCACCTGCTCCACATCCTTGTCGCCGCGGCCGGACAGGTTCACCAGCAGAATGGTTTCCGGCGAAAGTTCCGGAGCCAGGCGCAGGGCATGGGCCAGGGCGTGGGAGGATTCCAGGGCCGGAATGATCCCCTCCGTGCGGGACAGCAGGAAGAAGGCGTCCAGGGCCTCCCGGTCGCTGACGTGCACATAGCTGGCCCGGCCCGAATCCTTCAGATGGGCGTGTTCCGGCCCCACGCCGGGATAGTCCAGCCCGGCCGAGCAGGAGGCCACCTCGGCGGGCTCTCCTTTGGCGTCTTTGAGCATATACGACTTGAAGCCGTGCATGACGCCCGGCTCACCCAGGCACAAAGTGGCCGCGTGCTGTCCGTACTCCAGTCCCCGGCCGCCGGGCTCCACGCCCACCAGGTGGACTTCAGGGTCGTCCATGAATCCGGAAAAAATCCCGATGGAGTTGGAACCGCCGCCCACGCAGGCGACGCAGTAGCCGGGCAGGCGGCCTTCGGCCCCTAGCATCTGCTCTCTGGCCTCCCGCCCGATCACGGCCTGAAATTCGCGCACCATGAGCGGATACGGATGCGGTCCCACGGCGGAACCCAGCAGATAGAAGGTGTTGTCCGCGTCCCGGATCCAGGCCGCCAGCGCCTCGTCCACAGCCTCCTTGAGGGTTTGCTGGCCGCTTTCGGCGGGCACCACCGTGGCACCCATCATCCGCATGCGGAACACGTTCAGTTTCTGCCGCCGGACATCCAAAGCCCCCATGTGGATGGCGCACTCCATGCCCATGAGCGCCGCCGTGGCGGCCGTGGCCACGCCGTGCTGCCCGGCCCCGGTCTCGGCGATGATTTTTTTCTTGCCCATACGTTTGGCCAGCAGAATCTGACCCAGCGTGTTGTTCACCTTGTGCGCGCCCAGGTGGTTCAAGTCTTCCCGCTTGAGGTAGATCTTCGCGCCGCCGCAGTGTCTGGTCAGGTTGGCGCAGAAATAGAGCGGGCTGGGCCGGCCCGTGAAATGCTTCTGATAATACCGGTATTCCTCCCAGAACTCCGGATCTTCGCGGTACCGCTCAAAGGCCCGGGTCAGCTCGTTCAGGGCCTTTCTGATGGAATCCGGCACGAACTGTCCGCCGTAATCGCCAAAAAATCCGTCCGCCGTGGGCATGGTCATGAGAGCACTCCTTGTTGGTCGCGGGAATAAAAAAGCCGCGGTCAGTATGGCACTGCCGCGGCTCGTATGGTTTTCTCCTGTCTGGATATCAGGCCGGAACACATCCTGCGGCATGTTTTCCATGCCGCCACCACAAAAAGGAAATGGAAATGTTCCGCGCGTTCATGGGCAGCCGTCTGCACGCGCGGCATCCATTTGTCAAGCGCCATCTTCCCCGCTAAAGGAGGCCATTCGCCGGAAAACCCTCTCCAACATCAGGAAAAAACAGCGTGCCGACCGCTCCTTCGGATCAGACAACCGGCCCCTCCGGCCCGGAACCCGCCTTCTCCCGCGCCATCGCCGTGGAAAGACCCGGCCTTGCCCGCGATCTGCTGGCCCATGTCACCGGGCTTTCCAAAAACGCCGTCAAGGATTGCATGATGAAAGGCGGAGTATGGCGGCGCAAAAACGGGCGAACCGCCGTACGCCTGCGCCGGGCCACAGCGGCCGTCATCCCCGGCGACCGTCTGGAAATCCATTACGATCCGCGCCTGCTGGCTCTTGTCCCGCCCGAGCCGGAGCTTGTCTTCAGAAACGCACGCTATTCCGTCTGGAACAAACCCGCTGGAACGCTGGCCCAAGGCACGCGCTTCGCCGACCACTGCGCCATGCCGCGTCTGGCACGGACCCGGCTTGGTCTCAAGGCCGAGCCGCACCCCGTCCACCGTCTGGACCAGGAAGCGCGCGGCCTCATGCTTCTGGCCCATGACGCGGACGCCGCGGCCCGGCTGGGAGCACTCTTCCGCGACGGTCTGGTGAAAAAGGAATACATGGCCGTCGTGGCGGGGCGGCCTTCCTGGACGGAGATGGAAACTGGCGCGCCTCTCGACGGCAGGGAAAGCAAGTCGATGTTCCGCGTGCTGCAAACGGATCGTCCATCCGGCACGGCCCTTGTCGCGGCCCGCATCGCGACCGGGCGCAGGCACCAGATCAGACGGCATCTGGCCGGTCTGAGGTATCCGGTACTGGGCGACCCGCGCTACGGACAGCGCAACACCTGCGCGCACGGCCTGCAACTTTTGGCGCAAAACCTGACTTTCATCTGTCCGTTTACCGGAAAATCCATGAGCTGGAGCCTGCCGCCCCTCGTCTTCCCTCTTCCGGCCGTCAGGTGGCCATGACTTCACGGAAAGCATGAACCATACGACGCGCCGCAACCCTTGCCTCTCATGATCGTCTACCAGCATCCCCAGCTTTCCCAGTCCACGGACTGCCCGTACCTGCCGGAGCAGACTCTGTCCTACGAGCATTTCTTCGCGGATCATCTCACCGGACACGAACTGGAAACTCTTCTTGCTGGCGGCTGGCGCAAATTCGGCCACTACTTTTTCCGCCCGGCCTGCCCCGGCTGCCGGGCCTGCACATCCCTGCGCGTTCCCGTGGCCCGGTTTCGGCCAAGCCGCAGCCAGAAACGGGTCCTGCGCCTCTGCCGGAACGTGCGGGTCAGCTTCGGTCCGCTGCGCTACAGCTCCGAACTGTTCGACCTGTACCAACTGCACGGACGGGAACGCTTCGGGCAGGAGAACTCCTTCGAGGACTTCGCGGCCAGCCTGCATTCTCCGTCCTGCCCTGCCCTGCTCGCCCGCTACGAGACTGACGGACGGCTCGTGGCCGCGGGTTACCTGGACAAAAGCGCCCAGGGGCTGAGTTCCGTCTACTTTGTCTTCGACCCGGAGTTCTCCGCCCTCAGTCCGGGCGTATTCGGTGCGTTACGGGAAATAGAGTACGCCCGGAGTCTGGGGCTTGATTACTACTATCTCGGATACATCGTGCCCGGATGCGCGAAAATGGCCTACAAAGGCCGGTTCCACCCGCACGAAATCTATTCCTGGACGGACAGGCGCTGGCACGAAGTTGAAAAATGCGAGAAAAAAAGATCTGATAATCCAAAATGTTAATCTTCAGATCGATTTTTTTTCGAATCTTCCGGGCGGTATCTTTCCATTTCAGGCTGGACAGGTCCGGATTAAATCTTAGTGTCAGCTTCACCAATCAAGGAGTTAGTTTATAATGGAACACCGCACAGTCTATCTGGACAACAACGCCACCACTCCCCTGCACCCGGAAGTCAAGAAGACTCTGATCGAGGGGCTCGAAATATTCGGTAATCCATCCAGCATGCATGCCTTCGGCCGCGAAGCCCGCGAGAAAATAGAAGGCGCGCGCAAAAACGTGGCCACTTTCATCGGCGCGGCTCCGGAAGAAATTCTCTTCGTGGGCAGCGGCTCCGAAGCCAACAACACGGTCCTGTCCCTGCTGCGCTGCGACAGCACGTCCTGCGCCCTGAGCCAGCGGCCTGACCTGATCACCACCGCCATCGAGCATCCCTGCGTGCTGAACACGGCCCGCAATCTGGGCCGCAACGGCCACAAGGTTCATTACCTCGAAGTGGATGGATACGGCCGCATCGACCTGGACGAACTGGCCAGGACCCTTTCTCCTTCAGTAGGCTTGGTGTCCATCATGACGGCCAACAACGAGATCGGCACCATTCAGGACATCAGGGAGGCGGCTCGCCTGACCCACGAGGCCGGAGCCCTGTTCCATACCGATGCCGTGCAGGCCGTGGGCAAAATGCCCATCGACGTCAAAGACCTGGATGTGGATTTTCTGACCCTGTCCGGACACAAGATCTATGGACCCAAGGGTGTCGGCGCCCTGTACGTCAAGAAGGGCGCTCCTTACTGCCCCCTCATTCTGGGCGGACATCAGGAATTCGGACGGCGTGCGGGCACGGAAAATTCCCTCGGTATCATCGGTCTGGGCAAGGCAGTGGAAATGCGCGCCCTGGAGATGGAAGCCGAGGAAAAGCGCCTGCTGGAGATGAAAAACGCTCTGAAGGAAGGCATCGCGGCCAGCATCCCGGACGTGCTGTTCATTGGGCACCCCGAACACAGCCTGCCCGGCACCCTGAACGTGTCTTTCGCCGGGGCCGAGGGCGAGGCCATTCTGCTCTATCTGGATCTGGCCGGGATCGCCGTGTCCACGGGCTCGGCCTGCGCGTCGGGCTCTCTGGACCCGTCCCACGTGATCATGGCCACGGGCGTACCGGTGGAAAATGCCCATGGTTCCATACGCATCAGTCTTGGGCGCGAAAACACCATGGACGATGTGGCTTATGTGCTGGAAAAGCTGCCACCCATCATCGCCCGCATCCGGGAAATGTCCACCGTCTACAGGAGAAAATAAATGAACGCCAAATGGGTTTATTCGGATAAGGTCAAGGATCACTTCATGAATCCGCGCAATCTCATGCGCGAGGAGGACGAGTCCGGCTTCGACGGCATCGGGCAAACAGGCAACATCAAGTGCGGCGACGAGATGATCGTCTACATCAAGGTCGATCCCGCCGACCTGACCGTCACGGATTGCAAGTGGCGCACCTACGGCTGCGCCAGCGCCATCGCCAGCACATCCATGCTTTCGGAAATGGTCGTCGGCATGACCCTGGACCAAGCCTACAATATAAAGGCCAAAGACATCCTGAAGAATCTGGACGGCCTGCCGGACAACAAGGTGCACTGCTCGGTGCTGGGGGACAAGGCCCTCCGGGCGGCCATCGACGACTATTACCGCAAGAACGGCATGGAGGACCGCATCACCACCCAGGGTGCGCGCGTGGTCTGCCAGTGCATGCAGGTCACGGACGAAGACATCGAGCACGCCGTTCTGGATGGTGCCAGAAGCTTCGGCGAATTGCAGGAAATGACCAAGATCGGCACGGGCTGTGGCGAATGCCAGGATGAGGCTCAGCGGGTCCTGAGTGAATATGTGCAGAAACACTTCGGCCTGTGAGGCGATGTGCAGCCCCGTATGAGAATACTGGTATTCGGCGCGACCGGATTCGTGGGCGGCCGACTTGTGCCGCACCTTTCCGCCAGAGGGCATGAAGTAACCGTGGCCGCCCGGTCGGCTGCGGTGTTTTCCGGCGTACGCACCATCCTGGCCGATCCCATGAAACCGGGCGCCTGGAGCGGCGCCGTTGAAAACTCCGACGCCGTCATCAACCTGGCGGGAGCTCCGATAACTCTCCGCTGGAACCGGGCGAACCGCAAAAAAATTCTGGAGTCCCGCACCACAGGCACCAGAAACATTGTGGAAGCCATGCGCCGGGGACCGGCCAAAATACTGCTCTGTGCGGGGGCAACGGGATATTACGGGCACGGAGGAGACCTCGTTCTGACCGAAGCCAGCCCGCGCGGCCAAGGGTTTCTTTCCGATGTCGCCGCAGCCTGGCAGGACGAAGCCATGCGTGCGGAAACCTTTGGGCACCGCGTGGTCATCCCGCGCATGGGGGTGGTTCTGGGTCATGGCGGCATGCTGGCCCGGCTGCGCCCGTTCTTTTCTCTGGGGCTGGGCGGCCGTCTGGGTTCGGGACGGCAGTGGTTTCCGTGGATTCACATCCAGGATCTGATTCGAGTCATCGCTTTTCTTCTGGAAAATCCGGAAGCCCGGGGCGTGTTCAATGCCTGTGCTCCCGCTCCCGTGATCAACGTGGAATTCACCCGCACTCTGTCCCGCATTCTACGCCGCCCAGCCCTGCTCCCTGTCCCGGCCGCGGTTCTGCGCCTGTTCATGGGCGAACAGTCTGACCTGCTCCTGAACAGCCAACGCTGCATCCCCACCCACCTGGAATCCATGCGGTTTCAGTTCACCTTTCCGGAGCTGCGGCTGGCGTTGGAAAATCTTTTTCTGACGTGAAAATGCGCTGATTCCCAAATTCAGTCCGTCTCCGCAAACAAAGCGGCATTTCCCCACACCAAGGGCACCGCAAGCCGGGCCATCTGTTGACCACAGAGCAATCCTGGGCAATCACCCATCGCGCTCATTGAACCGGCCCTTTTCCTGATGGCTTGTCTGGAATTCCGGCCTCGTGTAAGAGAGCTGTTTCCAAGAGGCTCCCCATGTCAGAAAAAAGCCATGCTCAAAGCATCGCCGATGCCCTGTTCCGCATGATCCAGACCGCCAAGGACCAAGGCGTTGCGGTGGATAAAGGATTTCGCAACCAGGCCATGTCCGAACCGGATATGACCCTGACTTACCTCTTTCTGAACAAAACCGACCTGTTCAAAATTCCGGCCCTGCCCATGCAGGTCAAAAGACAGGTACTTCGCTCCAACGCTCTGGCAGTGATTGAAACCAGAAACGGCAAAAATACCTGGCGAACGGCAGGGGTACATCTGATCTGGTCCAGCACTGCGCCCTGCTCCGAAGTGACGTCGGCCGGAGAAATGCTGGAAGGCATCCGCATTCAGGGTCTGGCCGCGTTCACCGCCCAGCTGAAAGCCGTGCGTAAAAGCCGCGCCAACCCCGCCGCACCCTCGACCAGACCGGCGGACGAAGAATAATTCTCTTTACGAAGCTTCCGTACTTCAAAATCCAACAAGGATTGCCTCATGCTGCTGAAAATCTGTTTTTCCGTGGTTATATGCGCCTTCATCGGCTGGATCACCAACTTCATCGCCATCAAGATGCTCTTCCACCCCAGACGACCCGTACAGTTGGGATCCCTCACGGTGCAGGGCATCTTTCCCAAGCGTCAGAAGGCCCTGGCCCTGAACCTTGCAGCGGCCATCGAGGGAGAGCTTCTCTCACATCAGGATATCCGCGGCGCCATGTACCATCCAGATTTTTCCGCCCGGCTCAGGGAAAAAATCCTCGCGGGTTTCACGGACTTTCTGGGTACGCGCCTGACCAGCCTGCACCCCATGGTGGGGATGTTTCTGGACGGGGCCATGATGGAGAAAATCAGGGAGCTTCTGGAAGCGGAGCTGGATCGCATCGTTCCCGGTCTGCTGGAAACAGCGGCGGATGAGCTGGAACAGGCTCTGGACCTGCGGAAGGTCATTCAGGAAAAGATCGAAAGCCTGTCCATGGAACGGCTGGAGACGCTGCTCATGTCCATCATGGCCAGAGAATTCCGCTTCATCGAGGTAGTGGGTGCGGTCCTCGGAGCGCTCATCGGTCTGACCCAGGGACTGCTCTTCTTCTGAGAACTGGCTTGGACAGGAGCAATTTTCACATCTAAACACAAAAAGGCCGCACGCATCGGGCTCGCCAATGCATGCGGCCTTTTCATAACTCCGCTGTACTGAACAGAAGTCCAGCTATTTTACTCAATATAAAAGGTCAGGGTCGCACCGTAGGAGCATGCGTCGCATTTGGCTTTATCTGGAAACTCCGTCTCGTGCTCTACCTTGGCGATCCAGTACCCAGATTTCAATGGAATGATGTCCAACATCCCCTTGGCATCCGCAACGCCGTAAAACGCCCTTGCATTTTTGGAAAAACCGGCGAACGTCGCGTACACTTTGGCCGCGCGCAGAGGCTTGCCCTCGAACAACACCTGTACGGGCAAACGCTCCCCGACCTTGATGGAGGCGGGATTGGCCAGAGGCACGATTTCCAGCTTCTGCCCCACTGGCCTGGAAATGAACTCCGCATCTCTGGAGCCGTCCACATTCAATACGGCCTTGCCGAACATGCTCGCTTCCTCGCAATGCTTGGCGTCGGGCCGCTCCAGGCGGTTCTTCCGCTGCCAGCCGCCGTCGCCATTCGTCCAGAATGTGGGCTTGTACGTAGCCAAAACAAGATAACTACCCTTTGACAACGCCTTCTTCCCGGAAAAAGCGTAACTTTTTCCTGCCGGAGACAAGTCTTCCAGTCCGGAAGGTGCGGCCAGTTGCATGGGCTCGAAAATACTCATTCTATCTTCGGGGATGTCCTCGGGCGCGGGAAAGTCATGGCCATACCCCATTTCGGCCTGCACAGGCCCACCTTTCGCGGCCACGGCATTCACCCACAGATCGTGAGCGAAGGCCTGCGCCGCCCCAAGTCCGAACAGCAACACAAGCAGCATCTGCAATCGCTTCATACCTCACTCCTTTCATGAAATATCCGATTCAAATCAGGAACATCGGAAGTAAAAACCCGGCGCTCAGCAGGGAAGCCATGCCAAACGCCGGGTATCCGCCGGTGGATGGATATCCGCTCACCGGGCGGAGAATGCAACAATTTACTTCATGGGTTTGGCCTGCACCCAGATCACGGCGTCCTGAGAGAGGTCCTTATCCTTGAACTTGTCCTTGGGGCCTACACCCAGAGCAGCGAAGCCCCACCACCCTTCCCGGGGAATGGCGTAGACAAACTGCCCATTGGCGTCCGCCTTGATGGTCTGGGTAACGAAAGCATCCTGAGGCGCTTCCACCTCGGCCTTGGCCATGAAAGCATTGGCCTTCATATCCGGCTGATGGTTCAGGAATTCCACCTCGATTTCAGCAAAGGGAACGGGCTTGCCGTCGCCTTTCACGATGCCGCGGAAAACATTGCCAGCCCACAGTCCATAAGGCTTGTCCAGAGGGATGATTTCGGCGGGCAGGCCCAGCTCCGCATCCCAGTCCGTGGGCGCGCCAGCCGCATTGATCACCACTTTGGTGAACTGCTGAATGTACCCGTCCTCGTTGGCCTCGAAATAAGGAGCCGGAGACAGGGCGAAAACCCAGTCACCCATGCCGCGCAGGGCATAGGCTGTCTCAAAGGCCTTGCCTTCATTGGTCAGGCTTTTCCAGGTGATGGGTTTCAGGGTTTTGAGCAGATCGGCGGTCTGTCCTTTGTGCAGGACCACAAATTTTTCCGGCATGGCCATGTCCATGGTATGTCCCGCTTCAAAGGGATGGGTGAAGACGACCTTCAGCGGGATTTCCTGTCCTTTTTCCAGAGCCGACTCCGGCGTGTAGAGAAGCTGGAAATGCGCCATGGCCGGGGCGGCGCAGAGCATCAGCATGGTTGCCAGAGCGGCGATTTTTTTGTGCATGAGACTTTCTCCTTACTAGTTAGATTAATGGATCTCCGATCCGGGAATTTCAATCTTGTGCCCTTCACCCGCGTCAAACTTCACCGTGAAGTCACCTTCGGGCTTTTTGAAGGAAAACTCGGAGAGTTCGCTCATCTTGCCCGACTCGATGACCTTGCCCGAGGCATCCACCACGGACATGGCTACACCCGAGGCCGAAGAGCCATCGGAGAAGCCACCCTCGCAGGTAATGGTTCCATCATCGTTGCTCCAGCAGGAGCAAAGCGGCGTGTGAGCGGACGCGGAAGCCGCACCCAGCAGCAGCGCAACAAAAAGAAAAGCGAGTACCTTCTTCGACATGACATCCTCCAGAAAACAGGTTGATAAAATACGGAACAACTCAAATCACGACGATCGGGCGGACTGTCTGCCGTCCGATGACGGCAGAGGCAGGAATCCGGCCGCTATAGCCACGACGAGAGCCAGCACATAGAAGGCGAACATGGCCTCGAGCCCGGTCAGGTTCAGCAGCCTGCCGCCGGTGAAAACGCCCATGGCCACGGCCATGCCCACAACGATCTGCCCGAACAGGGACAGCATCATGTAAGCATACGACCCGGTTTGCAGTTTGATGGTAATGAGCGCGGCCAGGCAGGGCGGATACAGCACCATGAACAGCATCAGGGCCAGAGCGTGCAGCGGCGTGAAGTGTTCCTCTCCCTGGCGCATGGACGCGGACAGGTCCTCTGCCTCGGCATCCTGCTGGTACAGGGCGCCCAGAGTGGCCACGGTATTCTCCTTGGCCGCCAGGGCCGAAAGGAGAGCCACGTTGACCCGCCAGGTAAATCCGGCCCACTGGGTCACGGGTTCCAGAGCCAGACCGATACGGCCCAGAAAGCTCCGGTCGATGCGCTCTTTCTGCGCCTCTATGCGGAGCAGCCGCCGTTCCCGGTCCAGCTTGCGCAGTGCCCGGCTGATTCCGCCGAATTCAGCCTTGGGGCTGCCTTGTATCATGGACAGGAAAAGGGCGTTGCGCTCCCGGAAGTCCGCTTCCACGCGGGCCGCATCCTCTTTGCTGGAAGCGCGGATCTTGGCCTGTTTCATGGCTGCGTCAAAATCCATCAGATCCAGAATATCTTCCTTCCGGAATTTCCCGCTGGCCGGGCTCTTCTCCACCTCGGCCATGAAGGCATCCATGGCCTTGTCCGCCCGGGCCTCGAAGCCACGCATGGTCTCTTCACCGATGCCGGGGAAACGCAGCAGCGCAAAAACAATGACGGCCACCGCCGCCACGATGCTGGTGATCTTCTTGATGTAGAGCCAGATCTTCTGAAATGCCGAGCGCAGCACTCCGCCCAGAGTCGGAATGTGGTAATCGGGCATTTCCATGATGAATGGCGCACTTTCCTGGCCCCGCAGCAGGGTCATGGTCAGAATCTTGGCCACGGGCAGAGCCATGATCAGGCTGATGGTGGAAATGAAAAACATGGCCCAGGCCTTGTGCTCGGCAAAGTATGTACTGATGAGCAGGACGTAGAGCGGCACCTTGGCCAGGCAGTTGAGCATGGGAATGATCAGGATGGTGGCCAGCCGGGCGCGGTGATCCGGCACGCCTTTGGTGGCCATGATCGCCGGAACGGCGCAGCCGCCGACGTAAACCCCGCCGAGCACCAAAGCCAGCGTGCCCTGGCCGTGCAGCCCGAAGCGCTGGAGCAGACGGTCCAGGATGAAGGCCATGCGCGGCATGTAGCCGCTGTCTTCCAGCACGGCGATGAGTCCGAAAAGAATGAAGAAAATGGGTATGTAGTTGAGCAGAGCATTCACGCTGTCCACTACCCACAGGGCCAGCGCCCGGATCATCGGGTCTTCCACAAACCCGGCCTGAGGCATGATGAGCCCCATCCATTCTTTGAGCTTGGCCAGAAGCGGCCATGTGTAATTGGTCAGATTGTACCCCTGTACGATGGACAGCTGGTACAGAAGATAAATGACGCCGACCAGAATGATGGGGCCGACAAACTTGTGGCAGACCACGGCGTCAATGGCATTGGTCAGTTTCCGGGAGGAAAAGGATTGCTTCTGGGCCACCCGGACGGCTTCGTCGGCCAGAGCGTAGCGGCGCATGGCCACATGCCGGGACACGGAGATTCCGTGGGCGGCTTCGAACTCCGAGCCCAGACGGGTCGCCTCCTCCAGCAGAGCCGCACTTTGGGGCAGCGCGGAACGGATAAAATTTCCGGTATGTTCGTCCCCTTCCAGAAGCTTCACGAGCAGCCAGCGGCGTGGCAGAGCCAGATGCAGACCCTTGCCTTTCATCCATTGGTCCAGTTCTTCGATCTTTTCTTCCAGGGGTCCGTAATCCACCTGCCGGGGTGTTTCCCGATCCTCTCCCCGCTCCAGCACGGCCCGGACCAGAGCCTCCTTACCCTCGCCTCTGGCAGCGGCGGCGCCCACCACGGTTACGCCCAGATAGCGGCCCAGCGCCTCCATATCCATGACCACACCGTCTTTACGGGCCTTGTCCATCATGTTCAGGGCCAGAACCAAAGGGCAACCCATTTCCATGATCTGAAGGGTCAGATACAGGCTCCGCCGCAACGTGGAGACATCAGCCACATTGATGCACAGGTCGGGCTTTTCCAGCAGCAGGAAATCCCGGGCCACCCGTTCTTCCAGAGAATAGGAAGTAAGGCTGTAGGTGCCCGGCAGGTCCACAAGATCGATTCTTTGCTCTCCGGCTTTGAACGAGCCGGATTTCTTTTCCACGGTGACACCGGGATAGTTGGCCACATGCTGATGCGCCCCGGTAAGCATGTTGAACACGGTGGACTTGCCGCAGTTGGGCTGTCCGGCCAGAGCCACCAGAAGACGGTCCGGGGCGCTCATCTGGGTTCCACCTCCACGAACCGGGCTTCACTGTGCCGCAGGCTCAAAAAAGACCCGTTCACCTCCACTTCCATGGGATCTTCCAGCGGGGCATTGCGCAACACCACCAGTTCCAGGCCGGGGTAAATACCCAGATCCAGCAGACGCTGCCCCAACCGGTCTTCGGCATGCATATTTTTGATCGTGCAAATCGCTCCCGGTCTCATTTCATTCAAAAATTTCATATATCTTCCCCTGTAATAGAGATATAAGTGCTTTTCTTGGAAGGGATTTATTAGGCGGCTCTAATACCACCGACACAGCACGCTCCGCAAGATTTTTTTTGGTCCGATCAGGAAGGTAATAGCAGGCCAAACCAGCCTGAACCGGTCAGGATGTGGTCATGCCGAAACGCAGTCAGTGCAGCTTAGTTGAAATTGAAAGTTTGATGATGGGGCGTCCGAACCCCGGTCATGTGGCCACCAGAAACTGATCCTCTCAGATGGATTTTCGACCCAATATGGCGCCTCCCCTGAGGCTATATGGATCAGTGTGGTATGTCTCTCAAAAGATCAGGCCGAGCAATTGAAACACTCCTGAGCCGCCGGCAATGACAGAATCGCTGGCGCCCCCTGGTTTCCCTGCCGCAGCCGTTCACCTCAGACATAGGGACAGCGCGGTGCACACTGCATCACCATGTAATCCTGTAGAACGTCTCCGTATTCGCCTAGATCAGCCGTCGCCGACTCATCGGAGTCACGGAGGAATGTCTTTGAATCTGTTCCAGGAGCGCACGGTGGGCATAACCGCTGGCCCCAGGTCGGCATGTGCGTGGGACCGGCCCATGTGTAGAGGGCCTCCTGCCGGTGCGCTCCCCTCCCACATGTTACTTCGGGCTTCAGTTTCTGATGATGTCAAAAAATTCTGCGGGCCGCAGAACAACCACTCTCCTGTCCACAAACGGCCCCAGAAGACCATTTTCTTCTTGCTGACGCAGTATCTTGTACAGCGAAATGCGGTGAACCCCCAGCAGGGCGGCCATCTCCCGTCGTGAAATGCCCACATCGGCAATGGGCGGGTCGCTGCCAGGCACGATACGTTGCGCCAGAAACTTGCAAGTCCGCACCAGTACACTGTCCAGATACAGGGAGGCAGCCTGATGAGAAAGAGCACGCATTTTACGCGCCATGGACCGGGCAAGATTCATGAGCAGGTCAGGATGTTCCCTGCGCACGATATCCAGGCTTTGTGCCGAAAAAGCATAGACCACGCTTTCCACAGAACAGATGAAATATCCTTCGCTGGGCAGGGGGTCAAAAAAGGGCGTTTCGCCAAAAAGGCACCCTTCATGGATGTACCAGAGAATTTTCTCAGTCCCCTCAAGGCTCTGCTGCGTCAGCCGTACCTTGCCCTGTTCCAGAAAATACAACTTTCTTCCCAGAGAAATTCTCTCTCCCTTAGAAAGTACACAGCGCGTGGCCAGATGCAGCACAGTGCGCCACGGAGAGTTCATCTCGCGCAGTTCCTTGAAGGCCAGGCCGCGCCCACCTACGTCAAGAGTCATGCCCCACCTCCTGCCGAGCGTTTCTGGCGCCTGTAGCATACCGCATCGGAGGAAAATACATTTTTTGTGAGAAATGTTGCAAATGAAACATCCAGAACCCAAAATATCTGTCAGAGTGAAACCAATTCCGCCGGATTAAAGGCGGCAGCGCACCAGCAGCCGGAACCGCTTTTCCGGCAGCCGCAGCACCCCGGCAAGAGAGGACGCCATGCCTGAAGCTCCAGTGCTCAACCGCATCCTGCTGTGGAAATGGATTGCCAACCTGCTCATCCCCGTTGCCGTCTATCTGCTGCTCAGCAAAAACAGTTCCCTCACGCAGCCCATGGCGGCCTTTCTGGCTGTGACGGTCTGGGCTGTATGCGCCTGGGCCATGGAAACCCTCAACGACATTGCCGTGGGTATTCTTTTGCCAGGCCTGTACATCCTCTTCTGCGAAGGGGTGAACATTGGCGTGGTCTACGCCCCCTGGCGCAGTGAAATCTGGATCATCGCCGTGGGCGGCTTCATTCTGGGAAAAATCATCCAAGAAACAGGTCTCGGCAGACGCATCGCCATGGGCAGTGTGAGCGCCATGGGCGGCAGCTTTTCCGGAGCGTTGCTCGGTCTGACCATTGGGGCCGTCATCCTCTCTCCCTTGGTGCCCTCCATCATGGGTAAGGCCGCCATTCTCTGCGGTGTGGCCGTAAGTCTCTGCGACGCCATGAACTTCAAGCCCAAAAGCCGCGAAGCCACGGCTATCATGCTGGGAACCTGTATTGCCGTAGGCTCCACCAAGCTGGCCTACCTTACCGGGGCGGGCGATCTTGTCATGGGTATGGGGCTGGTGGACAAGACCATGGGGAGCCAGACAACCTGGATGGAATACGCCAAATACAACTTCGTACCCGCCATGCTCTACACTTTCCTCTCCATGGGCATTGTGCTGGCGCTCTTGCGCTCCTCCGTCTCCCGCGAAGCCATCCGCGCCACGGTGCAGCAGGCCTACAGCGAACTTGGCCCCATGAGCGCGGAACAGAAGCGCACCGCCCTTCTTCTGCTGCTCACAGTGGCTCTGCTCAGCACGGACAAGCTGCACGGCATCAGCGCCGGTGTGGTCCTGATGATCATTACGGCCTTGGCCTTTGCCCCAGGCATGGCCCTCATGGACGCCGGACGACTCAGTCGGGTGAACTTCGCGCCCATTTTCTTCATCATGGGCTGCATGGCCATCGGCAGCACGGGAGGCTTTCTCAAGGTCACGCAGTGGATGGCCGAGCTGGTGCTGCCCCTGTTCAGCGGCACCGGCGCGGCCTTGGCCTCTCTTTGCTCCTACGCCACAGGCGTCGGCATGAATTTTTTGCTCACGCCGCTGGCAGCCACCTCCACCCTGACCGCGCCCATTACCGAACTGGGCATGCAGATGGGCCTGGATCCGCGTATCCTCTACTTTTCATTCCAATACGGACTGGACAACCTTATCTTCCCCTACGAGTACGCCCTGTACCTCTACTTTTTCAGTAGTGGATACATCAATTTCAGAGAGATGGCCCTTGTCATGGCCGTACGCATGCTGCTGGCCGGACTTTTTGTGGTCTGCATCGCCATGCCTTACTGGCGGCTGGTGCTGTAAGGCGCAACATGCTGCCTTTCCCGGTACAACTGTTTTGCCTATGCCGACAGTTCGGCACTGCCCGTCTTACCATCGTGTGCGTATACAGAGCGGAGTCTGTCACCGATTTGCCACTGTAACGATCTGATCAGATAGAATTAATTCCCCGTTGCCGGGCCAGAGCCAGCAGTGCCACCCTTTTTTCAGGAGGAAGAGTATGGGTCACCCGACAATTTACCCCACTGGCGTCACCCTGTTCAAGCCCGAGAAAGCCTGGGGCGGATTCACCATCTTCCAGGCGCAGGAAGTGGGCGCAGTGCTCATGGACATGAACGGACGCGAAATCAACGTCTGGAAAGGCGTACTCGGCATGCCCAACAAAATCCTGCCCGGCGGCTACATGCTCACCAGCCGGGGACGCCGCAGCGGCAAATACAGCGTGCAGGACGGCCTGGACGTGGTGCAGGTTGACTGGGACGGCAAGGTTGTCTGGAAGTTCGACCAAGCCGAATACATCGAAGATCCCGGCACGCCCGGACGCTGGATGGCCCGCTTCCACCATGATGTGCAGCGCGAGGGCAATCCCGTGGGCTATTACGCCCCGAACATGGAACCGAAAACCCTGGAAGGGAATACCCTGGTGTTGTCCCACCGCAACGTCCGCAATCCCAAGATCTCCGACAAACTCCTGGTGGATGACCTCATTTTGGAGGTCAACTGGGAAGGCGAAATTATCTGGGAGTGGATGTGCAACGAGCACTTCGACGAATTCGGCTTCCGTGAAGGCCCCAAAAACACCCTGGCCCGCAATCCCAACTACCGCCCCACCCGGCCCGAGGGACAGGGAGACTGGATGCACCTCAATTCCATGTCCGCTCTGGGCCCCAACAAATGGCATGACGCGGGCGACGAACGCTTTCACCCCGACAACATCATTGTTGACGGCCGCGAGACAAACATCATTTTCATCATCAGCAAAAAGACCGGCGAGGTCGTCTGGAAGCTCGGGCCGGACTACGACACTACGCCGGAACTGCGCGCCATAGGCTGGATCATCGGCCAGCACCACGCCCACATGATCCCGCGCGGCCTGCCCGGCGAGGGAAACATCCTCGTCTTCGACAACGGCGGCTGGGGCGGCTACGATGTCCCCAATCCCGGCTCGCCCACCGGCGTCAAGGCGGCCCTGCGCGACTATTCCCGCGTGCTGGAAATAGACCCCGTGAGCCTCAAGATCGTGTGGCAGTACACCCCGCGCGAAGCGGGCTTCCTGGAGCCCATGGACAGCAACCGATTCTACAGTCCCTTCATCAGCAGCGCACAACGCCTGCCCAACGGCAACACGCTCATTACCGAAGGTTCCGACGGGCGCGTGTTCGAGGTGACGCGTGAACATGAAATCGTGTGGGAATTCATTTCGCCCTACTGGGGCAAGAACGTGCCCATGAACATGACCTACCGCGCCTACCGCGTGCCCTACGACTGGGTTCCACAGGCCCCCAGGCCCGTAGAAACTCCCATTGCGCCCCTGGATGTGACCACCTTCCGCGTGCCCGGCGCCGCGGCCCTGGGCGACCGCGCCAAGGAATGCATTGTGGACGGCTGCGTGCCCTATGAGGGCAGTAATGCCCTGTGCGTGGCTTCAGAAGAAGACATCAAGGACAAGTAGCAAAACACTGGCGGCTGGAACCAGCTCCGGCCGCCGTGTACACCTCCCCGGCAACGGAATATTTACCAAACGAAAAAAGCCGCACCACATCACTGCGGCACGGCCTGAATCTGAAAATTCTGGAGCGGGAAACGGGACTCGAACCCGCGACCCTCAGCT
>JAUMXF010000044.1 GCA_030529235.1 Pseudomonadota bacterium
TCGGAGTCTGACCGGTGGTCATGAATATGGCCAGATGCTTGGCCGCTTCGACAATAACGGCGGTCTGACGCCCCTTGGCAGCCGACTCGATGACTTTGCCGGTCTGGCTTATCTCATCGACGGCGTAGGTACTGCCAAGACCTTTCAAGCTGTGTCCGCACCGTTGCAATGTCTGGAAGTCATTTCCGGTAATCGCGTCGGCGATCTGAGACTGAAAATCGTATACCGTGCGCAGGAAAAGAGGCCTCAGCTCCTCCAGTTCCGGATCAATGCGCACGGGCGAATCCACATCGGACAAACTGGAGGGTTCCAGCGGGATCGGCTGCGCCGTGGCCGATATTTCGGTCAGCGGAGCATGCTTTCCGGAAAACTGGTTCACCACATCAATCAGGTCCTGCTTCTTGATGGGTTTGGCCAGAAACTCCGTGCATCCCGCATCGATGGTCTTCTGCCTGTGTTCCTGAAATGCGTGAGCGGTCAGAGCAATGATGGGGGTCTTATATTCCCTTTTCTCCTGTTCCCACATGCGAATGCGGCGGGTAGCCTCCAGGCCGTCCATAACCGGCATTTCCATGTCCATGAGCACAAGATCAAACGGCTCTTCCGTGAACTTCTCCACCGCCTCCTTGCCGTTCTCCGCGTGGACCAGAGAAACGTTCATTTTCTTCAGGAAAAGCTCCACCACCCGCCTGTTGGCTTCCACGTCATCCACCAGCAGCACTTTCTTTATCTGCTTCTGAGCTTCCGCCTCCAGACTCTGCTGAACCGCCTTCACAGCCTCCTGGACCCGTTCCAGCAGACGGGCATCCCGGTCGGCTTTTACCACATAAGACAATGAAGTAAGCTCGGAAATGCCGGGGAGAACCTGGGCTATTTCTCCTTCAGATTCCACGACCAGAATCAGATGCGGCAGGTCTATTCCCTGCCCTATCAAGAGATGCGCGATCTCAAGGGAAGTTTCCCCGTCGACCACACTGTCAATGATCACCGCATGGAAATTTTTCCCCCGCCGGTCCAATAGGGCATCCACCGCCTGTCCCGGCGTTTTGCGTGTCGTGAATATGGGATTCCAGCCCCGCACCAGACTGGAAATACTTGTCGGATCGGCGGGGTTGTCTTCAACGATCAGAAGCCGGGTGCCTTCGGGCAGCACACGACGCACAGCATCCTGCAGGAAGCCCTCTTCCGCTGCTTTGACCGCCGTGTCCTCCATGAGCGGCAACGCAAAGAAAAAGGTCGTGCCCTCATTGATCTCGCTCTCCACCCATATCCGGCCTCCCATGAGCTCCACGAGTTTCTTGGATATGGCCAGACCGAGGCCGGTTCCCCCGAACTCCCGCGTTGTGGAGGAGTCAGCCTGGGCAAAGCTCTCGAAAATGGAGACCAGCTTGGACTGCGGAATGCCGATGCCGGTATCCTTGACCGAGAAAAGGCAGCAGGAAGAACCGTCCTCCATGGTGGAGGGTTGCACATCCAGAGTCACACCGCCCTGACTGGTGAATTTGATGGCATTTCCCAGCAAGTTGATGATGATCTGGCGGATACGTGTCGGATCGCCGATATAACGTTGCGCGAGATCGGATGAAACAAAACGGGTCAGTTTCAGATCTTTTTCTTCCGCCCGATAAGCGAAAAGCTTGGTGACGTCGTCTACCAGATCCCGCAGAGAGAACGGAATGGACTCAAGCTTGATCTGCCCCACTTCAATCTTGGAGAAGTCCAGAATGTCGTTGATGATCCCAAGCAGAAGTTCGCCAGCCGAGCTGAAGGTCTTCACATACTCGGCCTGTTCCTCGGTCAGATCTGATTCCTGAAGCATTTCGGCCATGCCCAGAATGGCGTTCATGGGAGTCCGGATCTCATGGCTCATCCTGGCCAGAAATTCACTTTTGGAACGCGTCGCCTTATCCGCCTCGTCCTTGGCCACGCGCAGGTCTTCCGCGTGCTGGCGCAACATCTGGCTGGCTTTTCTTCTGTCCGAGATATCCTCCAGAATCAGAATAATTCCCTTGCTCAAATCCGCCGGATCAACGGTTTTGGCGGAAACCTGACTCCAGAAGGCCGCCCCGCTCTTTTTGCGGAAGGGAAACTCCGCCTGCACGATACCCTGTTCTGACATCTGTCCTGAAAACTTCTCGATGACTGCATCGGCATCCTGAGCGGAGCCGCACAGGTCTCCCAAAGTCAGATTCGACATTTCCCCGGTCTGGTGGCCGAAGATGGAGGCGAACCTCGTGTTGGCCCGGATTATTCTGTAGTCCCCGGACAGAACCGCAATGCCAATCAAGGAGTTGTCAAATATCGCCTGCAGTTCGTTATATGCGCTGTTCAGATCCTCGGTACGCGCCTCGACCTTTCTCTCCAGAGTTCTGTAGGCATCCCGCAGGTTACGGCTCATATCGTTGAAGCCCTGGGCCAAAACACCCAGTTCGTCTCTGCGGCGGTCCAGCGTGGTGGTGACAAATTCTCCTTTGGAGAGCGTCTGGGTCAGCATGGACAGGTTGACTACCGGCAGAATGAGCTGACGATTCAAGAAGACATAGAGAAATACAGTAATGACACCGAGCACTACCGCGAACGCGGCGACCAGTCTGATGGTATTGTATTTTACTTCTTCTCTGGCCTTGTTGATGAACATTCCCAATTTTACTTTTCCAAGTACCGTATCTCCGGCGGCAATGTCCTTTTCCACAATCATGACATCGTCCGAACTATATGCAGCGGCGATATCACTCCGGGTCTGACCGTCCCGTACCTCTTTCTGCAGCAGGGGATTGCCCTGCGCATCCAAAATCTGGCAGTAGGCCACCAATGGAGAATACTCGACCTTGGCGGCCAGCTCTTCCAGAAAGTAATAACTCCCCCGCTGCATGGGCACGGCGCTGCTTTCCGCAACCATCCCGACCTGCTGCGTGCCCTGGCTTCTGATTTCGCCCATGAGAAAGTTAAGCTGGGTCACATAAATGAAATATCCCAGAGCGAAAAAGCAAAGCACCAGGATGAACTGTACCCCGAGATGTATTTTGAATTGAAGCAGGTCGTAAAATGCTCTTTTTCTTTCCATATGCTTATCCATATTCATTAATAGGGCTGCGGCACAACAACAGACTGTTCCGGGTTCATGGCGCCGCCAGCACCGAAGTCACCGCACCCAACAGGTCTTCCCGTTTGATGGGCTTGCTCAGACACTGCTTGGCGCCCATGAGGCGGGCCCATTTCAGATAATCCGTGGCCCCTCCTCTGCCTCCGGCGGACATGGCGATAATCCGGATTGCGCTGTCCTCTTTGCGCAGTTCCCGGATGATCTGGATGCCCTCCTTGTCGGGCATGATGAGATCCGTGATGATCAAGTCAAAAGATTGGCTCCGTTGCAGGCGCAGTCCCTCATCGCCATCCCCTGCCTGTTCGACATCGTAACCGGCGGAAAGCAGAATTTTGGCCAGGGCCAGACGCATCAGAGCGTCGTCATCAATGATCAGAATCCGCGGCCTGTCTGTCTCAGCCTGCTTTGTCTTGGTAAAATCGCTCATTATTTAATCCACACCTGGATACGACGGTTTCTTTCCCGGCCACTACGGGTCTTGTTGGGTTCCATGGGTTCTTCTTCCCCGACAGCAAGAACCATGACATTATCGATTCCGCTGTTTCTCATATTTTTTGCCACCACCTCCGTCCTCTGCCGTGAAATGGCCAGATTGGAGGCGTAACTCCCGGCGGAATCGGAAAACCCGACCAGGATTGCTTTTTTCCCCGCATGTTCCGGAGATTTGAGCAGCTCTATCATCTCTTCGAAAGCAGCCTCAGACTGCTTATCGAGTCTGGTGCTGCCAAATTCAAACCACAAAACCAGGGGCAGTCTGGTCGCGCCGGAAATAGCCTCCCAATATGGTTCCAGCACCTTTCGCCGCGCCGCTTCGGAAACAACTTCACGGCCGACCTGATCCAGAGGAGGCAATGAGCCCGTTCCGGCCAGACGCCGTGACATCAGGGAGCCGACATCCGAATCCACCACTCCGGCCCCGGAGCCCTGAGTTCCGTTTCCAGTCCCGCCGGCGATACTTTGCATGCTGACAAAACCATAACGGGCGACCAGTTCCTGCCCGCCGGCACTTTGCGCCATGCGAATAAAGTCTCGCGCATACACATTCTTGGATTTGCTCAGCTGATACAGGTAAAGCTCCCGGAAAGCGGGATAGGTACGCGAACGCACAGATTCCGGAGTAGGAGCCACGGCTTCGGATCCGGCATCGCCGCCGACCGGCATCACCCGGCACTGGTTGGCGAAAGCGATGCTGCAAAAACCGATGGCGTGGGGGTCCTCCGAGACAAATTCGGACATCATGGAGTGCACGTCAACATCCCGCACGGCGGCCGCATATGCCTTCCCTCCCATGAATACCTGGCGTACCAGGTGTCTGGCCCCGAAACTGTCCCGCAAGGCAAAAACCTTGATGGGACTGGAAGAGCCGCCGACCTGATCCCAGCTGGTAATCTCCCCGCTGAATATTTTCCCGACATCGCGCGCAGTCAGGGACTGCACGGGGTTATCCTTATGTACGACAATAGCCACTGCGTCCATGCCGATCTGATGTTCGGCCTCGGGAGACAGGATATTTTCGGGGAAAAGAGCGGCTTCTTCCGGCGACGGCCGGTTGGCGGCCATGGCTATGTCGCACACGCCGTTCCGCAAAGCCGAAAAGCCCCAAGAAGTGCCGCCGCCCTTGATGCGAATGGTCCGGATTTCACGGCTGGAATAAAAAATCCCCTGCACGGAGATGTCATCTCCGTCGTTGCCCGGCAATCGGCGCACCTCGTTGGCCCCCAGATGGGTCAGATAATACTGGGCCAGTTCCGGAGCGAGACGGTTGGACATGGTTGTCGCGCCTTCCAGCTCCAGGATGATTTCCTCCAAGTAGTTTGCCGGCTGATACTGCCCCTTGAGTTCCGCATTGAATTCCCCGTTTTTCAGGATGATCGGAGACGGCGCTTCCCAGCCTGGAACATTCTTGAATTCCACAAGCTGCAAAGCTTCGGATTGCGCATCTCCGGCACCCTGCCACTGGGTGACCACACGCCACTGAGCCCCATTACGGGCGGCTTCCTCCGGCTCTATGACCACACTCCGCACGAGGCGAGGCGAAGCGAGAGGAAAAAGCTCCGGCTTTACCGCGAACAACATGCCGCATCCAATGCCAACCAAAATCAAGAGCGCCCAAAGAGCGCCGCCGGTCCTCTTGCTTGAGTCCGAATGTGTACCAGCCACGCGCCACACTCCTCCCAGGTACGGATTGAATTATCTCGAGAGAACATATTTGCCGAGCGCAGCATCGAACAGTTTTTCGTCCACGAAGCTGGCTCCAACTCTTTGTCCCCGAACGGATTCCACCTGAATTTTTTTCTCTATCTTCGTTTTTATATCATCATCCAGAAAGAAACGCAGAACAAGCATATCTCCCTGATGTGGAGCATTTTCTTCACACAGAAGCCCGGCGCCTGTCAGGGAAAGATCCTTTACCTGGACTCTTCCCATACTCGTCTCCGGGTCCGATGCGCTTAACAACTCGCCCTCAAGAGAAGTTTCCTTGCGGAAATATTGCCGGAAATTGAAAGAGACAGTAAATTTTCCGCTGCATCTGGTACATGTCGCACCGACACTCCAGTGGGCAACATCTTTTATTTTTTCCACATTGACCGTTTTTTCCAACCTGCAATGCGGGCAAGAGAAGATGACCGAATCTTTCTTGCGGATAAGCACTTCCACTGTCGGATTGTTACTGTCGCTCATAATTATCATCATCAGGGATTTGAAAAACAGCCGCAGAAAATGTCTCAACGGCTCGACCCCGCAGGAGAGTGCCGTACACATCCCCGCAGGCCGGACCCATGATAGGCGCAAGCGTTTCAAATATCCAGCAATCTGTTGACGATCCTGACAAAACTCAAGGGACAGCGCAATCCATTCATTCAGAAGCGCCATGGGCTGTGCGCCGCACAGTCGCTGAACCGGTGCGTATCAACGGCCGTTGTTGTCAGACTGGACCGGCTGAAGGCTTTGGGATATGTCCACTCGCGCCTGCGCGGCCCGAAAAAAGACCATCCCCCGCCGCTTTGGAACCCAATGGAAAACAGCGCCCGAACAAGCTTTCTTCTCCCCGTCCTGCCTGCTTTTCTTCTGTGGATGGTATTTTGCCTCCTTCCGATGCCGGCAGCCGCCGTGCCTGTGGAGTATACGGTAGAAATTCCGTCTCTCCCGGACGATCTGGACGATCTTCTGCGCTCGGTTTCAGACAGCGTGGCATTGATCGGATCTCCGCCCGATACTGCCGGACTGCTGCGGCGGCGCATGGAAAAAGACCGGGAAAACTTCGTCGAGGCCCTGAAATCCAGAGGTTACTTCAAGTCCGAGGTCCGGGCCAGTCTGGAGACAGTAAAAAGCCCGCACGTCATCCGCTTTCACGTCGAACTGGGCCCCCGTTTTATCTTCGACGCACCCGCTCTTGAAGTCATTCCTCCGGATACGGGTCTGGGCGCCCTGCTCCGCCCGCTTCTCAAATCCATCAAAGCAGGCTCCGGGTACCAGGCCGCGCTGATCCCGGACACGGAAACGGCCATGCTCGATGAACTGCGGAAAAACGGCTATCCTTCGCCCGTAACCGGCGCGCGGCGGGTCGTTGCGGACCATGCCACGGGCCGGGTGCATGTGCGGTTCATCATACGCCCCGGCGGCCGGGCCGTGTTTGGCCGGACGCATATCGAAGGTCTGGAGCGCCTGAATGAGGAATTCGCGGCCAGACACATCGTCTGGAAAGAAGGACAGCTTTTTGACATCCGCAAAGTGGACGACACCCGGACGGAGCTTATCCGCACGGGTCTTTTCCGCTCGGTACGCATTGAAACGGAACACGCGGAAAACGCGGACACGGCCGACATGCGTCTGTCGCTGCTCGAAGCGCCCCGGCGTACCGTGCGCGCGGGGCTGTGGTATTACTCCGATCTCGGACCGGGCACAAGCGCGGGCTGGACAAACCGCAATCTGTTCAGAGGAGGCCAGGAGCTGCATCTCGACGCGGAAATCTCCCGGAATCTGAACAGCGCGAGCGCCGCCTTCGTGCTTCCCGCCATGTGGCACCCGGACCAGACTCTCGGCCTGCAGGCCAAATATCAGTCCGAGAACACGGACAGCTACGACAGCGTCAATCTTGCCTTTTCAGGCATCATGCGCCGTAAATTTTCGGACCATCTGCAACTGGGATACGGTCTGGCCTACCGACTGTCCGAGGTGAAGAAAGAAGACACCCGGCGCTTCCACCTGCTGTCGGCCCCGCTTATCGCGGAATACACGACCGTGACGGAGCCGCTGGACCCGGCCTCGGGTCTGGCCCTGTCCGCCCGGGCGGAACCTTTCACGGATCTGAAACTGCGGGATTCCAGCTTCGTTTTCTGGAACATCGCCGCGCGGAGCTACTGGCCGCTTCTGAAGGACAATTCCCTCGTTCTGGCCGCCCGCGGCCACATCGGCGTGCTGGCCGGGGCCAGTCGCGACAACATCCCGGAAGACATGCTTTTGTACGCGGGCGGAGGAGGATCCATCCGCGGATACGCCTACCAGTACGCCGGAGAGCTGGATGAGGACGACAAGCCGCTGGGGGGCCTGAGCGCAGTCGATTTTTCGGCGGAACTGCGACTGCGGTTCAGCCGGACTTTCGGATTTGCCGTCTTCGGCGATGGCGGCGGCGCATTCTCCAAAAGAAATCCGCTGGATGTGTCCTCGTTTTTCTGGGGTGCCGGAACAGGCATCCGTTACTACACGCCTATCGGCCCCCTCCGTCTGGATGTGGCCGTTCCGCTGAACAGACGCAGCGGCGTGGACGCGCCCTTTCATTTTTATGTCAGCCTCGGGCAGGCCTTCTGATGATTCGAAGCAAACTTTTCCGCGCCGCCAAAAGGGCCGCATATGTCATGGCAGCGCTTGCGCTTCCGGCCTGTCTGGCCCTGCTCTGGCTCTTCGGTACGGCGGGCGGCCGCCAGACCCTGCTCGATCTGGCCGATGCGGCCACAGCCTCGGAAAATTTTCATCTGCAGGCCCGGGGTCTGAATCTGGGGCGGGAATGGACGCTTGAGTCGCTGCGCCTCTCCGACGCATCAGGAGTCTGGCTGGAGCTGCATCAAATCCGGCTGCGGCCAAGACTCGGGTCTCTTCTGAAGGGACACATTCATCTGGAAGATTTCGGCATCGTCCGCACCATTCTCCACCGTCTTCCGGAGCCGGAAGAGGATACCACCGACACGGAAATGTCCATGCCGTCCTTGCCGCCGGTACGCGTCGCGCGAGTCGGTCTGGACCGCGTCGAACTGCGGCCGGAAGCTCTGGGGCAGGCGGCGGACCTGTCGGTCCGGGGCGAGCTGGAACTGAAGCCGCACGAAGGGCGGACCAATCTGTCCATCATCCGTCTGGACCGGTCTCAGGACGCCCTGTACGTCTCGGGAAGCTTTCAGGATCATCCGGAACAGCTCGCCCTGGATGTAAACATGCACGAGGCCCCGGAGGGCCTGCTGCATACGCTCCTCAATCTGGAACAGCTGTCCGGAAGCGCCACCCAGGGAGTCACTCTGACTCTGCGCGGACAGGGCAGTCTGGCGGACTGGCCCCTGTCTTTGTCCCTGCGTCTGGCCGGGGCTCTGGAGCTGAACGCCACCGCCGCCCTGAAACTGACCGAAGAGCCGGAAGCGGACCTGCGCGGACAGGTCCGTCTGGGCACGGCATTGCGGGATATGGCCCGGCTGGCCGACCCGGACATCGGCTTCTTTGCCCGCGTATCCTGGCTGGAGGACGAACTGCGCCTGACCCGCCTGCATGTGGAGAATGCGGCTGCCGCCATGGATGGAAACGCCGCATGGAACCAGACCGGGGAGGAAATACGGGCCGCCGTACGCATCGAAGGCCGGGACATCGCCCCGCTGCTTCCGCCGGACATTTCTCCCGGCCCGGCCGTTCTGAATGCCATGCTCCTGTTCTCGGCGGAGGGTCTGCGCCTTGACGCGGATATTGCGGCCGGGGACTGGAACATGAGCGGGTATCGGTTGGATGCTGCCGACATAAATGCTTCCCTTGCGCGCGACTCCGGCAGCGACTGGGATTTCCGCACGGCCTTCGCCATTCGCGCTCCGGATCTGCCGCCCGACCTGCAGGCCATCTCCGGTACCGCTGCGGGCAAGGGAAGCGGCACCACCTGGAGGCTGGACCACCTGGAGGCGGCAACCCGGACCGTCAGCCTGCGCGCCAGCGGCAAGCTGGATTCCAATCTGAACAGCAGTGTCACGGTGGTCATGAGTGATTTTTCCGCGGCTTCCAAAATGACCATCTCCGGACGCGTGACAGCCTCCGCCGACGGCCGTTTCATTCCAGAAGCCCCGGCCTTCCGCGGACGGCTCGCCCTCCATGCGGAAGACATCTCCGGACTGCCGCCGGAAGCGGCCCAGCTTGTGGGGCCAAATCCCGACCTGCATGCGGAATTGTTCCTCTCTCCTGAAAAAATGCATGTGCGCGATCTGAAATTGCGCGGCAATACCCGCCTTGCCGGAAACGGAACCTTCGAGCCCGACACAGGCGCATTCTCAAGCGTCTTTGACGCGGTTTTCCCGGAACTGCACGTCGCGGATATGCATCTTGCCCCCGGAGCCGCCGCCCAGGGCCAGGTCGCCGGCAACAGCACTGATCTCGGCCTTGACCTCAGGGCCAATGCGCCCATGTTTTCCGCCGGACAATTCCACATCACCAACGCCACGGCATCCGCCAGGATCACCGGTCCGCACCGGCCCGAGTGCGATCTGCGCGTCCAGGCTCTGACGGAGGGAGAACCTGCGGAACTCGCGGCGCGTGTTCTCATGGACGGCCCCGCCATTCTTCTGCGTAACGCCACACTGAACCTGCCCCGGAACAGGCTGACGGTTACAGGCACTCTGAACACGGACAGCAGCATATTTCAGGGCCGGGGCCATCTTGACAGCGCAAGTCTCGCTCCTCTGGGCCGGCTGGCCGGGCAGGATATGGACGGAAAGCTCACGCTGCGCGCAAATTTTCTGGAGGAAAAAAACCGGCAGGTCGTCCGCGTCGAAGGAAGCGGCAATGCCCTGTCCATGGCCGGGATACATATTGACCACGCGGCCCTGCACGGCTCCACGGCTCTGCCCGATCTTCTGCGAAATGCGGACGTGAACCTGCGGCTCGGGCATATCCGCCGGGATTCCCTGCATCTGGACGCCTGCCGGATACAGGCCCGGGGGCACAATGACGGCGTGCGTCTCGCCTTCGGGCTGGACCAGAACGCCACCCAAAGCGCGGTCACTGGCAAGGTTCTCGCCTCCTGGGATGAAGGAAGGCTCCGGACTTCTCTGGATTCTCTGGCGGGCACGCTGCTGGGGCAAAAGCTTCGGCTGGCCGCGCCCGTGAACATCACCATGGGGCCGGAGCGTACCGCCTGGACCAGAGGTGAGCTGCATTTCGGACCGGCGGTTCTGTCCGGTTCGGGAAACATCGCCGCAAATGCCATGAATATCGATGCCAGCCTTGAAAACATGGACCCGGCCCTGTTCCGGTTGCTGCGGGATGACCTGCCCCAGGGAGATATCCAGGCGCGGCTGGCCGTCCGGGGTTCTCCGGAAAATCCGGACGCCAGAGCGGATGTGCGGGGGCGGAACATCCGCATATCCGCTCCCGGCCGGAAAGACCCTCTCGCGGTGGACGTTTTCGGACACGCGACTCTGAACTCGGGCCGGTTCAGGAGCACTTTGACCCTGAATGGACAGGGCGGCGCGATGACCGCAGACGCGGAACTTTCCTTTCCCGTGCGGGGTCCCGTGACCGCTCTTGATATCGCCGGTGACGCGCCCCTCACGGGACGCATGCGGGGCGGCCTCGACCTTGCCCTGTTGCCGCACCTGCTGCTGCTCGACGATCAGTCGCTTTCCGGCCGGGCCGCCATGGACTTCCGCCTCGGGGGGACCGCATCCGCTCCCGCCTTGAGCGGTACGGCACGCATCGGCGACGGGCGCTACGAAAATTACCGCTCCGGCACGAGACTCGAATCCATCAACGCCGCCGCCACGGCCCGGGACACAGAGTTGGATTTCATTCTGAACGCCACGGACGGCCGCCAAGGCATGCTCAGTGCCCAGGGTTCGGCAGGACTGAAGCCGCTTTCCTACGTCTGCGATATCCGCCTGGACCGGTGCGAACTCGTCAACACGGACCTGGTCCGCAGCACGGCGGGCGGCCGTCTGCGCGTGCGGGGAAACGGCGAGGCGGCAGCCGTAAACGGCACTCTGAAACCAGACCCTACTTACGTCCAGCTGCCCACCGACATGTCCGGCGTGACCCACATCGAAGTGGAGGAAATCAACGTTCCGGGCGGAGATACGAGCAGCGGAAAAGACTCCGGCATGCCCGTGAACCTGAACCTGAAGGTCGACGTCCCCGCCCGGCTCTTCGTCCGGGGGCGGGGCCTGGATTCGGAGTGGTCCGGGCGGCTGGACATCGCCGGCTCGCAGACGGCGCCGTCGGTCAGGGGGCAGATGAACCTGCTGCGCGGCCGCTTCGAGTTTCTGGATCGCATGTTCGACCTGACCAGAGGAACCATCTCCTTAAGCGGAGAAACCCCGCCCAATCCGTTTCTGGACATTCTGGGCGAATGCCGGGTCATGGATACCCTGATTCAGGTCCGGATCAACGGCCCGGCCAGAAATTTCAAACTGACCCTGTCCTCCACCCCGCCGCTGCCCCAGGACGAGTTGCTGTCCATGATTCTCTTCGGCCGTTCCCTGCGCGAGATATCCCCGCTGCAAGCCGTCCGCCTGGCCCAGGCCGCGGCCGCCCTGACCGGAGTCGGAGGCGCGGGGATGGGCGTCTTTGATTCCATCAAGGCCGCTCTGGGGTTGCAGGAAGTGGATATCGGCAGGGATGACGAAGGCAATACGGCCGTCGGCATAGGCGGCTATGTGGGCGGAAAATATTATGTGCGGACCCAAAGCAGTGTCTCCGGGCAGGACAGGACGAAAATCGAGATTCAGCTTTCGCCGAAAATCAGTGTGGAGACGGAAATCGGCTCGGACTCCCGTCAGGGTGGCGGTGTGAACTGGCGCAAGGACTATTGACGGGCGGAATGTTCTGGCCCGGAATTGTCAATCAGCGCAAAAAAACATACCGGGTGCGGACATGTAACAAGTTCGGACGGAGAGCTCCTGCCCGGAGCCGCCCGAGATTGTCCGGAACCACTGCGCATCTGCACGATTCGTGAGCGGATTCGGGACACGCCATAAGAACCTTCCAACCCGGACACAAATCGGCAGAAACGTGCACGTCCTCACCATGGCAACCCTTCTTTCCTCCTGGACAGGAAGCTCTTCCGGACGTTTTTTTCCCGGTGCCGATTTTATCGACGCCTCCTTTGATTTCGATTTTCTGAACGATCTACCTTCTCTGTACGTGAACCTGCGCCACTGGCTGTCCGGTATGGACAGCGTCGTTGCGGTATATATCGGCATTCTGGCCCTCATCGTACTGCTCGTCCTGTACGCGGTACAGACTCACAGAACCAGAGTTCAGGCTTTGCGCCTGTCGCTTCTGGTGCATAACGCTCCGGTCATGATCCGCGCGCACGACAGACACGGCGTCCCCCTGTTCTGGAACAGGGAATGCGAACGTGTCACCGGCTATCCGGCCCACAGAATCGTGAACAATTCCGATTCCTGGACCCTGCTCTATCCCGACCCCGCGCTGCGGGACAAAACGGCTGGCATGCGGAAAGCGCCCGCACGCGACTACACCGACGCCCGCAATCCCGTCACCTGTGCGGATGGCAGCACCCGCATCATCACTTGGTTCAGTATTTCCGAAAGCCATCCCATTCCGGGCTGGTACTCCTGGGAGACGGGGCTTGACATCACCGAGCAACAGGCCGCCGCCGAGGCCCTGAAGGAACGCGACCTGCGCCAGAAAGCTATTCTGGACAATATCCCGGACGTGGCCTGGCTCAAGGACAGAAAGCTCCGTCTGGTCGCCGTGAACAGACGTTTCTGCACCCTGATGCAAAGGACCGAACACGCGCTGCTCGGCCGGACCATCATGGATTTCTGGCCCGCGGAGTTCAGCGGACCATGCGCGGAGACGGATCGCCTGGTACTGCGTGAAGGACGGCCGCTGTGGCAGGAAGAGCGGATTCCGTCCTCTTCTTCCGAAGAAATCTGGCACGAAACCTTCCGCACACCCATCTACGGCACCTCCGGGGAAATCATCGGCATCGCCGGCATAGGTCGGGATATCACCGAAAAAAGAAAGACGGCCAGAGAGCTGCTTCTGGCCAAGCAAAGAGCCGAAGAAGCCAACAAGACCAAAAGCGAGTTTCTGGCCAACATGAGTCACGAAATCCGCACGCCGCTGAACGGCATTCTGGGTATGCTCCAGCTCATGACATCCACCCCCATGACCGAAGAGCAGAGCACCTACATCCGTACGGCCATCACCTCTTCCCGGCGCCTGTCCAGGCTTCTGGCGGATATTCTGGATATTTCCAAGATAGAGGCGGGACAGATGGAGATCATCCGCGAACCCTTCGCCATCCGCGAACTCCAGGAAGCCCTTCAGGACATTTTTCAGCTCACGGCAAACCGGACGGGTGTGCCCCTGCGCGTACGCATCGCTGAAGATGTACCGCCCTACCTGATGGGAGACGAGGCCCGGCTGCGCCAGATCATTTTCAACCTGGTCGGCAACGCATTCAAATTCACCACCCGGGGCTCCGTCAGTGTGGATATCGACTGCCTGCGCAAAACCACGGAGCATTGCCGCCTGCTGATCACCGTGACGGATACGGGAGCCGGCATTCCGGGCTCCATGCAGGACAAGATTTTCGACTCCTTCACCCAGGTCGAGGGCAGCGCGTCCAGAAGCCACGGCGGCGTCGGGCTCGGGCTGGCCATTGTCCGGCGGCTGATACATCTCATGAACGCGAATCTGGCCATTTCCAGCGCTCCGGGGGAAGGTACGGAAATATGCATTTCCCTGCCCTTGGACATCGCTCGTCACTACGAGCAGCGCGCGGAAGGGGCAAAAGCCGTACAGACTTCTTCCAACCCCCTGCGATTTCTGGTGGCCGAGGACGACCAGATCAATCAGCTGGCCATCACCCGGCTTCTGGAGAAGAAGGGGCACCGGGTGCACTGTGTGGCCAACGGTCTGACCCTTCTGGAGGAAGTCAAATCGGGCGCCTACGACATGGTGCTCATGGACGTGCAGATGCCGGGCATGGACGGTATCGAGGCCACCCGGCACATCCGCCTGCTGCCCGAGTTCGAGCGCGTACGGACCATCCCCATCATCGCGCTGACTGCCTGCGCCATGAGCGGCGACCGGGAGAGATTCCTGAGAAGCGGCATGGACGGCTATATTCCAAAGCCCGTGGACTGGAACATGCTGAGTCACGTCATCGCTGTCGTGGCGGAAAAGCGCCGGGCCCGGAAAGTCAGAGATCTTCCCCGGCCGAGGGCATGACGCCCTGCGTCAGCGCGGCGATTTCCTGCAGGGCGCGCCCCCTGTCCTGAGCCAGCTGCTTCCACTTCTTCTTTTCCTTCTTCGTGGCTTCCAGAGTCTGAAGCAGGTCCTGGATGGTATGCGCCGGATAGCCGTATTTGGCATGCCTGCCCTTGCGCAGTTCCTCGTCGTTGCGCTCCTTCAGCGCCCTGATCTGGCTGGAGGAGAGAATCATGACGTTTTCGGCGGCTTTCCGGCGGCGCTGTTCCGCCGGAGCGTGGTGAGTGCGGACATGGAATACTCTCGAAAATACGGATAACAAAGCGGAGATGTGAACAAAGAGGGCGGTTTCGAACCGCCCTTTTCTATTTCTTCAGCCAGGCCATCATGCTGCGCAGTTCGTCACCGACCCGCTCCACCTGATGCTGGTGGCTGCGGCGGCGCCTGGCCAGGAACGACGGCAGCCCGGCCTTGTTTTCCAGAATCCAGTTCCGGGCGAAGGTGCCGTCCTGAATTTCCTCCAGCACGGCGCGCATGGCCTTGCGGGACTCGGCGTTGATGACGCGCGGCCCGGTGACGTAATCGCCGTATTCGGCCGTGTCGCTGATGGAATGATGCATCTTCTTGAACCCGCCCTCGTACAGCAGATCCACGATGAGTTTGAGCTCGTGCATGCACTCGAAAAAGGCGATTTCCGGCTGGTAGCCAGCCTGTACCAGGGTTTCGAATCCGGCCCGGACCAGTTCGCTGACGCCACCGCACAGAACGGCCTGCTCGCCGAACAGGTCCGTCTCGGTTTCTTCGGCGAAAGTGGTCTCCAGCACTCCGGAACGGGTACCGCCGATGCCTGCGGCGTAAGCCAGGGCCTTGGTCAGGGCCTGGCCTGTGGCGTCCTGGTGGACGGCCACCAGGCAGGGCACGCCGCCGCCCTTCTCGAACTCGCGGCGCACCAGGTGTCCCGGCCCCTTGGGCGCGATCATGACCACATCCACGTCTTTGGGCGGAACAATCTGGTTGTAGTGAATGTTGAAGCCGTGTCCGAAGACCAGAGTTTTGCCCGCGGACAGGTTGGGCAGAATTTCTTCTTCATACACCTTGGGCTGGTACTGGTCCTGCACCAGAATCTGAATCAGGTCCGCCTTTTTGGCCGCTTCGGCCGCGCTGACGGGCTCGAAGCCGTGCTCCCGGGCCAGCTGCCAGTTGGCCCCGCCCGGACGCTGGCCGACCACCACCTGCACTCCGGAATCGCGCAGGTTCTGGGCGTGGGCATGACCCTGGCTGCCATAGCCGATGATGGCCACCACCTTGTCCTTGAGCGTGTTCAGGTCCGCGTCCTTCTCGTAATACACTTTCATGACTGCTCCCTTGTCGTAATGAAAACGGGCGGTCCGGCCGCGCAACATGCCGCCCGCCCAAAAAATATTGCCGGCACAATTCCCGCGCCGGGCTATCAGTCCGCGAGCTGCATGCTGCGGCGCATGGCCACGGTCCCGGCGCGTACGAAATCCTTCACTCCGAAGCGCTGCAGCAGCGCGACTACGGCCTTGATCTTGTTCCGGTCCCCGGTCAGTTCCAGAGTCAGCTCCGTGGGGCTGACATCCACCACCTTGCACCTGAAAATATCGGCGATGCGCAGCACCTCCGCGCGCTTGGCGTCGTCAGCCGCAACCTTCATCAGTACGATCTCCCGCTCCACGGCCTGCTGGTGGGTCAGATCCACGACCTTGATCACGGTGATGAGCTTGTGCAGCTGCTTGATGATCTGCTCGATGATCTGTTCGTCGCCGACGGTACAGATGGTGATGTGCGAAACGCCCGGCTCCAGAGTCGGCCCCACGTTCAGCGATTCGATATTGAACCCACGGCCGCTGAAAAGGCCAGCCACGCGGGACAGCACGCCCGGCTCGTTCTCCACCAGAATGGACAGCACATGTCTCACGCGGGCCTCCTAAACCAAAAGCATTTCCGCCAGGGCCGCTCCGGCCGGCACCATGGGCGCGACATTTTCCTCGGGCTCCACGCGCACGTCGACCACCACCGGACCGGGATGGGCAAAGGCCGCCCGCAGGGTGGACTCCAGCTCTTCGGGCTTTTCCACCAGAAAGCCCTCGGCTCCGTATGCTCTGGCCAGAGCCACAAAATCCGGATTGGTGTGCAGACAGGTGGAGCAGTAGTTCTTCTTGTAGAAAAGCTCCTGCCACTGCCGGACCATGCCCAGATAGCCGTTGTTCAGAATGACGATCTTGACCGGTATCTGGTAGCTGACCGCCGTGGCCAGCTCCTGGATGTTCATCTGGATGGAGCCGTCACCGGCCACATCCACCACCAGCCTGTCGGGAAAGGCCAGTTGCGCGCCGATGGCCGCCGGAAACCCGTAGCCCATGGTCCCGAGCCCGCCCGACGTGAGCAGGGTGCGCGGCTTGCGGTACGTGTAGAACTGTGCGGCCCACATCTGGTTCTGGCCCACTTCGGTGGTGATGATGGCCTCACCCCGCGAAATCTCGAAAATTTTTTCCACCACCTGCTGCGGTTTGATCCGCTGGCCGGTCTTTCCGTAGCCCAGGGGGTGAACGGCGCGCATTTCCGCCAGGGCGGCGTTCCATTTTTCGTGCTTGGCCGCCCAGTCCACGCCGGAAATCCTGCCCGCTTCCTCGATAAGCCCCTGGAGCCCCAGTTTGCAGTCGGCCACGACGGGCACGTGCACTACAACGTTTTTGCTGATGGACGTGGGATCGATATCGATATGGATGATTCTGGCTCCGGCGGCGAAGGCGCTGACCCGGCCCGTGACCC
>JAUMXF010000045.1 GCA_030529235.1 Pseudomonadota bacterium
CGGGTTCCGGTGGTCACCTCCACGGGCTCGTGTTTCCGCGAGGCCGGAGGCGACGCGGCCCTGTACGCCCCGCCGGGAGATGTTCCGGCTCTGACCCAGGCCCTGGAACGGGCCATCACGGATGAGCCGCTGCGCCGGGACATGGTGGAAAAAGGTGCGGCCCATGCCGGGAATTTCCGCATCGAAAAAACCTCGGACCGGCTCATGGATATATATAAGGAATTGCACGGCTGAGCGCCGGGCCGTGACCATCCCGTCCCGAAACCATCCGACAAGACAGGGACCACAGACACCATGCCCTTTGCCCTGACCAACCGGGAATGCCTGACCGCGCGCCTGAGCGCTCTGGGCGACGCCATCCTCACCACCGGCGTGCTGCGATACTGGCACGAGCGGGCGGGCTTGTCCTTCCACGTGCTGACACGCTCCACCCTTGCTCCGGTCTTCCGGAACCATCCGGCCGTGCGCCGGATCATTTCCGTGGAAGAAAAAGACATGTCCGGCCGGGCCTGGCTCGCCTTCTGCCGGAACCTGCGTCAGAGCCACGGGCGCCTTCCGTTCATCGATCTGCACGGCAGTCTGCGCACGCGCCTCCTGCGCCTCATGTGGCCCGCACAAGTCAGAAGCTACCGCAAGTATTCTCTGGAACGGCGGCTTTTTCTGGCCACGCGCCACCCTCTTCTGAGCGCCCGCCTCAAACGTCACAACGTGCCCCAGCGCTACGCCCGGGTCCTGGAAAGCGCACCCCCTCCGCCGGAACTGCTGCGGCCGGAAATTTTTCTCCATGCGGAGGAACACGGCGAAGCCGGACACATTCTGGCCGATCTGGGATATGAGTGCCCCGTGGCGGTCCATCCTTACGCCACCCACCCGGCCAAGACGCCGGGTCCGGCCGTCTGGCGGGAAACGATCCGACTGCTGGAGAAGGCCGGATACCCGGTCATCGTCATCGGCAGAAACCCCGCACCGCTTTTGCCCGGAACGAAGGAGGACCTGACCGGACGGACGGACCTGCGCATTACCGCCGCCATTCTGGGTCGCTGCCGGTGCCTGATCACCGGAGATTCCGGCCCCATGCATCTGGCCACGGCCGTGGGCACGCCGGTAGCCGCCTTTTTCGGGCCGACCACCGCCGAATGGGGATTTTACCCCTCAGGCCCCCGCGATGTAGTAGATCAGATTCCGTGCCCCGACGCCCCCTGCTCCCTGCACGGACAAAATGTCTGCGCGCGGGGACACGCCTGCATGACCTCCCTTTCCCCGGAACACATCCTGAACGTGGCCCGGCCTCTCCTTGAAAATCCGTCCACGGCTTGACGGCTCTTTCAAAGGAAGTTAGTAATGATTCTCATAACCTGCCGAGGTATATAATGAAAGAATTTCTGAGCAAAGACATGCGCCTGACCAGTCAGCGCAAAATCATTCTGGAAGAGCTGCGGGCCGTACACACCCATCCCACGGCGGACGAGGTCTACAACCTTGTACGCAAAAAGATGCCGCGCATAAGTCTCGGCACGGTGTACCGCAACCTGGAGGTTCTGAGCACTCTGGGCCTGGTCCGTAAACTCGAAAACGCGGCCGGGCAGAAGCGCTTTGACGGGGATGTCTCTCCCCATCACCATGTGCGCTGCGAGGTCTGCGGCAAGGTCGGGGATATTTTCAACGCGCCGCCCATCGACGGAGTGGAATCGGGGCTGGATACGGAATTCAGAATCACCGGACATACGCTGGAATTCTCCGGCGTCTGCCCCGAGTGCCAGACGCGCCAGGCTCAGTGAGCCCGTCAGCCGGATTTCCCGGAAAATGTGCGGATTACGGGTGGAACAGGCCCGGCTTTTTTGCTACGGGGCGCTTCATCACGACAACTCAACACAGGAGATACAAACCATGGACAAGTATGTATGCACCCTCTGCGGTTATGTGTACGATCCGGCCGTAGGCGATCCGGACAGCGGCATCGCTCCCGGCACCAAGTTCGAGGACATTCCCGACGACTGGAGCTGTCCGGTCTGCGGAGCCAGCAAGGCCGACTTCGTCAAGGAAGACTAGCCTGCCAGCCAGTCCGGACCGCCCGGACTGGCTTTCTTCACCAAGCACAGCATCTCCGGCCTCCCCGGCCGCCAATCACCAAGGACAACAACCATGCCTGTCACCGAAATCAAAAAAGACATCTACTGGGTCGGAGTCGTGGACTGGAATATCCATGATTTCCACGGCTATTCGAGATCCCCCCAGGGTACGACATATAACGCCTATCTGGTCATGGACGAAAAGATCACCCTGTTCGACTCCGTCCCGGCCAAGTTCCAGATGGATCTCTATCATCAGATCAGATCGCTCATCCCTCTGGAAAAAATTGACTATTTCGTCTGCAACCACATCGAGCCCGACCACGCGGGAGCGGTTCCGTTCATCATGGAGAAAGCCAAACCCGAAAAAATCATCTGCTCCAAGATGGGCCACCGCATGCTGCTGGACCACTTCCATAAGCCCGACTGGCCGTACCATCCGGTGCAGACCGGAGACTCCATCAGCCTGGGCAAGCGCACCGTACAGTTCATGGAGACGCGCATGCTGCACTGGCCGGACTCCATGTTCTCCTACATCCCCGAGGACAGGCTGCTCATCTCCAACGACGCCTTCGGACAGAACATGGCCACCAGCGAGCGTTTCGACGACGAGGTCGATCTGCCCGCCCTCATGGCCGCCAGCTCCCACTATTACCACAATATCGTGCTTCCCTACTCCCAGCGGGTCACGGCGGTGCTCAAGCAGGTGGAGGAGCTGGGTCTCGAAATCGACATGATCGCTCCGGACCACGGCCTCATCTGGCGCTCCAACGTGCCGCTCATTCTCCGGACGTACAAGGAATACGCCGAGCAGAAGCCCCGCAAGAAAGCCGTCATCGTCTACGACACCATGTGGGATTCCACGGAAAAAATGGCCAAGGCCATCGCCGAGGGTGTCATGGAGGAAGGCGTCGCCGCCAGAATCATGCACCTCAAGCAGTACCACCACAGCGACGTCATGGGCGAGCTGGCCGATGCCACGGGCATTGTCTGCGGCTCTCCCACGCATAACAACGGCATTTTGCCCCTCATGGCCGACTTTCTGACCTATATGAAAGGCCTGCGCCCCGAAGGCCGCGTCGGCGCGGCGTTCGGCTCCTACGGCTGGAGCGGCGAATGCATCAACATCATGACGGATTGGCTCAAATCGGCCAAGGTCGAAGTGATCGAACCCGGAGCCAAGGCCAAGAACGTGCCGGATCACGCCAAGCTGGCCGAATGCAAGGAACTGGGCCGGCAGGTGGCCAAAGCCATCAAGGCCAAAGTGGACGCGGCCTCCTGACAATCCATGGCGGGCACGCGGGAGACGAAACAGCGGGTTCTGGCCGGACTGGCCGAACCGGAGTGGGAAAGACTGCTGCCGGAACTGGCGGACCTCGGCCAGCAGGCCGTGAGTCCGCTGTTCTCCGCTTTGTGCAATACTTCCGCCACAATACGTTGGCGAGCGGTGACAGCCTTCGGCGAGGTCATCGGCCGGATGGCTCTGGTCACTCCGGAAAAAGCCCGGGTGGTCATGCGGCGTTTCATCTGGAGCCTCAACGACGAGTCCGGAGGCATCGGCTGGGGCGCGCCCGAGGCCATGGCCGAGATCATGGCCGTCAGTCCGCGCATGGCCGGAGAGTACCATAACCATCTTCTGGCCTATATCCACGATGCCGAACACCGTCCGGACTGTTATCTGGAGCATGCGCCGCTGCGCCGGGGAGCGGTCTGGGGCGTCGGGCGTCTGGCCCAGTCCCGCCCGGAGCTGGCCCGTCCGGCGGAACCGGACCTCATCCATGCTCTGGATGACTGCGACCGCATCATCCGGGGCATGGCGGCGTGGGCCTGCGGCCTGCTCGGACTGCACGCGGCCCTGCCCCAGCTCCGGCTGTTCCACGCCGACCACTCCCCGCTGGAAATCTACCTGAACCGCAAAATCGAGATACGCACGCCAGCCATGCTGGCCGCCGAGGCCGTTTCGCGGATCACGGGCGCCGGGCCCGAAAAAAATTAAGGAGACATTTCTATGGATGTACTCATGTTATCCAGGCTCCAGTTCGCCATGGCGACCATGTTTCACTTCATCTTCGTGCCGCTCACCCTGGGCCTGTCCATTCTGGTGGCCATCATGGAAACCAAGTACGTGCGTACCGGCGACGAGATGTACAAACGCATGACCAAGTTCTGGGGCAAGCTCTTTGTCATCAACTTCGTGCTGGGCGTGGTCACGGGCATCACTCTGGAGTTCCAGTTCGGCACCAACTGGTCCCGCTATTCCGAGTATGTGGGCGATATTTTCGGCTCCCTGCTGGCCATCGAGGCTACGGTAGCCTTCTTTCTGGAATCCACATTTCTGGGAGCCTGGATCTTCGGCTGGAAGGTGCTCTCTCCCCGGATGCACGCCGCCTGTATCTGGCTGGTGGCCATCGCCTCCAACGTCTCGGCCCTGTGGATCCTCATCGCCAATGCCTTCATGCAGCATCCGGTGGGCTATGTGCTGCGCAACGGCCGGGCCGAGCTGGCCGACTTCTTCGAGGTGGTTTTCAACCCCTTTGCCTGGCAGCAGTATGTGCACACCCTGAGCGGAGCCTTCACTCTGGCCGGATTCTTCATCATGGGCGTCTCGGCCTATCACCTGCTCAAAAAGCAGCATGTCGAGTTTTTCACCCGTTCCTTCAAAATGGGCATGATCTTCGCCCTTATCTTCTCCATCATGGTGGCGGCCCAGGGCCACCATCACGCTCAGGAAGTGACCCGCATCCAGCCCGCCAAGCTGGCGGCCATGGAATCCCTCTGGGAAAACCATGAAAACGGCGCGCCCATGTATCTGCTGGTGGTCCCGGACGAAAAGAACGAGCGGAACTTCATCGAATGGCTGGGCATTCCCGGCGGTCTGTCTTTCCTGGCCCACAATTCCTTCTCCGCCCCGGTGCAGGGCCTCAAGGACTGGCCCGCCGAGGAACGTCCGCCCGTTCTGCTGACCTTCCTGGCCTTCCGGACCATGGTCGGCATCGGCAGCCTGCTGCCCATCCTGTGCATCTGGGCGTTGCTGCGCCGCAAGAAGCTGACCGAATCGCCGAAGCTTTTAAAAGCCATGCTCTTCGCCATCCCGCTTCCGTACATCGCCATAGAGGCCGGATGGGTGGTGGCCGAGGTGGGCCGCCAGCCGTGGATCGTTTACGGCCTCATGAAAACCTCCGACGCCGTTTCGCCCATTGTCACCTCCCAGGTGGCCTTTTCCCTGGTGGCCCTGACCGTGCTCTACGCCATTCTGGGCGCCGTGGACATCTTCCTCTTGTACAAGACCGCCAAAAAAGGCCCGGTTGAAGCCTAACTCTTCGAAGGAGAATCACAATGCTCGAAACCATCTGGTTCCTACTCTGGGGCGTACTCTGGGCCATCTACTTCGTGCTGGACGGCTATGACCTGGGCATCGGCACCCTCATTCCGTTTCTGGGCAAATCCGACCGGGATCGCCGGGTCATGCTCAACTCCATGGGGCCCTTCTGGGACGGCAACGAAGTCTGGCTGATCACCGCTGGCGGCGTGACCTTCGCGGCCTTCCCCAAGGCCTATGCCGTCATGTTCAGCGGCCTGTACACGCCGCTCATGCTCCTCCTTCTGGCTCTCATCATCCGGGGCGTGTCCCTGGAATTCCGCCATCAGGTGGAAAGCAGAATCTGGCGCGGGATCTGGGACTGGGGGGCGACCATCGGCAGCTTTCTGCCCGCCCTGCTGCTGGGCGTGGCCTTCGCCAACATCTTCATGGGCCTGCCGCTGGACGAAAACGGCGTGTTTCAGGGCGATCTGCGCACGCTGCTGAACCCGTACGGTCTGGCCGGAGGCGTGCTCTTCGTTCTGCTCTTTGTCATGCACGGCGCCCTGTGGCTGACGGTCAAATCCGAAGGCGACCTGCAGCACCGCGCGGCCCGGCTGGCCCGGCGCATCTGGCCCGTGCTGGTGGCAGTGGTCGGCCTTTTCGTGATTCTGACCCTCTTCTACAACACCAAGCTGCTGTTCAACTACCTGCGCAACCCGCTGATGTTCATTCTGCTGGCGGTGCCCGTGACGGCACTCATTCTGCTGCGCCGCCAGATCGGCCGGAAAGACTGGTGGTACGCCTGGGGTCTGTCGGCCGTGGTCATCGCAGGGCTGACCCTGTTCGGCGTGGTGGGTCTGTACCCGGCCATCCTGCCATCCTCCATCGCGCCGGAGTATTCCATCACCGTCACCAACGCGGCTTCCAGCACCCTAACCCTGTCCATCATGCTGGGCGTGGCCCTGATCTTCGTGCCCGTGGTGGCGGCCTACCAGTTCTGGCTGTACCGGACCTTCAGCCACAAGGTCACGGACAAGGAGCTGGACCAGCACGGCGCATACTGATCACGCGCCCCGCACAAAAAATCCCCCGGCGCGGCATGCGGCGGGGGATTTTTCGTACAAGACGGCCGAAAAATCATGTACAGACTCAGAATCATCAGCGTGGGCAAAATCAAGAAGCCCTTCTGGCTGGAGGCCATCGGCCATTACCGGAAGATGCTCGGCACGGCCCTGTGCGTCGAGGCGCTCAGCGTGCGCGACTGTCCTCATCTGGAGGGAGCCGGCCGCAAAAAAGCCGAATCGGACCGCCTGCTGGAAAAAATAACCCCGCGCGACACGGTCATCGCCCTGCACGAAGCGGGAACGCTGTACACCTCCGTGGAATTCGCGGCTTTTCTGCGCGGCCATCTGGAGAATCCCGGCGGAGACTGCTGCCTGCTCATTGGCGGCGCCCTGGGCCTGTCCCCGGAGCTGCTGGATCGCGTTCAGGCAAAACTGAGTCTTGGCCCCATGACCATGCCCCACGAACTGGCCCAGGTGGTTCTGTACGAGCAGCTCTTCCGGGCGACGGCCATCTGGTCCGGGCGAACCTATCACTACTGACCGACTGCGGCGACGCGCCCCCCTGAACGATAAACATGGAAAAATGACGCGATGAGAACAATCCGTCCGGCAGTACTGGCAGATGCCCCGGAAATAAGCGCCCTCATCACCGGCGTCAGCCGCTTTTTCACTCTGGAACCCGACGGCAGAGGGGCCGGAGCCTTCCTGAAGAGCATCACGCCGGAAGCCATCGCCGGGTATATCGGTGACCCCGGATACCATTACATTGCGGCATTCGAGGAGAACACTCTGGCAGGCGTGGCCGCGCTGCGGGGCGGAAATCACCTCTTCCATCTTTTTGTCGCCCCGGCCTTCCACCGTCAGGGGCTGGCGAGGGCTCTCTGGGAGGAGATAAAAAAATCCATCGCCCCGGGTACTTCGGAGATCACGGTCAATTCCAGCCCCTACGCCGTGCCTGTGTACGAACGGTTCGGCTTCGCCGTGGCCGGACCGCGCACGGAAGCCGCCGGAATCGCCTTCATCCCCATGAAAAAAAGAATCTGACGGCGCACCGGAGAAGATTCAGGCGCGCCATCGGCGTCAATCCAGCAGTTCCCGCAGCTCCAGAGGGTGGGAGATGATGGTTCTGGCTCCCGCCCGCCGGAGCTCCTCCTCGGGCCGGAAACCCCACAACACGCCAACCGGATGCATGCCCACGCTGGTGGCCGTGCGCATATCCACGTCCGTATCGCCCAGGTAGAGAATTTCCTCCGCCGCCAGCCCCAGCCGTTCCATGAGCAGCCGGGGAGAGGCCGGATCGGGCTTGACCGGTCTGCCGGGCACCTGCCCCTGCACCAGCGCAAAGGACCACTTGGGCAGGAAATCCCGCATGCACTGCTCGGCCAGAACCTGCGGCTTGTTGGTCAGCACGGCCAGAAGCATTCCCTTGGATTCCAGCAGGTCGAGGAGCTCTGGAATACCCGCGTACGGCTTGCCTTCTCCGGTTCCGGCCGCCTGGTATTCGCGCACGAAATCCTGCACGCAGGCGTCCAGAAAATCCCTGTCCCGCCTGTCTTCGGGCAGGGCGCACGAAACCAGATGGGCCGCGCCGTTGCCCGCGAAAAACCGGTAACTGTCAATCGGATGCACGGGCAGCCCCCGGGCGGTCAGAACCCGGTTCATGGCGCCGCCCAGATCTTCCAGCGTGTCCAGAAGCGTCCCGTCCATGTCGAACACAGCGGCTCTATAGCTCATATCTCCTCCTTTTCGAGTGTCTCCGGAAACAGCGTGCGTAGCGGCCGGGAAAAAAGGACTCAAGGCCCGGACAGCCCCCTGTTACCTGCGAATGCCTCTATCCTCCGCTCTGCACCCGCCACAGTCCCGCATACACACCTTCTTCGGCGATGAGCGAATCGTGCGTGCCGCGCTCCACGATGATCCCGTCCACCAGCACCACGATTTCATCGCAGCTGCGGATGGTGGACAGGCGGTGAGCGATGGCCAGGGTGATGCGATCCTTGCGCAGTTCGCGCAGATTGTTCTGGATGATTTCCTCGGTGCGCGTGTCCACGCTGGATGTGGCCTCGTCCAGAATCAGAAATTCCGGGTCGCGCAGAAAGGCTCTGGCCAGGGAAATACGCTGCCGTTGCCCGCCGGAAAGCTTGACGCCCCGGTCGCCCACCAGGGTTTCATAACCGTCCGGCAGCTTGCTGATGAACTCGTCGGCCCCGGCCATGTGTGCGGCCTGCCGCACGGCTTCGTCCGACGCTCCGGGCAGGCTCAGACGAATGTTCTCGCCGACGGTGCCGTGAAACAGGTAGGGTTCCTGGGCCACATAGCCGATGCGCCCGCGCCATGCATCCAGCGTGATGCCCGGCAGAGGACGGCCGTCGACCAGAATTTCTCCGGACTCGGGTTCGTAATAACGCAGCAGAAGCTTGGCCAGGGAGCTTTTCCCCGCCCCTGTGGGGCCGGCCACGCCCAGCACCTGCCCCCGCTTCAGGGAAAAGTCCACGCCGCAGAGCACCCTGCCCCTGCCGGGATAGGAAAAATGCAGATCGCGGGCCTCGATCCGTGAAAGCGGCGCACTCAGGGAAACGGCGTCTTCCCGGTCCCGGACCACGGGCTTCGCGTCGAAAATTTCATTGATGCGCACGGCCGACGCCTCGGCCTGCTGGATCTGGTTGATGAGCACGCCCAGCACGAAGAGCGGCAGAATCAGACGCATGGACATGAGCACGAAGGTGGTGAAATCCCCCACCGTGGGACCGGCTCCGGAAAAGGTCATCCAGCCACCCAGGCCGATCAGGAGCGCGTAGGCGCTCCCGGCCACGGCGTAGAGCAGCGGAATGAACCGCGCCCGTTCGCGGGAGGCCTGGATGGCCGCGTCGCGGTACTCTTCCGAACGCGTGCGGATGCGCCCGATCTGGTGAGTCTGGGCCGAATAGGCCTGAATCACGTTCATGCCCTGAAGGTTGTTTTCCAAAATGGCGTTGATCTCGCCCACGGCCCGCCTGGCCCGGTGATACTGCGGAGACACGCGGGTGGCGAAAAAACGCACGGCCCACACGGCCAGCGGCGTGGGCACCAGAAGCAGGAGAGCCAGATGCCAGTCCATCCAGAACAGAATGCCATACACCCCGGCAAAGGTGATGACCAGACGCACGATGCTGGTGGAGGTGTCGGCGAAGAAGCGCTCCAGATTGTCCACATCCGAAGCCAGCACGGCCATGACGTCGCCCGTCCGGCGGGATTCGAAGTACGACACGTCCAGAGTCTGCGCGTGGGCATACAGGCTGACCCGCAGATCGTGCCGGATTTTCTGGGCCGCGCTGTCCAGACAGTAGTCGCTCAGGCTCTGAAACACGGCCAGTCCGGCGAAGGTGCCCAGCACCAGCAGGCCCGCCCAGACAAATTCTTCCGGCCCCAGATGGCGGCCGTCGCGCAGGGCTCCGGTCACCGTATCCACGACCCGGCCCACCACCAGCATGGGCAGCAGATCAAAGAAACGGGCGCAGGCGTTGGCCGCCAGACCGGAAAATATGCGGGCCCGGTACGGCTTGGCGAAACGGATCAGGCGCCACAGGGATCTCCCCAGAACGCGGGTTTTCGGTGTGTTCGGCATGATGTTTTCCTGAAAAGTCCGCCGCGCGCCTATTCCGCGGGCAGGCTGAAGCGCCCTTGCAACAGGGCCAGTTTGTGTTTTCTGGGCAGGGATTTGATGCGCCGCTCCAGAGACAGGGCGGCGGATCTGGATCCGGCCGGAGCCGAAAAAACAAGGGTCAGCGGTCCGCGCCCGCGCAGGTATCTGGCTGCTCTGGAGCCGGAACGCGCGTGCTCGGCGAAGCGCCTGGACACGTCGGTGGTGATGCCCGTGTAGAGGCTGCCGTCGGCGCAGCGGATGATGTAGATGAACCAGGCAGTCACGATGCAGGGAGGGTGTAGAGCACGGAGAAAAAATGCATGACGCTGCCCGCGACCACAAAGAGATGCCAGATGGCGTGACTGTACGGCAGCCGCCGCCAGACGTAGAAAATGACGCCCAGGCTGTAGATCAGCCCGCCCAGGGCCAGAAAAACAAGACTCGCGGCCGGGAGGCTGAAGAAAATCTCCCTGCCGGCCAGCAGGCACAGCCAGCCCATGCCCAGATAAACGGCCAGAGACAGCCGCTTGAAACGGTACACAAAAAAGCATTTCAGGATCACGCCGGCGGCGGCCAGCCCCCAGATGGTCCCGAAGATGGTCCACCCCACGGGGCCGCGCAGGCACACCAGCATGAACGGCGTGTACGTGCCCGCGATGAGCAGAAAAATGGCGCAATGGTCCAAGGTCTTCAGCACGCGTCTGGCCCGGGCGGCGGGGATGGAATGATACAGTGTGGAAGCCAGATAAAGCAGGACAAGTGTTGTCCCGAAAATGGAGAAACTGACGACATGCCAGGCGGCTCCTGCGGATGCGGCGGCTACCACCAGCACGGGCAGGGCGGCGATGGCCAAGCCCGTGGCGACGGCGTGAGTCACGCTGTTGGCGATCTCCTCCGGGGAATATGTCCGTTCCGCCATCTCCGCTCTCCTTGTCCGGCCGCTGTCAGGCCTTGTCTTCGGTTTCCCGGTAGGTATTGTCCACTTCCTCCCAGAAATCGTTGATCCAGTGGATGCGGTCCGCCCGGCATTGCAGTTCGGAAGCGACGCCGTCCCGGAAAACCACCAGCTCGATGGTTTTTCCCTGCTCGGAGAGGTGCTCCACCACATCCAGCAGATCCGAGTCCCCGGAGGACAAAAGCAGCGTATCGTACTGATGCTGATAAATGAGGGACAAGGTGGCAATGCCCACATCCACGCCCTTCTGGATTTCATTGAACACCTTGTGCGTGAGATCTCCGTTCTGGTTCTGACAGCGAAGCTGCACTTTCTGACCGCATTCCTCGCAATAGGCCTTGTCCGCGCGCTGCTGTTTCAAACTGTAGAATTTGGTGATGATCTTGGGACCGAGGGGCGGCCCGCTGCGCAACCAGTGGTGAAAGTTGTCCTGGGCCTCACTGGTCGGCTGGGGTATGGAATTGAGATAATAGGCCCTCCATATGGGTCCGCTCTGTTCCAGATACTGACGCAGACGAAGATAGCTGAATTCGTAACCGCTGCGTACACTGTGACGGGCGTTGAAAAGATAACCGGCGTCGATAAGCCAGAGTTTGCGTTTTTCAGTCATGTATTTTCCCGTAAATTTCCTGTTCAGTTTATTTTCATTTCTCAAAAATTCACATCGATACAGATTTCATATAAATTATTACAGAGACAATACGTATCAAAAAGATATCTGCAGATGAGTAATGAAATGGAAATTCGTGTTCCTCACATCTCGATGGACCATTCCACCGTGTCCCGGCCGTCACACTGAAAAAAGCGGCCCCCATTCCTCTCCGGTCAGGCATTCTCCGCCCTGCGGCGTAACCACAAAAGTATTTTCCACGCCGACCATGCCCAGGCCGGGAATGCCCATTTTCGGCTCCACGGCCAGGACCATGTTCTCTTCCAGCGGAGTATCGAAAGATGGCGCGATAACCGGCCACTCGTCAACGGCCAGGCCGATGCCGTGCCCCAGGAAGCCGACCTTGTTCCGCCCAAGCCCCATAAACCCCTCGGCCAGAACGTTTTGCAGGGCTATTTTCACGCAATCCCGGTACAGTTCGGCGGGCACGGCTCCGGGCTTCAGCCGGGAAGCCAGATGTTCGTGGATTTGCAGGCAGAAATCCTGAGCCCGGTCGGCCTCCCCGGAAACGGCGTCCTCCCCGGCCCAGTAGATCAGGGTCTTGTCCGTGTGATAGCCTTCAAGACAGAACCCGCAATCCACGGCCAGAGGTTCCGCACGATTCCAGACCTTGCCCGCGTAGCCCGGAAAAGGCAGGGCCGGATGCTCGCCGCGCACGCCGAGAGGTCCGTTGAACGCGCCGGGGTAATTGCCGGAATCTCCGGCCGCCACATGGCCCAGAAAAATCTCCTCGCCGGGATTCTGCATACGCATCATACCTTGGTGGCCGTGCTCGAAGAATACTTTCCACACGGCCAGGCCGACTTCCCGCTCGGTCATGCCCGGACGGATGCGTCCGGCCAGAGCAACCAGCGCCTGATTGTGCCGCGCACCGGCCAGCCGCATCTTGCGCAGTTCCCAGGCCGTCTTCACGGCGCGGGTCCGGTGCAGGGCCATGTCCGCCGCGACGAAACTCACCCCGGGAACTTTCTCTTTAAGCATCTCGCCCAGAGACCAGGGCAGTCCGGCCATCTCCACGCCCACGCAGGGACCGAAAGGTGCGCCGCATTCCCGCAGCAGGTCGGAAATCTGGGAATAGGACTTGTATTCCAGAATGTTCTGCAGGGGCGAGTCCATTTCCGCCCGCTCGAAACCCCGGCGGCACAGCAGAACCGGTTCGCCGTCCAGAGACAGCCAAAGCAGACCGTTCACCCAGGCCCCGCTCAGATAGTAGACCGCCGGGCGGGAAAAAAGCAGCATGCCGGACGCGTCCGGACGGCATTCGGTCAGGTGCCGCCGAAGTCTGGCCGCGCGGTCCCGGACTTCAGAGAGGGGCATGCGCTCCAGAGAGACAAAGGTCATGGCTGCTCCTCGCGCAGGGTGTAATCCATGGTCCGGCGGCGAGGGACGAAACCCGCCCGCTCCACCAGACTTTTCAGCTCCGCCTCGGGCAGGCGGAAGTGCACTCCCGTGGCCGCCACCACATTTTCCTCCAGCATGGTGGAGCCGAAATCGTTGGCTCCCCAGAACAGGGCCAGCTGGCCGATACGCGGCCCCTGCGTGACCCAGGACGCCTGGATATTCTCGATGTTGTCCAGATACAGGCGGCACAGGGCCAGAAATTTCAGGTACTCGTCGGACGAGGCCTCGGGCATTTCCATGCGCGTGTTCCGGGGCTGAAAAGTCCATGGGATGAAGGCCGTGAACCCGCCCGTGCGGTCCTGCACCTCACGCAGCCGGTCCAGATGTTCCACCCGCTGGTCGAAAGTCTCGCCCTGGCCGAACATCATGGTCGCGGTGGTACGCATGCCCAGGCCGTGGGCCGTTTCCATGACCGAAAGCCACTGGTCCGCCGTGCACTTGTGCGGCGAGACCCGGCCGCGTACCGCATCCACCAGGATTTCCGCGCCGCCGCCGGGCATGGAGTCCAGCCCCGCGGCCATGAGGTCCGCGAGAATGCCTGCCACGGGCCGGTCCTCCCGCTCGCTCAGAAAGTGAACTTCCGTGGGTGAAAATCCGTGCACGGCCACGCCCGGAAAATATTCCTTCAGCGTGCGCAGAAGCCCGGTGTAGTAAGACAGCGGCAAATCCGGATTCATCCCGCCCTGAAGCAGAATCTGGTACCCGCCCGAGTCCACGGTTTCCTGAATCTTGGCCAGGATTTCCTCCGTGCTCAGCACGTAGCCGCCCGCCTCTCCCGGCCCCTTGAAAAACGCGCAGAATTTGCACCCGGATGTGCAGATATTGGTATAGTTGATGTTGCGGTCAACGATGTAGGTCACGATGTTTTCGGGGTGCATCTCCAGACGTCGCTGATGCGCCAGGGCACCCAGCGAAAAAACCGTGTTCATGTCCCAGATGTAGCGGGCCTCGTGCATGGACAGACGCTTCATGACCATTTCCTCAATGAATAGCGGCGGGTGCGGCAGTGCTAGCGTCTGCGCCGCTTGCAGGTCAAGGACCGGGCCTTGCAAAAAAACGGCCCCTGTGCTTGGAATCCAACCCGCGAGGACACTATGACCAATGTATTCGACTGCCGGATGTGCGGACACTGCTGCCAGGGACAGGGAGGCATTGTGGCTTCGGCTCCGGAGCAGGCCCGTCTGGCCGCCTATCTGAACATGTCCGTGGACGATTTCCGCGCCGCCTACACCACGGCTCAGGGAAAAAAGACCGTATTGCGCACCCGCGAGGACGGGTTCTGCATTTTCTTCGACCCGGCCGCGGCGTGCACGGTACACGCGGCCAAACCCGATGTCTGCCGGGCCTGGCCTTTTTTCCGGGGCAATCTGGTGGACGCCACCAGCTGGGAGCTGGCCCAGGATTACTGCCCGGGCATTACCGGCGGAAGCGGCCACGCCGAGTTCGCCCGCCAGGGCGTGTGCTACCTCAGGGAAAACGGGCTGGCCAAAACCGGACGGGAAGACGAGGCCAACGCCCTGAACATTTCCGATCTGGCGGAACAGGACTGATGCGTCTGAGCGAGTGCTACGCTCTGCTGGAAGTCCCGCCCGAGGCGACCCTGGAAGAGATCAAGGTCAGCTACCGCAAGCTGGCCTTCAAATACCACCCGGACCTGAATCCGGACGACGCCCATGCGGCCCAGCGCTTTTCCCGCCTGAACCAGGCCTATGTTCTCCTGAAGGATCACCGCGCCCGCGGCGCGGAAAAAAAGACGTACACCGCCGAGGATATCCGTCAGGAGGAAGAGGCCAGGGCCGGAACCAGACCCGGCAGGTCCGACGCCTTCTTCTCCCGGCAGGAGGAAGTGCTGAAGGATATTCTAAACGACCCCTTCGCCCGGCAGGTATTCGAGGATATTTTCAGCAGGCTGAAGCGCGGCGCGCCCCCCGGGGATATGCCGGGGCAGAGGACAGCCGGCCACGACACCATCCGAAGCAAGGCCCCGTTCAAAAATCCGGGAAAAAGTCTGTGGGCCGGTCTGAAAAACTGGGCCGTACGCCAGCTCGACGACCGGCAGATCGTGCAGGTCCCCGTGCGCAGCCTCAGGCCCGGCACCACCCTTCGCGTGGATATCCGGCACCGCTTCGGAGAGCCGAAGAGCATCGAGGTCACACTGCCGCCGGATTTCACGGCGGACCGCCCCATCCGCCTCAAAGGTATGGGCCGTGCTCTCGGCCCGTGGCGGGGCGATCTCTATCTGCGGCTCGTGGGGAAATGAGCCGCCAGATGCAGCCACAGAAACATATGACGGCGATCCCGGCAGGAAAGTCTGCCCCGGAGTTCTTTTTCATCCCGCATCATTATTAATTGTGCCCGATACTTCGCGCGGCCCGCACAACAGCCGATGGCCGGGGCAAGACATCCACGAGGCACAAAACCATGAGGAGTAACTATGAACATATGCATTGTCGGAACCGGCTATGTGGGGCTCGTGTCCGCGGCCTGCTTCGCGGAGATGGGCAATATGGTCACCTGCGTGGACATCAACGAAAACGTGGTGGACCGGCTCAGAAAAGGCGAAGTCCATATTTACGAGCCCGGCCTGGAGGAACTGGTCCGGCGTAACGCCAGGGAAGGACGCCTGACCTTCACCACCGAGTTGACCGAGGGCCTGAAGGACAGCCTGTTCGTGTTCTGCTGCGTGGGCACTCCTGAAGGCGACGACGGCAGCGCCGATCTGCGCTATGTGCAGCAGGTGGCGCGGGATGTGGGCCGGACCATGACCGGCTATACCATCATCGTGGACAAATCCACGGTGCCCGTGGGCACGGCGGATCAGGTCCGGGCCATTGTGAACGAGGAACTCGCCAAGCGCGGCGTGGAGATCGAATTCGATGTGGTCTCCAATCCCGAATTTCTGAAGGAAGGCGACGCGGTCAACGACTTCATGAAGCCGGACCGGGTGGTCGTGGGCACGGACAACGTACGCACGGCCGAACTGCTGAAAACCCTGTACGCGCCCTACGCCCGCAGCCGGGAAAAGCTCATCGTCATGGGCGTGCGCAGCGCGGAAATGACCAAGTACGCGGCCAACTGCATGCTGGCCACCAAGATCTCCTTCATCAACGAAATCGCCAATATCTGCGAACAGGTCGGAGCTGATGTGCGCGAAGTGCGCCGGGGCATCGGTGCGGACCACCGCATCGGCTACCAGTTCATCTATCCGGGCGTGGGCTACGGCGGCTCCTGCTTTCCCAAAGACGTGAAGGCCCTTATCCGCACGGCTACCGGGGCGGGTTGCAATCCGCAGCTCCTGTCCGCCGTGGACGAAGTCAACGACCGGCAGAAGCTGGTCATCGCCCGCAAGATCGAAGCATATTTCAGCGAACAGGGCGGCGTGTCCGGAAAAACTCTGGCCCTGTGGGGGCTGGCTTTCAAGGCCAACACCGACGACATGCGCGAGGCCCCGTCCCTGGAACTGATCCGGTACCTGACGGAACGCGGTATGCGCGTGCGGGCCTTCGACCCGGTGGCTGGCTCCAATGCCCGCCGCATCCTGGCCGGCAACCCGCTGGTGGAGATCTGCGACGACCAATACGCTCCTCTGGAAGGTGCTTCGGCCTTGGCCGTGGTCACGGAATGGAACCAGTTCAGAAATCCGGATTTCGCCCGAATCAAAAAGGAGCTGCAGGCCCCGCTGCTGTTCGACGGCCGCAACCTGTACTCGCCGCAGCTCATGGCTGCCGAGGGCTTCGCCTACTTCTCCGTGGGCAGATAGAGGCGTCTTCAGACATTCCCCTCAATCCGGCACATCCCCGGCGTCTCGACAGGCCCCCGGGGATGTGAATCCATCTCCTGCCGAATCCGGCCATCCGTACCCCACTTTCAATCGATGATATCGATGCAATCGTCCGGGCAATAGGCCGCGGCCTTTCTGGCCAGTTCCGCGTCGCAGGGATTTGTCCGCACTTCGGCCACCTGCGCGCTCTCGTCGAACGCGAATACCTCCGGCGCCACCTCCACGCAGGCCATGCACCCGGAGCAGCACGGCCGGTTCACAGCCACTTCCACCAGTTCAGCCACAATTCCTCCACCTTTTGAAAAACATCAGCGGCAACGCCGCTTCTTCCGCGCCGTATACGTCCATCCATGCAAACCTCAAACCGTGCGCCTTGCCTCCCGCCGGGGGCCATATTATGCCTG
>JAUMXF010000046.1 GCA_030529235.1 Pseudomonadota bacterium
CACATCAAAGCCCTCTCTTCTCAGCATGGTCGGAAAATCCTTCAACGTACGCCAAATGCACGCCTATATCGTATCTTCTTTGCTTCCTCGAGATCATCTTTGATCTGAAATTCATATTTGGATTGTCAAAAATACAGCTTGATCTGGGAGATCAGCGGCAACCCGATCTTTCTGGATCGGTACGCCATACATATATGTAAGTCGCCACTAAGCAAAAAACCATGAATGGTCAATATCAGTAACAAGTCCTTGTATGGATAACAGAACCAAAAATACCTGTATCTTAAACCGTATGCCGGGCCGCGGCTCTTGTTCTTCGCCGAAGCGGCTTAAGACGGCCTGTCCCTGATTTTCAGGAAGATACACGGGATGCCGGAAAAATTTCGGGCGAACCATAAAAATGGTCCGCCCGAAGTAAACAGGTCCGCGCCATCAGCGGAGGCGTCAATCCATGAGATTCAGATAATCTCTGGCGACCTTGGCTTCAGTGGAGCCGGGATGCTGGCTGATGATCTGCTGAAACATTTCCCCGGCCTCATCGGCCTTGCCCATCCGGATCTGCTGTTCGGCCAGGGCCAGCATGGTGGCGGTACTGCCCATGTCGGCCTCCAGTCCGCTTTTGAGGACATCATCTGCATCCTCCATACGGTTCTGGGCGACAAAGGCTTCGGAAAGCAGCCTGTATGCCGGGATATAACGCCAGTTCCGGGCCAGAGCCTTTCGGGCGTACTCTTCGGCTTCCTTGGCCCTCCCCTGGCTCATGAGGAGAGCCCCCAGATTATAGGCCGGAAACTCCGGCGTGACATAGGTCAGGATGCTGAGCGCCTTGAGGTAAGCGCTCTCCGCTTCCTTGGGCCGGTTCTGAGCTTCATGAATCTTGCCCAGATTGTTCCAGGCCTCCCCGAAATCGTCGTCAATGCGCACCGCCTTCGCAAAGCCTTCGCGCGCCTTGTCCATTTCATCCAGACCAAGGTAGACCAGCCCCATGTCAAAATGGAAGCGTGACTGGCCTGAAACCGCTCCCTCCACTTTAAGCAGTTCCTGAAGCGCCAGCTGCATCTGCCCATTGCTGATATACGACTCGGCGAGATTCAGGCGCAGTTCGACTTCCGAAGCGGACAGACTCGTACCTTCCATGCTCCGGGAGCCGCGTCCGCCCGCACATCCGGCCAGAACGCAGCACAGAATCAATATCCATGCGGACAGTTTCATGACATCTCACCTCTCATGCTTTACGCCTTGTTCACCCGGAATGTTTCAAGCTCACATCGAGTACGATAACGACGGGACATCAGATCACCTTGTTCAGGGAATATTCGATGATGGCCTCGGCCCCCACGGCCTGAAGCCTGGGCACCAGATCCCGGACCTGGGAAATTTCGACCACGGTCTCAATGGACAGCCAGTCGGAATTGTGCAGATGGGCGATGGTCGGGGAGTTCATGCTCGGCAGAAGCTCCATGATCTTGTCCACGATGCCCGCGGGTGCGTTCATCTTCAGGGCCACCAGTTTTTCCGCCCGCAACGCGCCCTGCAGAAGGGTGTTCATATTCTCGATCTTGGACCGTTTCCATGGATCGTTCCAGGCGGCCTTGTTGGCGATGAGCTGGGTATTTGTCTGCAACAGTTCGGCAATGATACGCAGCCCGTGGGCCTTGATGGTCGTCCCTGTTTCCGTGATTTCCACGATGGCGTCCACAAGTCCTTCCACCACTTTGGCCTCCGTGGCGCCCCAGGAATACTCCACCTCCACCGGAATGTTCGCGTCCTCGAAGTAGCGGCGGGTGAAGCCCACAAATTCCGTGGCGATCTTCTTTCCCGCCAGATCTTCCGGCCGCCTGTACGGGGCGTCTCCAGCCACGGCCAGCACCCACTTGGCCGGACGGTTGCTGGCCTTGGAATAAATCAGGTCGTCCACCACCACCACATCGGACTGGTTTTCCAGGATCCAGTCTTTGCCCGTGAGTCCGGCATCCAGCAGACCGCTCTCCACGTAGCGGGCCATTTCCTGCGCCCGGCACAGGGAACAGGTCAATTCCGGGTCGTTGATTTCGGGAAAATAGTTTCGGTGATGGGAGGTCACTTTCCATCCGGCCTTGGCGAAGAGCTTGACTGTGGCTTCCTCCAGGGAGCCTTTGGGAATTCCGATTCGCAACTGCCTGCCGTCCATTATTTGTACACCTCCTTGGGGTCGAAAATCATGGGCGAGCAGTCCGTCCACCGCCCGTCCCCGCCGCGTTCGCGGTAAAAACAGCTTCTGCGGCCCGTGTGGCAGGCCGCCTCGCCCATCTGCCGGATCCGGAGCAACACCGCATCCCGGTCGCAGTCCAGCCGGATGGCGAGAACCTTCTGCACGTGCCCCGATGTGCCGCCCTTGTGCCACAGGCTCTGCCGGCTTCTGCTGTAGTAGTGCGCCTCGCCCGTGCGCAAAGTCTCGGCCCAGGCGGTTTCGTTCATATAGGCGAGCATGAGCACCTCGCCCGTTTCCGCGTCCTGAGCGATGGCCGGCACCAGACCGCCGCACTTCTCAAAATCAGGCTGTTCCATCGGCATTTCCTTTCCGGATTGATGTGAGCGTTTCCGTCTTGAGCTGACCGCATGCCGCCGCAATGTCCTGACCTTTGCTCCGGCGCAGGGTCACGGTGAAATTTTTCCGGCGCAGCAGCGCCTCGAAGGCCAGCACATCTTCGGAGTCCGGAGCCTCGTAGGGAATTCCGGGGCCGGGATTGAAAGCGATGAGGTTGACTTTGCATTTGAGACGCGACAGGAGCCGCACCAGCTGACGGGCGTGCTGAAGACTGTCGTTCACGCCTTTGATCAGGATATATTCGATGGTCAACCGCTCCCGCGGGCGCAGAGAAATATTGGCCAGTGCGGCCACGAGGTCGTCCAGATGCCAGCGGGCGGCCTTGGGCATGAGCGTTTCGCGGATCTCCTGGGTCGGGGCGTGCAGGGAAATGGCGGGCAGAGCCAGCCCTTCCGTCCCGAAAACATCCAGCCGGTCCGGAATCCCGCAGGTGGACAGGGTCACCCGGCGGCGCGAGAACTCCAGCCCCTCGGAGTGAGTGAGGATATCCAGGCTTTTTCTCACCCCCTCCCAGTTCAGCAGCGGCTCGCCCATGCCCATGAACACAAGGTTCTTCACATCCCGCCCCAATCCGCTGGTCCGCAGATAATCCCTTCCGGCCAGCACCTGGGCCGCGATCTCCCCGCCCGTCATGTTTCTGGTCAGGCCCATGAGTCCCGTGCTGCAGAAAGTGCATCCCATAGGACATCCGACCTGGCAGGACAGACACTGCGTGTAGCGGTCCCTGTCCGGAATGAGCACCGTCTCCACGGACGCGCCGTCGGCAAGACCCAGCAGCAGCTTGACCGTGCCGTCGGTGCTGCGGCGGACATCAAGGGGCTCGGGCCAGACGATACTCCACGCGTAGCCGAGTTCTTCACGGAAGTCCCGGGCCAGGCTGGTCATGTCCGCGAAATTCCGGGCGCCGCGCCGCCACAGCCATTGCCAGAGCTGTCTGGCCCTGAAGGGCGGGTGTCCGCCGGAGACGACGGCCGCTTCCAGTTCCGGCCAGCTCAGATCGAGGATGTTCGGCTGCATGATCGGTCCGGGGCAACCGCATTCTTTGTTCCGCCGCCTCTGAAAGACTCTTGATTCAACCGCGGAGCCGGTTCCGGGAGCTGACGCTCCTGAAACCGGCCCGGATGAATGGGGAAGCCCGAAACGGCAAGTATGGAAAGACGGCGCAGACGAAAACAAAATTACAGCTGTTCCTTTTCTTTACAGGCGACCACGAAGCGCTCGGCCTCTTCCGCGGTGTTCACGTCCCCGGAAATCTGGGCCTGAAGCAGGGCGTCCCGGAGCAGGCCTACGGCCGGTCCCGGTTTGATGCCTGTGAGATCCATGATCTGCTTGCCGTTCAGCAGCGGTTCCAGCAACTCCTCGCTGATGTCCGCCCGCTCCAGCATTTTCATGTTGTGATTGAATTCCTTGTAGGCGCCGTTTCTGGCCTTGATGTCCGCCCGGGCCATTTCAATCAGCCGGGGGTAGTCGTCCAATGCCTTGAACCGGCGGATGCCCTTGTCCGTGAGCATGAAATGAAAATGCATGTGGTTGCGCACCAGGTTGCAGATCATGTCCACTTCCTCGGTATTGAGGCGCAGCCGCTTCAGGATCTTGCGCGCCACCTTGGCGCCGACACGGTGATGCTGGTAGAAGGTCATGCCGTGTTCGCCCTGTTCGCCCGCGTAGAGCTTGCCGCAATCATGGAACAGGCAGGCCAGGGTGCCGTACCAGTCGTAGGGCAGCTCCTCGGGGTAATGACGCATGACTTTCAGGGTGTGGTCCCAGACAGGCGTGGGGCCTTCCTCTTCGTTGAAGACCTGGAGCACCCGGCTCAGGGCCGCCAGCTCCGGCAACAGACCGTGCAGGATCATGGAGTCGAACAGGAGCTCGGCGAACCGCCACATGTTCTCGGCCTCGACCTTGCGCCACTCATCCATGATGTCCGAGACGGATACATAGTCCAGTACCCGGCGCGAGGCCCGGACGATGGACATCCAGGAGTTTTCCTCGATGGGCAGGTGATAGTTGGCGGAAAAGCGCAGGGCGCGGATGGCGCGCAGATAGTCCAGCCGCAGGGTTTCGTCGGGAATACCCTGAAAACGTATCTGACCGCCGGAGATGTTTTCAAAGCCGTCGTGAACGTCCCGGGGATGCGGGATATGCGGGCTGGTCAGATGCGCGGGCACTCCTTCCGCTTCCAGATGCTTGAGCATGTTCGCCGTCAGCCGGGCCACGCAGAGTTCGGGATAGGACGCATCGGTCACGTCGGCCGGGTGGAAAAGAAACAGGGAGCCGTCCTGGGGCAGGCGGCCCACAAGCCCGTCCTCCCCGGAGACGGCCTCCGGGAACAGCGAGTTCAGGCTGGCGAAATCGATGTCCGTGCAGATTTCCACCATGCCCTTTTCAGCCTGGCCCAGAATGCGGCGCTGCAACGCGGTATTGATAACATAGGCGTCGTAACCGTTGCGCATGATGGTTTTGCAGATGGACACGGCGTCCTTTATCGGCTGGGACATCAGGTTCTCCTCATGAAAACGGGGTCAACTCCCCTAAATGAAAAAGGAATGTTCACCATCATTCGGCATCCGGCCCGGACCCGTCTTCTTCATCCTTTTCTCCCGTCTTGGTCAAGCGGTAGCGGAATTGGCGGAAGTTGAGGCCGACCATTTCCGCTGCCTTGCCCTTGTGTCCGCCGCTCCGGCGCAGGGCCTCGTGAAGGATTCTGCTCTCCACTTCGCCCAGATATTCATCCAGAGTCATCTGCCCGGCCAGGACCAGCTGCACGCCCATGCTATTCTGCTCGCTCTGATTCGCCGCCCCGTAGATGACCAGGGAATCCTCGGTGATGACCTCGCCGGGCTCCAGAGCCACGGCGCGCTCCACGATATTTTCCAGCTCACGGATATTGCCCGGATAACGGTAAGTCAGCAGCTTCTGGCGGGCGGTCTGCGTGAATCCCCGGACCTGCCGCTTCTGGGAGCGGCAGGCTTTTTCCAGAAAATGATCGGCCAGGGTCAGAATGTCTTCTCCACGTTCGCGCAGCGGGGGCAGATGCACTTTCACTCCGCTCAGACGATAGTAGAGGTCTTCCCGGAAGACCCCGTCAGCTACGCACTGCTCCATGTTCCGGTTGGTGGCCGTGATGATGCGTACATCCGAGCGTATCTCCTCGGTGCCGCCAAGCGGCATGAAGCGGCGTTCCTGCACGTAACGCAGAAGCTTCACCTGGGTGGACAGGGCCAGTTCCCCCACCTCGTCCAGAAAAAGGGTGCCGCCCTCGGCCATTTCCAGCAGCCCTTTCTTGGACCGGTCCGCGCTGGTGAAGGCGCCCCTGCGGAAGCCGAACAGTTCGCTTTCCACCAGATTTTCCGGCAGACCGCCGCAGTTGATAGCCAGAAAGGACCGGGAGGCCCGTTCGCTCTGTTCGTGGATGCTGCGGGCGAAGAGCTCCTTCCCCGTGCCCGACTCTCCGGTGATCAAAACGCTGATGTTGGTGGGCGCGATCCGGCGGACCAAAGCAAAAACATTCTGTATCTCCGGGCTTTGCCCCACGATATTCGTGCCGCTTCCCTGAATCTGCCCGCGCAGCCAGGCGTTTTCCTCCTGCAGCCGGGCCGTCTCCAGCGTTCTGTTTACGGTGTAGAGCAGGTCGTCCAGATCGAAAGGCTTGCTGATGTAATCCTTGGCCCCGTATTTCATGGCCGCGATGGCGCTTTTGGTGTCGGCATAGGCCGTGACCATGAGTACCGGAATGTCCGCCCAGGTTTCGCGGATGCGGATGAGCAGGTCGATGCCGCTTTCCTGCTTCAGCCGCAGATCCAGCAGGATCAGATCGATATGTTCCTTGTGCAGGATATTCAGTGCCGTGGTGGAGTCCGGCGCGCTCCAGGCAGTGTGCCCTTTCTTCGTCAGGGCGACTTCCAGCACTTCGCGCAGGCTCAGGTCGTCGTCGGCAATGAGGATGTTGGACATGCTTTTTTCCCGTCATACGGCGGTTGGCGTTCTCTCTTCCCGAGGTCCGGCGTCCCGCGTCTTAAATCATGGTCCGTCCGGGGCTTTCCGCCTGGAGAACACGGAGATCCCGCCCAGATAGTGGTCCATCACCCGGCCCGGAATTTCCCGGTTCAGACACGGCGTGTTCCTGCCTTTGGAGAGCATGGATTCCGGCGTGACCATCCAGGACCGCTCCGGGTCGAACAATATGAAGTCCGCCGGGTCTCCCGGCTGCATCCGGTTTCCGGGCAGGCGGAATATCTCCGCTGTCCGCCAGCACCACAGCCGGGCAAGGTCGGCGGCTTCCAGTTCGCCGCCGCGTACCAGCCTGAAAGCCAGGGACAGGGCCGTATCCAGCCCGGAAATGCCGTTCGGCGCATCGGCGAAGGTCACGTCCTTTTCATGGTCCGCGTGGGGAGCATGGTCCGTGACCAGGATATCGATCACTCCCGTACGCACGGCCTGCCGCAGGGCCAGCACATCGTCCTTCGCGCGCAGGGGCGGGTTGACCCGTGCACGGGCATCATACCCCTCCACCAGGGTTTCATCCCAGAGCAGATAGTGGGGGCAGGTCTCGGCCGTGACGGCAATGCCGCGCTCCTTGGCCCGAGCGATGAGTTCCACCGACTCCCGGCAGCTGATGTGCGCCAGATGGACAGGCAGATCCAGATAGGAGGCCAGCAGGATATCCCTGGCCACCTGGATGGCCTCGGACACGGTGGGCACTCCCTTCAGTCCAAGCCGCCCGGAAACCTCGCCCTCGTTCATGCAGCCGCCCCGGCCCAGCCAGGGGTCTTCGCAGTGGTCGATGACGGTCAGGCCGAAATCCGCCGCATATTCCATGGCCCGGCGGAAAATTTCCGTATTTTCCACGGGCAGACCGTCATTGGACACGGCCACGCATCCCGAGGCGGCCAGTTCCGCCATCGGCGACAGTTCCTTGCCCCGGAGTCCGACGGTCAGAGCGCCCACCGGCCGCAACCAGGGGCCACGGGGCTGTGCGGCATGAGCCCTGTCCAGCATGAATCTGGTGACCGCGCCCGAGTCGTTGACCGGACTGGTGTTGGCCATGGCCATGACCTGGCCGAACCCGCCTCCGGCGGCGGCGGCAAGGCCGGTGGCGATGGTTTCCTTATATTCCTGGCCGGGCTCGCGCAGATGCGTGTGGGCATCGATGAGGCTTGGCAGCAGCATGAGCCCGCCGCCATCCACTATGACGGCTCCCGGAGCGGCCTCGCGTCCGGGTTCTGTCAGCTCCAGAACACGGCCTCCGGAAACCAGCAGGTCGCATGCATGGTCCTGCCAGAGAACATTGCGGACAGTCAGCTCAATCTGCGGCATGGCAGCCTCCGGCACGCAATTTTTCCATATTCTCCGAAATCCGGCAGGGCGGCGTTCCGGCCCGTTTTGCTGCTGGCGTCCATCATGGCCTTCAGTCCTGAAAACGTGAGGCGGACAGATACAGATGCAGCAGAGCCATGCGTACGGCCACTCCGGCGGCCACCTGATCCAGAATGAGGCTCCCGGCCCGGTCGGCCAGTTCCGAACTGATTTCCAGCCCCCGGTTGATAGGGCCCGGGTGCATGATTTTCACGTCCGGCGCGGCATCCCGCAGATGCCGGGAGGCCAGGCCGTAGGTTCCCGCGTACTCGCTCAAATCCGGCAGCAGCCCGGCCTGCTGCCGCTCCAGCTGCAGACGCAGGCAGATCACCGCGTCGGCTCCGGCACAGGCCGCGGCCGGATCGGAAAACACACCCACGGGCCATGCGGCCACTCCGGCAGGCAGAAGAGTCCTGGGCGCGCACAGCCGCACCTTTGCCCCGAGCATGGTGAAAAGCTCCACATCGGACCGGGCCACGCGGCTGTGGGCGATGTCGCCCAAGATGCACAGGGTTTTGCCCTCGAAGGATTCCCAGACCCGGGACAGGGTAAAGCCGTCCAGCAGTGCCTGAGTCGGGTGCGCGTGCCACCCGTCACCGGCGTTGATGACGGAACAGCGCAGGCGTTCGGCCAGAAAACGGGCGGCCCCGCTGGCCCAGTGCCGGATAACGATAGCATCCGGGTTCATGGCTTGGAGGGTAAACCCCGTGTCTTTCAGGCTCTCTCCCTTCTGCAGGGAACTGCCGGTTTTGCTCAGGGCGAACGTATCGGCGGACAGCCGTTTCCCCGCCATGTCGAAGGATGTTCTGGTCCGGGTGGAGTCTTCGGCAAAAAAGAGCACCACGCTCTTGCCCTTGAGCACGGGCACTTTCTTCACGGGCCGCTGGTTGACCTCCGCGAACCGGGCCGCCGTCTGGAAGACATGTTCAATCTCTTCCCGATTAAGCTGGGAAATCTCCAGCAGATCCTTATGCTTCCAGTTCATGAAAAATGTCCCTGAAGGGGTATTGCTATTTCGTGAAACGCTGCCCCCACGACGCCGGAGTCGGGCCCTGTTTCAACTGTTTTGAAATTTTCAAAGCATGATCGGACGCAGACAGCCGGATATGAAGGTTTCAACAGAAAATGTTCCCTCATGCATGCTGCATTTATCGGTAACACATCATCCGGGCGATCGGAAAGATCGTGCGTTTACGCATACATAAGCACGCAGGAAAGGGTCAAGAACCCACCCCTGTCACATATCGGAGCACCCGAAGAGTGCCGGTCGAAAAACGGCAGGGCGGCGCATGGCTTGCGCATACGCCGCAAAATGGACTGGAGTCGCTCAGGACTTGAGAACCGTCTTATCCAAAACGATGACAATTCCGATGATGGCGGCCACAGACAGCAACGCGCCCAAAAATCCCGATCCTCCGCTGGAAGCCCGGACTTCCTCCGAGGCCGGAGTGCTGCGGGCTGCGGACGTCTCTTTCTCTTCCAGACCGGCCTCCTGTCCGATTTTCTGAACCGGCTCCTGCTCGACTTTGCCGGACTCCTCTTTACCGGATTCCTCCGGCGTGGGTTCCGCATTCTCCGAAGCGCTTTCCTGAACAGGCTTGCCGAGAATATACTGCCCGGCCATGACGAGAAGATCGGGATGCGGCCCCAGAATATCGACCGAACCGTCTTCGGCATTCAGCGTCGCGCCGAGAACGGATGTCCGCCCTTTCAGCACGGCCTGAATCAGGGCCGGAGACTTTTTCAGCACGTCGGCATAGGCACTCCAGACCTTTGCCTCGTCCTCACCCAGCACGATAATCACGGGAGTGATGCCCTCGGCGGGGAGCCCGTCGCCAGTCCGGACAATTTTCAGACGCGATTCGGGCAGACCGAAAAGATCGGCCGGAGATGTTCTGGGAGAGGAATCCGTCAGAACCGTGGCAATGACGCCGTCATCCAGAGCGTTCTCCAGAACATATTTCTGGTTCCCCAGAATCAGAAGCTTCAAAGTCTCCTCGGGAGTCGCCGCCGAAGCGGAGCCCGCCAGAAAGCACAGTGACATGGCCAGGAAAATGATTCTTTTCATGTTCTGATTCCTTATGTTTCTGTAGAAGTTTCTGGAATTCCGGACCACGCGAGCGAGGTATCGTCATACATCCGGGAACCGACCGCCATCACGCCGTCTGCTGAATGCCTTCCACCACCCAATGGGAATTGCCGCCGGTCTCGTACCGGCTGAAATGCCAGACTTCCCGGACCTGCTGGGCCGGGGCAGCCGGAGAATCTTCCCGCAACATGGCATCGAAAAGCACAGCCGCCACAGTCTGATTGCCCACACATTTGACTTCCAGCAGCTGCGCCTCGAGCAGCAGGATCTCCGTATTGCCCGGAGCCGGTTCTTCTTCGGCCTGAGTCTGAATTTCGGCAAGCACTTCAGGGGAGGTAAATTGCCGCAAGTCTTCCAGGTCCCGCCTGTCCCAAGCATCCTGCATGCGCGTGTAGGCGGCCTTCGCGCCTCTCAGAAATTCTTCCGTGTCGAAACCCGCAGGGACGGCCACGGTCTGGCGGGGCGCGGAACTGCCAGGGGCTGAGCGCAGCATGTCCCATGAGGACTGCCGCTCTCTTGATGTCTGAAAACCGCCCGGTGTTTCCAGCGCCGGCTGGCGGCTGCGGAGAAAACGGAAAAGCAGAAAAAGTCCGCCGCCGATGAGGAGAATGTCCAGAAGGCCGATGCCGCTGAAGGCGCCTCCAAAGAGCAACGAACCAAGCAGTCCGCCCGCGAGCAGACCGCCAAGCAACCCGCCGAAAGGCCCCCGGCCTCCCGCAGGAGCAGCCTGAGGAGCACCCTGCTGATTGGGCTGCTGGGGAGAAGATTTCTGGTATTTCTGGGAATATGCAGGTTTGCTGCCGAAGGACCGCCCTCCGCCCAGACGCTTGGCCTCCGCCGAATCGGGCAGGGAGAGGACAGTCAGGCTCAGGGAAAGGGCAAGCGCCATAAGAAACAAAATTTTCTTCACAGCTCCTCCACGATGAGTCGTTTTTTCAGTCATCGTAACGCGTCGGTCTTGAAATTAAAAGGGGAAATACCATTCGGGCAAAACAGCGGAAGAAGCCAGATGAAATAAAAAAGGCAGGCACGAGGAACTCGTTCCTGCCAGGGAAGCCAGGTACCCGGAAACAACTGTTACCGCTGCTTCCTTTCGGACCTGACGGGGTTGGCAGCGTTTCCGCCACCCGGCTTCGCTTCATGATAAATGAGGAAATGGCGGAGAGGAGAGGATTTGAACCTCCGGTACCCGTTAAGGTACACACACTTTCCAGGCGTGCGCCTTAAGCCAGACTCGGCCACCTCTCCGCATTCGGGAGAGTTGTCTTTAAGCCAAGGAGACTTCCTTTGGCAAGGAAAAAACAATCCCCTGCGAAACAGATTTTATCGCTGCACCGGTCCGCCGGAAACAACAGGCGGCTCCGGAACGAACACAAAATTACCCGGCCAATTAAACCGCAAAAGGCGGCCCACATCTGCCCGGCATCAGGGCTTTATGTATGCGCAGCCCTGCTGCTGCAATTCAATCAGCGCCACGACCCCTGCCGGAACAGTGGCGCAGCCGGGCAGGAGTTCCTCCTTGGATATGCCGAACGCGCGCAGCGCATTTTCGCAGACCTGGATGCTCACACCCTGTCGCAGCAGGTTTTCGGCACGGTCCAAAGCATCACTGCTGTTGGCCGGACAGAGGAATTTCACGGCCGGACCATTCACCAGCAGGTGCGTCTGAGCTTCGGGCCGGGCCTTGAGCAGGTTTTCCGCGTTGGTCAGAGCCAGACGGAAAATATTTTCGTCGTTTAAATCAATGTGAAACACAACTTTCATGATTTTCTCCTGATGTGGGAATTATGTTCTATGGCCTGCTACCCTGAGCCAGACCGCAATGGCGCAGATTTTCCGCATGAGTACACATGTAAAATTCGCTGGCATCGCGAGGCAGGTCCAGAGGAGCCCCGTCACGTAGGGACCTCAGATAAGCCGCCGTCCGGCTCAGGATTTCCCTGCCGCCGGCAGGACCATGGGAGGGGATGACATGACGTACTCCATCATGGCCCTCCCAGTATTCCAGACCGTGAATCCAGCCATCCAGATGGCAGTTCTCCGGAACGTCCGGGCAGGGGAGTTCCGCCGCGTCTCCTGCCAGCAGCAGCGCCAATTCCGGAATGAAAGCCACGATGGAATCCGGCGTATGGCCGGGCAGATGCCGCAGATGCACGGTACATCCGCCAAGGTCGAGATCCAGCTCCCCATCGAATATGACCGCCGGAGGGACAAGGCGCACATCATCCCACATGCCGGGCTCACGGGCCTGGAGGTCGCGCAGGGTCCGGGGCGCCTCGCACTCAAAACGCCGGGCGCATTCCCGGTGCCCGACAACCACGGCACTGTCCAGAGCGGCCGTTCCCTGTACATGATCCCAGTCCGCATGGCTGTAGACCACCAGACAGGGTCCATGAAGAGCGGGCCGGATGGCGGACAAATGCCGGGGATGGGTAAGCGTGTCCCAAAGCAGTTGGTGTCGCCGCCCATGGACGAGAACGCTGCGCACCGGAAACATCCCGGTATGGATTTCGTGCATGATGTAGCGGGGCGGCATGAAACGGTCTGTAACGGATTTTCTCCCGGCAGGAAAATGCGTCTCATATCTCCAAAGGCCGGAAAAAACCCCGCCCGTTTCCGGACCGGACAAGGGCCCGTTCCCGACAATCTCAGGCCGGGCCGCCCTCGTCCAGCAGAAGCAGACGGCTATTCCAGAACAGAGGTGGTTTGCAGGCAGGAAGCTTCACCATCCACCAGCACGCTTTGAGCCATGCTCCGGCACAGACAAAGACGGCTGGAATGGAGCTGAACCATCAGGATGTCCTGAGTTCCGGAAAGCACCCGGACTTCGGTGCCCGGAATAAAGCCCATGGCCATGAGACGGCCCGTATGGCGGCAGTGAGGCTGCGCCAGACCGCTCACGATACTTTTTTCTCCCTCTTTCAGCTCATCCAGTGTCCTGCGGGAGGAAGACGGAACTTGCGCCTGATGACGGCATCCGCCGCAGTCCTGACTGCTCTCTCCGGGCGCGCCGTGCCGTGCGCCGCGGCGGCCGGGATGCTCGGCGGAAAAAAGTTCGACGGAGATATAATCCGCCTCACTGTTGCGCAGTGTCAGCGTGCAATCCCGCAGACGCAAAGCCACCGGGTCCCGCAGCGGCGCGCGGCCTACGACGCTGATCTCGGTACCCGGAATCAGGCCCATATCCCGGATGCGGCGGCCCAGCTCGCCGCGTGCGCTGACGGCTCTGATCACGCCCCGGTCCCGCAGACCCATCTGACGCACATTGACGATGGTATTCACACATTCCTCCCGGCAAGAGGATTCCGTTTGATTCTTTTGCGCGGCCGGCTTCTCAAGGCAGGGCTTTCTTCGGGTGGGGATTATGGGCGCAACACTGCGGCATCAGCCGCACTTGCTGTCCAGACGCTCCAGACAGGAGCGGATACAGCCTTCACAGTCGGAACAGATGTCCCCTTCGTTGCAGGTGCGGGTGAAGGCTTCCAGCCAGTCCTTGCCGGTTCTGGGGCAGGTCATGATGAAGCGGGCGAAACGGGTCAGGGTCTCCAGGCTTTCGTCGTCAATGTGATGCTCCAGTTTACAGGCAGTTTCCTCCGCCACTTCAGGCCGGATCTGGAGAAATGTGTGCAGAAAATCGAACAGCACCTTGTGCCGGTGCACGATGCGGGAGGCTGTGCGAAATCCCTCGGGCGTAAGCGTCACCGCGTTGTAGGGCTGGTAATTGATAAGGCCGCGCTGGGAGAGCTTCTGCAGGGCGTTGGTCACCGAGGCCCGCTGCACGCCCATTGCATCGGCGATGTCTTTGGCCCGGGCCTCTGAATGCTGCGCTTCCAGGGAAAAAATGGTCTCGAGATAATCTTCGAGATTGGAGGACATGGCTTCCATAACTGTCGGGTCCTGTTGCTGTTGCGTGAGGTTGGGAAGAATGATTACAAAGACAAGGACCGGAGGCAAGCATAAGTATGAAAAATTCCCGTATTCTCGGCATGCTCGGCATTTCCCTGGAACCCGACGCGGCGGAAACGCCGCTGTTGACCGTTGCGGGAACTCTTGAGCGTCTGTCGGGAGACACGGAACTCCTGACGGATCTTTTTCATTTGTTCGCCGGCAGCGCTGAAAAAAATGTCGGGGAAATCGGCACGTTCCTGGCCCACAAGGATCTCGCCCAGGCCGCTCGCGCGGCCCACGCCCTGAAAGGCTCCGCAAGCACGGTGGGAGCCGTCCCCCTGCAGCAGGCCGCCATGGCGCTGGAACAGGCCATCCGGAATCGGGAGACGGATCGTCTGGCCCTTCTGCATACCGAGCTCAAGGATGTCTGTGGGCGGACTCTTGCGGCCATCCGCGAGTATCAGGCCGGTCTGTCGCTGGGAAGCGGCTGAGTTTTCAGCCGCCCGAAAGGTGCCACCCCGCCTTTTTACGCTTCATCCGGGACGCGGAACATGCCGTCCTCATAGATGACGGTACTCCCGCCGTCCTGCAGCATTGCCGTCACGGTCTTGGGTTCCGTGTTGACCAAATCCCAGTGCAGGGCCGAATCATTGAAGCCCAGCTCCTTTTTCCTTTCGGCGGTCAATTCTTCCGGACTGCCCGCGTAAGTGTCCGCGTAGGACGATCCCACGGCCACATGGCAGTTGCCGTGCTCTCCGCCGTAGTTCTCATCAAAAAGTGTATGGGCCATGAAGGCATCGATGCGCGAGAAGCGCTTGTCGGTCAGAGAGAACTCGCCCAGCTGGCAGGCTCCGGCGTCCATGTTCAACTGGGCGCGCACAAATTCCCCGCCCTCTTCCGCCGAGACGAGCTCCGCCCGGCCCTTCCAGAAGCGAAGAGTCACCCCTTGCACCCGGTTGCCGTTGCGGTAGCACGGCTGGTCCGCGTGAAACACACCCTCGGTCCTGCGGCAGTCCGGCGAGGTGAAAAGTTCAAAGCTCGGGATGTTGTGCCCGGAAACTCCGATCCAGCGTCGCTGGGCGCCCGGATATATCTTGAGATCCGTGGACGCGGACCGCACCCGGTAATGATCCACGGCCATCCGGTTCAGCCAGGCCTTGGCCGTTTCGGCCCGCTGAAAAAAATCCTCCCATCTGGCCACGGGATCCTCTTCGTCCAGATAGGCGGACCGGATGATCTGCCCGGCATACTGGTCTTCCGTCATGCCCGCGCTGCGGGCCAAGGCCGGAGTGGGCATCAGGCACAGGGTCCATCCGAAAAGCCGCCTGGACTCGCGCCGGTCGAGAATGTCATGGAGCTGCTTTCTGGCGCGGGTGGCCACGGCGATTTTCGCCGGATTCACGCCGCTCAGATGAGTGACGGAATCCGGAGCCAGCAGGGAGATGAGCCCGCTCGTCCGCGCGTACAACTCCTCTTCCCCCGGAGGATTCCTGGACAGCAGCGTGTCGTCGGCCCCTGAATAATATCCTTTCTCCAGAAAGCTGGGATGGTTGATGCGCACCACCGGATAAAGCCTTTTCTCCAGCAGCAGAGCCTGAACCTTCTCGGCCAGAGGCAGGGCCGCGATATCCGTGCGCACCAGCACCACGTCCCCCGGAGAAAAAGGCGTGACGCGGGCTTTCTGCATACCCCAGAACAGAACGCGGGCGTACTTTTCCAGATGAGTTTCAGTCAGCATGGGATTCTCCTTGAGTGAAAATTCGGCAGCCGAGGGCCCGCCCCAGAGCGGCCCGTTGCGCGGCAGAAAACGTACATCGGCCGCCGCCGTTTTCCTCGATCCAGATGCGGGCCAGAGACGGGTAGGTCTCGCGCTCCGGAGACATCCGGACGAGTTCCAGAGCGCTGACGGCCTCACTCACGGAAGAAGGCGCCCCTTCAATCTCAAGGAAATATCCAAAGGGAAGAATATCCAGAAAAACCAGGGCGGCATCCATGCTCCAGACCGCCCTGAACTTTTCGTACTCCAGGCACGGTCTGTATCCCAGACCAAGTAGAATTCCGTCCATCTCTTCCGCCGGAGCCACGCGGCACTCCCGTTCCCGCCGGTTTTTCATGCCGGAGGGACCGCTTGCGGGCTCCTTGTAGGTCAGGGTAACGGCGTCTTCCGCGCGGCGAAGACGCAGGACGCGCCGGGAATCGCACAGAACGCCGCCGCAGTCGTACAGAATGTTGGATTCGAAATGCCACCCGCCGCGCGGTGCGGCCTTCCGGCGCAGCAGTTCCTCGACGCGGGCATGGTCCGCCAGACGGTATTTGACCTCGTGTTCAACGCCGTTCATGGCCAGAACACCCACACCACCATGGCCGCAACGACCAGACGGTACCAGGCGAAAGGCCGCAGGGTCAGGCGGCCCAGAAGGGCAATGAAGGTTTTTACGGCCAGCCAGGCCGACGCGAAAGAAACGGCAAAACCCGTGGCCAGCACAGGCAGGTCCTGCGGGGTGAACAGATGCCAGCTTTTCAGCATGTCGTAGGAAGTGGCCGCGAACATGAGAGGCACGGCCGCCACAAAGGAATATTCGGCGGCGGTACGGCGCTCCACGCCCAGAATCATGCCGCCCATGATGGTGGATGCTGACCGGGAAAATCCGGGCCACAAAGCCAGGCACTGAAAGCAGCCCACACCCAGGGCCAGAGCGGGGGTGAGCGTGTCCAGACTGCGGCAGGCATTGCGGACGGGCAGGCGTTCCACCACGAAAATGGCCGCCGCGCCCACGGCCAGGGCCAGAGCCACGGTCATGGGGCCGAACAGCTGCTCCTTGATGAAGGAATGAGCCACGAAACCCAGTATCGCTGCGGGCAGAGAAGTCAGAAACAGCAGCCACAGGCCGTACAGACCGCTGAACCTGCGGTCGGACGGCCGGATCAGCCCCAGAAAAGTCGGCCAGTAGAGCACGACCACGGCCAGAATGGCCCCGAGCTGGATGAAAATTTCAAAGGTCTCGGCCTTGGGGCCGGTAAAGTCGAGCAGGTGCCCGGCAATGATCAGGTGCCCGGTGGAGGAAACGGGCA
>JAUMXF010000159.1 GCA_030529235.1 Pseudomonadota bacterium
CTGGACGACCCCGGCGCTCTTCTCGACGCCCTGGCGGCCAAGCCTTCTGGAACGGTCTTTGCTTTTGCCGTTCCTGTGTTCGGACTGAGCACTCTGCTGGAAGGCCTTTTCCCGGAGTTCGCGGCCAGAAGTCTGGACGGCATGACCCACCGCCAGATGTTCACGGACCGGTCCATTTCCTTTCTGCTGGAAAGAATCGGCTATGCTCCGGCGGCTCAATGGGTCTTCGGTCAGGATGCGGCGGACGCGGCCCGCATGTTCCGGCATGGAGCACGGAAACTTTTTCCCAAGGCCCTGGCCGGACGCTGTGAAGAGGCCCTTTACGCCATGCGGGACAGCCTGCAGCAGGCCGTGGACCAGAATTTTTTCTCTGACGCCCGGCATGTTCTGGCCGTAAAAAGCTGAAAAAGACCTGGGAATACCTGCGGATTCCGCCGACTCACGAAAAATTTGCAAACCAGCCCTTCTCCGGCCGTCCGCCGACAGCCGAATGCGACGAACTCCGGAAAAAGCCCTTCAAGGAAGAAACACATGCAGTACTGCACCGAATGCCTGTTTCCGGCCGTCGCGGCCACCCCGCTCACCTTCGACCAGCACGGCGTGTGCAGCGGATGCCGGGCGGGCAGGCACAAGAGGACCATCGACTGGACGAAAAGGCGGGCCATGTTCGGCGAGCTGGTGGAAAAATACCGCAATCCGGACAGATACGACTGCGTACTGCCCGTAAGCGGCGGCAAGGACAGCTATTTCGCCGCCCATGTGGCCAGGGAGTTCGGCCTCAAGGCGCTGATGGTCACCTATCACGGCAACAACTACCTGCCCGAGGGAGAGCGCAATCTCATGCGCATGAAGGATGTCTTCGGATTCGACCACATCATCTTCCGTCCCTCCACGGACATCTTGCGGCGTCTCAACCGGCTGGGATTCACTCTGACCGGCGACATGAACTGGCACGCCCACGCCGGGATTTTCACCTATCCCATGCAGATGGCCGTGCTGCACAATATCCCGCTGGTCTTCTGGGGCGACCACGGATTCACTGAACAGGGCGGCATGCATTCCCACGACGCGTTTTTCGAATACACGGCCGAAGACCGCCACAAAAACGCCCTGCACGGCTTCGACTGGTTCGACTTCATCGAGCCCGTCGAAGGGCTGACCAGAAAGGATCTGCAATTCCTGATCTATCCGTCCGAGGACCGGGTGCGCGCCACGGGCCTGCGCGGCATCTTTCTGAGCAACTACTTCTACTACGATGGCGCGCGGCACGCGGAAATCGCCCGCGAACACTACCAGTGGGAAGAGGCGGAGCAGGAATTCGACCGCACCTTCAGGCGTACCTCGAACCTGGACGACATCCACGAAAACGGCGTGCACGACTACCTGAAGTTCATCAAACTCGGGTACGGGCGCGGCACGGATCACGCCAATTACGAAATCCGCGAAGGGCGCATGACCCGCGAGACCGGCATGGAAATGGTGCGCAGGTACGACCATGTGAAACCGGGGGATCTGCAACGCTGGCTGGATTACACGGGCATGACCGAGGAAGAGTTCGACCGCGTCGCCGATACCTTCCGCGACCAGCGGGTCTGGCGGATCGAAAACAACCAGTGGATCAAGGAAAATGTCTGGGGCGGAGAATCGGCCTACGGAGAAGTGAAGGCCCTGCCCGACTGGGCCAGATAAGACGCGGCT
>JAUMXF010000160.1 GCA_030529235.1 Pseudomonadota bacterium
GAAAGGGTTTTCTTGAGGACAACACGATCATCTGTCTGTTCTGGCGAAAGAGAATTCATAATACCCCTGATTCAATGTTTTCAGGACTCTTTCCGCTCCTTTCCGGATTGCCGTCCTCCTCTGTGAGCCGCCGCATGGGGCCCAGACAGACCGCTCGTTTTCACGGTTTTAGAGGGGGAGTCCATCGTTCAAAAGGAATGCATTCTTGGCCACGAAGACAACAGGGAAAGACGTTTAACATAAACAATTCAGATTCCCAAGAACTTTCATGTAAAAAAATTCGCGAGCAAGCCGGTTCGGTCCCCTTTGGCACCGAAAGAGGAGAAAGGCAGCTGCTCTTCCTGTGAAAGAAAGAACGAAGCTGCGAAAAAAACCATCGGACAAAGATAAAATGATCTGGAATCAAGAGTCCAAAAATACCGCGGGATGGCTGAAGAAGATGGATTTCTGCTGGAAGAGGATGGTGGGCCCACCAGGGGTCGAACCTGGGACCATCCGGTTATGAGCCGGGGGCTCTACCAACTGAGCTATGGGCCCGCCAGTGGCGAGTGCGATCTGTTATGTGCAGGAGCGATTTCTTGTCAAGAAGGGTTGCCGGACCAGAAGGCCGCTGACGGCCGGAATCAGCTCAGCACCACCTGATCCAGGCCGTCCCGCTCCAGCAGGTGCACATCCACGCGCTGCTCGCGGGTGGTGGCGATCACCTTGCCGATGAAATCCGCCTGAATGGGCAGTTCACGATGCCCCCGGTCGGCCAGCACCAGAAGTTTCACCATCCGGGGACGGCCGAAATCCAGCAGGGCCTCCAGAGCGCAACGGATGGTGCGCCCGGTGAAGAGCACATCGTCCACAAGGATCACGGATTTGTCTTTCAGGGAAAAATCGACGCGTGTGGCGTTGATGTGCGGCGTGGCATCGGAAGTGGTCCAGTCGTCCCGGTACAGATTGATGTCCAGTTCGCCGCACAGAGGAGGATGAGGCAATTTCGCAGCCAGCCCGGCGGCCAGACGGCGGGCCAGATCCACTCCCCGGCGCTGAATGCCGATCAACGCCAGAGAGCCGTGATCCGGAATCCGCTCGAGAATCTCGCAGCCCAGCCGGTCAAGGGAACGCTTCATATCCTCCGCAGTCATAACCGCTCTCATGATTCATCTCCTTATCAAGCAGGACCGATACCCAAACCCGGACTCAGGAGTGAAGAAAATGCGCCAACCCCCACCCATGTCAGTCCATGGCGCACAACTTGACCAGCACATGGGCAAAATATTCAGCCAGGTCCACGTCCTGAGAGAGAGCCCGGCCACTGACGGCCACAGCGCCCAGGCAGACATCCCGATTCATGATGGGGATGCCTCCGGGCAGGCTGGTCAGTCCCGGATCGCGGAAATCCGCCAGAGACAGATTTTCCGCCAGCAGACGCTCATGAAATTCCCGCGTGGAACAGCGCATACGAAACGAGGTGTAGGCTTTGGCCCGCACGATGGAAATCAACCGTTCCGGAGCTCCGTCCATGCGTGCAAGTAAAATCTCCTCACCGTTTTCCGCCGCAACGCAAAGACACACGGGCGGGAGGCCGTCCCGCGCGGCATGGTCCCGTACCGCGCGTACGGCCTCCCAGGCATGATCAAGAGATATCCGGGGCATCATGTCACTGCACCAAACATAATGAAAACCAGGGAACATATGT
>JAUMXF010000161.1 GCA_030529235.1 Pseudomonadota bacterium
ACATTCCCCGCCCTGGGTGCAGGCGATATGCCCGTGGCGGTTGGCCAGAAGCATGGCTTCGATGATGCTCTGCTCGCTGACCCGCACTACCCGGAAATCCCCGCCCTGAGCTTCGTACCGCCCGGCCAGATGAGCCACACGCGGAAAAGACACCGGATTGCCGATCATGGCCGCCTGGGCCACGGACGGCCGGACAGTCACGGCTTCGTAGCGGCGCTCTTTTTCCGGCGCGGCGTAATAACGGTATACCGGGTCGGCATGGGCCGACTGCACGCCGAAAAGACGCGGCAAACGGGAGATGACGCCCAGCCGCAGCAGCTTCAGAAAACCGCTCAGGACGGCCGTGATGTTCCCCGCATTGCCGATGGGCACGAAGACCGCCTTGCCCCCCATGTCCCAATCGTACCACTGGGCCACTTCAAAGGCATAGCTTTCCTGACCAAGAATGCGCCAGGCGTTCTTGGAATTGAGCAGGGCTACCCGGTAATGGTCGGCCAGATACTCCACCACCTTCATGCAGTCGTCGAAAACGCCGGGAATTTCCAGCACTCTCGCCCCGCTGCCCAAAGGCTGGGATAGCTGCTGCGCCGTGACCTTGCCCTGGGGCAGGAGCACCACGGATTTGAGAGGCTCGCCCACATAGGCCGCATACAGGGCCGCCGCCGCCGAAGTGTCTCCCGTGGAGGCGCAGATGGTCAGCACATCCTTCCAGCCGTGCCTGCGGACCAGATGGCGCAGATAGGAAAAAGCGCAGGCCATGCCCCGATCCTTGAAGGACGCCGACGGATTCTGGCCGTCGTTCTTGAAGGCCAGCGGCTGCCCCGCCGCAGCCTCCAGCGCCGGAGAGGAACGGATGACAGGCGTGTTGCCCTCTCCCAGAAACACGATATCCGCCTCGTCCATGACCGGAGCCATCAGCTCGTAGAAGCGGAAAATGCCGCGCAGGGCCGGATTTTTGGTGGCGGCGCGCAGGTCGAAACGATCCCGCCAGGTCTGCCCGTCCGTTTGCTCCAGTTCTTCGAACCGGATGTCTTCCAGCAGAAAGACGCCGCCGCACGAGGGACAGGTATAGTGTAGTTCATCGATGCCGTACCGGCTGCCGCATCCCAGGCAGGCGTATTCCATGTGCCCCCGATATTCGGGAAAAATGTGGGCCGCGCGCATATTCGTGCTCCAAAGGTTGAAATGAATGCCCTAAATGACAAAAAATTTCGCGGGTTGCGGGCTGTCCCGCCGGGTCACAGAGCCGTGTCCACCACGGCCCCGGCGAACAGAAATACCGCCACAAAACCATTCATGGTAAAAAAAGCCAGGTTCACCCGGCTCAGGTCCTCCGCTGAAATGAGCCGGTGCTCGGCCAGCAGCACCATCCACACGACCAGGGCGCACCCGGTGTACACAAGCCCGGCTCCGGCGGCCCAACCCGCCAGCAGAAACATGAGCCCCGCCACCACGTGGGAGAAAGTGGACAGGGCCAGGGACGTGGACAGACCCAAGGCCGCAGGCAGGGAGTGCAGCCCTTCCCGACGGTCGAAATCCGCGTCCTGACAGGCGTAGAGGATATCGAAGCCGCCCACCCAGAAGACAACGCCGATGCCCAGCAGCACTGCGGGCAAGGTCAGAAGCGGCGTCACGGCCAGCCATCCCGCCAGGGGAGCCAGTCCCAGCACCGAACCCAG
>JAUMXF010000162.1 GCA_030529235.1 Pseudomonadota bacterium
CCAACAAGGCCTGGTGGGACAAACTGCCGCCTTCGGCACAGCAGGTCATCAACGAAGCGGCCCGGGACGCCGTGGCTTATCAGCGGGAAGTCCTGTACCCCGATAACGAGAAGGCGGCCCGCGAGGGTTTCATCAAGGCGGGAATTACCATTTATGATGCCACGGACGAGGACATCGAGGAATTCCGTAAAATGACCCGCCCGGTTTGGGATACCGTTACGTTGCCGACGGAACTTATCCAGCTCGTTCAGGATACCCAGAAATAACCTTGTTAAAAAGGAGGGGCTCTGCACCCTCCTCTGCTTTTTTGGAGTACGTTCATGTCCGAAGCTTCCCGCCTGTCCCGTGTCCTCAATTCCGTGGAGAAGCCTTTTCTGGCCACGGGATTGCTGATCATGATTCTGATCATCACCTATCAGACCTGCTTCCGGTATGCCGTGTCGAATATCAATGAACGGCTCTACGATCCGCAATGGGTGGCCTTTCTGTCTTCTTTCGCGGATGTGGACAGTCTGCGCGAGCGGCTTGGAGCCATTGCCGGCTGGTCGGTATGGTCGGAGGAACTGGCCCGGTATGTGTTTATCTGGATTTCCTACCTGGCCGTGCCGTTGGCCATTCTGGGTCGCAGCAGCATCCGGGTGGATTTTCTCTGCGAGAAGCTGCCCGAACGGCAGCAGCGGGTCATCTGGGTGCTTACGGATCTGTGCATGCTGATTCTGGCCGGTCTTTTCTGCTACATGGGCTTTAGTCATGTGCGGATGCAGATCGCCATGCCCCAGGTGACACCGGCCATGGGTATCAAATATTTCATCCCTTATCTGATTTTGCCCGTCGGATTCGGACTCATGGCTATCCGGGCCATTCAGGATCTGTGGACCCAGGTGCGTTCCATGCCGGCCAAGAGCACGGCTTTCGGCGTAGCCCTGACCGCGGCACTTTTTCTTCCGGTACTTGTCCATGACCAATGGAGCGCGGTTTGGCTTCTTTTCGGCTACTTCGTGATTTTTCTCCTGCTTGGCGTACCCATTGCCTTTGCTCTGGGACTGTCCAGCGTGGGCACCATTCTGGGCGCAGGCACTCTACCTCTTGATTATCTGGCCCAGATCGCCTTTGTCTCCATTGACACCTTCCCTATCATGGCCATTCCGTTTTTCATCGCGGCGGGGGTGTTCATGGGCGCGGGAGGACTGTCCAAGAGACTGCTCGCCTTGGGCGACGAGCTGGTCGGGGCGCTTCCCGGAGGCATGGCCCTGGCCAGCATTGTGACCTGCATTTTTTTCGCTTCCATCAGCGGCTCGGGGCCGGCCACCGTGGCGGCCATAGGCACCATCACCATTCCGGCCATGATCGAGCGCGGGTACGACAGGTTTTTTGCCGCCGCAGTGGTGGCTGCTGCGGGATGTATCGGGGTCATGATTCCGCCGAGCAACCCGTTTGTGGTCTACGGCGTGGCCGGGCAGGTCTCCGTGGGCAAACTTTTTCTGGCCGGCATCGTGCCCGGACTTCTGTGTGGTCTGGTTCTCATGGCCGCAGCTTTTGCCATATCCAAAAGAAACGGCTGGCAGGGTGAAGCGCGCGGCCGATCTTTACGTACCTTTGTCCGGGCATTCTGGAATGCCAAATGGGCGCTTCTGGTGCCGGTCATTGTGCTGGGCGGAATAT
>JAUMXF010000047.1 GCA_030529235.1 Pseudomonadota bacterium
GTATCTGCTTCCGCACAGACGATTGACGTTGGTCGCGCCGATGTTGCCGCTGCCCCGCTCCCTTGGATCGATCCCGCAACAGGTTTTGGAGATGACCAGCCCAAAAGGTATGGCCCCCAAAAGATAACTAATAACCAGCCATAACAGAGTCACCATGCGCGTCCTCCCTGAAAACGAAAGCAGTCCCGCAGTACCGGCGGACCAGTTACGTAAAAACGCCTCTCTGAACAAGTCTGAGTTTGAAAACCATATAATTTTCTTGGATTTAAAATATATTTTAATCTTTAAAAAAAATTTGTTGACTACTTCCCATATAATTTGACAAGAATATGAAAAAAGATTGGAAGAAGTTACCAAGAGCTATGAAAAATAAGGAATCCATTTTTAGGGCGCTGGAACATGCTGCAGCCGGTTTTTTCGCCATGTTTCCCAAAAACCTTGAAATCGTTCTTCACGATCTAACAGAGCCTTCACAATCAATACGGCATATCAGTGGAAATGTCACCGGACGAAAGGTCGGTGATGCAGTGACAGATCTGATAATAAAAGCTCTGCACCGTGAAGGAAATAATGTCAGGGATCGGTATAATTACAAGACAACGAGCCGAGACGGCAGAACTCTAAAATCAAGCACTATTTTTATTCGGGACGATGACGGTGATGTCATCGGCGCGCTCTGCATAAACTTTGACACAACAGACTATAAAAATGCCGCTCATGCTCTAGAAATATTTGCAAATATTTCCTCCGAGACAGGAATTCAGGAAAAACATGAAACATTTACAGGTTCAATAACAGAAACAATAGAAACTATTTTTCATCAAGTAGAGGCAAAAATAGGAAGAGAGTCCGCCACAATGAGCAGAGCTGAGCGCATAGATGCAATCAAGGAACTTAAAGAAAATGGAGTATTTAAAATAAAAGGGAGTATTGACCAAGTTGCTCTGCTCATGGGTATATCAAAATACACAATATATAATTATCTGAAAATAGTACAGACAGAAAAAGAGATGCAACGATTTTGACAAGGGCTACAAAACAGGTGAGCGAGTACGATGAGTCAGCCGGCCCCACCACTAAAAAATTTTCCGCGGCTATTGGTCCATGCAATCGAATCATACGTGTCAAATCTCTTCCTCCAGACAGCCGCCTTCACCTCCCCGCACAAAAAATTTCTATTCCGGGAGATACTTCTCCCCCAGCCTGAGAATCATTCCGTCAATTACTCCGCCGCAAGGACAAGTTCGATACACCGGTACGAATCAGCAGGCAAAAACCTCCGCACAGGCGCCGGGCCTTCCCAAAAACCAGCATTGGCAATTGAGGTCATCCCACATCGGCATAACCATAGCTACTGGAGGCATCCATGAATCTCGCAAAGTTTCCCCGCCGCCGCTACACCGAAGGCCAGACTCCCCTGGAGTTCCTGCCGCGCTTCACCGAGGCCGTGGGTGGCCCGCGAGTCTACATCAAACGCGACGACCTGCTGGGGCTGACATCCGGCGGAAACAAAACCCGGAAGCTGGAATTCCTCGTGGCCGACGCGCTGGCGCAGGGCGCGGACACTCTCATCACCTGCGGCGCGGTACAGTCCAACCATTGTCGGCTCACGTTGTCCGCCGCGGTCAAGGAAGGAATGAAATGCCGCCTGGTACTGGAAGAGCGGGTACCCGGCTCCTACAGCCCCGAAGCGTCGGGAAACAATTTTCTCTTCCAGCTGCTGGGAGTCGAAAAAATCACCGTAGTCCCGGCGGGCAGCGACATGATGGCCGCCATGAACTCCGTGGCGGAAGACCTGAAGGCCGAAGGACGCAAAGGCTACGTCATCCCCGGCGGCGGCTCCAATGCGATCGGCGCCACGGGTTATGTAGCCTGCGCTCAGGAAATTCAGGACCAGCTCTTTGATATGGGTGTGGAAATCCATCGGCTCTGCGTCGCCTCCGGGTCGGCCGGAACCCATGCGGGCCTGCTGACCGGCTTCATCGGGTGCAACATGAACATTCCCGTGGTGGGTATCGGGGTCAGCCGCGATCCTCAGGATCAGGATCCGCTGGTACACAAACTGGCGATGGAAACAGCCAAACGTCTCGGCATACGTCAGGAAATAGAAAGGAAATCCGTAGTCACCTTCGGTGATTACTGGCGTCCGAAGTATTCGGTACCCAACGCCAAAATGGTGGAGGCAGTGAACCTCATGGCCAAAACCGAAGGCATTCTGCTTGACCCTGTGTACACAGGCAAGGCGGTGGCCGGACTCATTGATTTGTGCCGGAAGGGTTACTTCAGAAAAGATGAAAACGTGTTGTATGTGCATACCGGCGGTTCACCGGCGCTCTACGCATACCGGAAAGTTATTCTGGGTCTGGAGAACGCCCCCGAATAAAAACGCAATCCCGAAATGCCATGGCATTTCGGGATTTTTTTAAGGAGACATCAATGGAAAAAAAAGTGGCCGGCATCCTCGGCGGCATGGGACCGGAAGCCACCGTAGATCTGATGAAACGCGTCCTCCGGGCCACCCCTGCCCGGGACGACCGGGACCATGTGCATCTGATTGTGGACAACAACCCCCAAGTCCCCTCGCGCATCCGTGCACTCCTCGAAAAAACCGGAGAAAGCCCTGGTCCATGCCTCTGTGACATGGCCCGCAAACTCGAATCCTGGGGGGCGAACTTTCTGGCCATGCCCTGTAACACGGCCCACTATTATCATAAGGAAATTCAGGAGGCCGTATCCATTCCAGTTCTCAACATCATCTCCCTTTCAGTTGAGGAATGCCTGCGCCGGAAGCCGCATTTACGGCACGTGGGCCTGCTCGCCTCCACGGCGGTTTTGAATCTGAATCTTTATGGCGAAGCGCTTGCCTTGCATGGAGTGGAGGTAGTCGCCCCGGCGCCGCCCATGCAGGAGCGCGTCATGACGGCCATCCGGCAGATCAAGACCGGCCGCTATGGAGGGGAAATATTCGCGGTTCTACGGGAAGCAGCGGACAGCCTCATCGATGCGGGCGCGGAAATCATTCTCGTGGCCTGCACGGAACTTTCCATTCTCTCGGAACAGCTGGAAGCGTCCGTACCCGTTCTGGACGCCGCTCAAATCCTGGCGGAACGCATTGTCCACGAAGCCAAACCGGCCAGCTGAATACATCTGAAATCCAAAAACACAGGAGATTTTCATGGCGGCTCGTAATCTCGGACTCCCGGCAAAAATGGGGATCGGCTTTGCTCTGGGTGTGGTCTTGGGACTGGTTTTTCAGTTCGGCGGCTGGGATATTTCATGGATCAAACCGCTGGGCGATGTGTTCATCCGCCTGATCCGCATGATTGTCATACCCCTGGTCTTCATCTCTCTGGTGGCCGGAGCCGCCAGCATGGGTGATCTGAGCAGACTGGGACGCATCTCCATAAAGACGCTGTGTTATTATCTGGGGACCACAGCCATTGCGGTATGCATCGGACTTGCCCTCGCCAATATCTTCCAGCCGGGACTGGGGCTCAACCTGAGCACCGAAAATCTTCAGGCCAAGGAAATCAGCCCGCCCGGAATCGTCCAGACCTTCCTGAACATCATCCCGCTCAATCCTGCCCAGGCTCTGGCCGAAGGCAATCTCCTGCAAATCATCTTCTTCGCCATTTTCTTCGGCTTCGCCCTCTCCAGCATGGGAGAAGCAGGAAAGCCTCTGCTCAAAATTTTCCAGGTGGGCAACGAGGTCATGATCCGCATCACCGCTGCGGTCATGCGTTTCGCCCCGTATGGTGTCTGTGCGCTCATCGCCTACACGGTGGGCAAGAGCGGGCTGCAGGTTCTTCTGCCTCTGATCAAGCTGGTCGGCATCATGTACCTCGCCGCGCTGGCACATATCTGCATTGTGTACTTTTCAGCGTTGAAGTGGATCGGCCGCATTTCCATCTCCTCCTTTCTGAAGATCATGAGCCAACCGCTCCTGATCGCCTTCTCCACCTGTTCCAGCGCCGCGGCCCTGCCCGCCAACATGAACGCCACGGAAAGACTCGGTGTCCCCCGGGAGATTTCAAGCTTCACCATCCCCCTCGGGACAACCATAAACATGGATGGAGCGGCTATCTATCTTGGCCTCGCGGCCGTGTTCGTCGCCCAGATTTATGGGATCGATCTCAGTCTCTCTTCGCAGTTGACCGTTTTGCTCATCGCCATGCTCGCCTCCATCGGTTCCGTGGGAGTTCCCTCGGCGGCCCTGGTTGTCATGTCCATGGTCTTTACCCAGGTGCACCTTCCCATGGAAGGAATCGCCCTGGTCGCCGGCGTGGACAGAATTCTGGACATGGCCAGAACCACCTTGAACGTCATGGGCGACTCCGTGGGCGCGATTGTCGTCGCCAGACTGGAGAATGAACTTGCGCCAGAAGATACTCAGGGGACAGTATAAATTCCCAATCTTCCATTACCAGCCAACATCCTGAATCCGGAGGCGGCTATAAACACTCATCAAGACACTGACCCGAATCCGAAACTGCAGCTTTATGCCGGGACATGGGGTGGACTCATCCCGCTATGCGTCCTTGTGGCCGGACTTGTCTGGCTCTCTCTGGCCGAACGGGGAGGAACCAAACCTTTCTGGGCCTGCGCGTGGATAGCCCTTGTCACCGGCCTGTTCTGCGCAAAGGACAAGGCGGAATACTGCCGCGCGGCCCTGCGCGGCCTCGGGGATAACGCCGGAGTGGTCATCATCGCCGCATGGCTCTTTGCCGGAGTCTTCGGCAAGCTCATGGCCGCCGGAGGACTGGTGGACGGTCTGCTCTGGCTGGGTATGACCACCGGAGCCAAGGGCAGCGCTTTTACCTTGTGCGCATTCCTCGCGGCCATGACCTTCGCCCTGGGAACCGGGACCAGCACCGGCACCTGTATCGCTCTCACTCCGGTGCTTTATCCCGCAGGCTACTTTCTGGGAGCCGACCCGGTTTTTCTGGGACTCGCCATCTTGTCCGGCGCCGCCTTCGGGGACAATCTCGCGCCCATTTCCGACACCACCATCGTCTCCGCCTATACCCAGGAGGCATCCATGCGCGAGGTGGTCCGCAGCAGATTTCCCCTGGCCATGGCCGCCGCCATCATCTCCGGATGCGTCTTTCTTGTTCTCGGAGGAGGCGGCCAAACGGACAAGCTCACCGATATCGCCCGGACCCTGCGGCCCCACGGTATTTTCATGCTACTGGCTCTGGTTGTGGTGGTCGTCTCCGCCTTGCGCGGACGGCATATCGTCGAATCCCTCATTTACGGCAACATCACCGCGGCGGCAGTGGGCCTGATCACAGGAGGTATCGGCATCGATGCGATATTCTCGATTCCCGGCGAGCGCGGCATGTCCACCGGACTTATCGAGGATGGAATCCAGAGCACCGTAGGAGCAATCATCTTTGCCCTGCTCATTTTGGCCGTGACCCGGATACTCATCGAGAGCGGCGTCATGTCGGAAATTCTTTCCAAAGCGGAGAAATTCATCGCGCAAAGCGTCAGGCAGGCAGAGTTCTTTATTGTGGGAGTGACCATTGCGGCGTCCATCCCCCTTTCAGCCAATGCCCCGGCTGAGCTTCTGGTCGGACCGAGTCTCGTCCGGCCGGTGGGCAAACGGTTCGGACTCGCCCCGTCCCGCAGCGCCAATCTGATGGATTGCGCCGTATGCACCATCTTTTTCATCCTGCCCTGGCATATTGCAGTGGCAGTATGGTATGGATCCATATCCGCGGCTTGTGAACTTCACGGCATTCCGGCTCCACCTGTCAGTGCCGCTCTCTACAACCCCTACTCATGGGCGTTGCTGGCGGTACTGCTTTTTTCCATTGTGACAGGCTGGAACCGCAGGTTCGCAACTGAAAAGAATTCAACCGAAGACAGGCCGCTCTGATCTCCACCGGCACAATCCTCCGTGCCGTAAAACGGACACTGCGACGGCAACACGCCCCCTTCGGTTCAGTGGGAGCCCTCGACGGTTCTGGCTGTCGCGCCCAGGGTCTTTACCCGGCTTTATTTTCCCATGGAGGCATCGTTCTGCCGTGTGGACAGAACTCCGGATATGGCCGGAACCACTTTAAACTTTACGGGCGATTCCATGGGAAGGGATCAATATTTGCTTCAGAAACAGAGTTGAGGATGAACATGCGGAGGTACGGCGTGACATACGAAATGCAGCTCACACATAATACACCAGATGGAATCATGATTTATGGCCCTCATGCACAGACTGCAGAGGAAAACAGAGAAGAAACAACAATATCTTCAATATATATTATTGAAAATAATAAAGACATATGCATAATAGACACAGGGAGATTTGAGTCAAGATACAAAACTATAAAAAAAATAATAGAAGACGGAAGATATAATTTAAGATATATTATACTTACACATGATCATTATGACCATATTGGAAATGCAGATATTCTGAAAAAAGAGTTTGGAGGAATTATATATGCTCATAAACTAGACAGTCTTCTTATAAAAAACCCACTGAATTTATATGAAAATGAAAAAATAGAAAATGAATATGGATACTCCATATATACATCATGGGAAGACATCGGATTTAACAAAGAAGATATTGATAATATGAAAAATTTCACAAAAAAATACTTCTACGAGTCGTCAAATGTAGATGTATACATAGAAGAAGATACAGAACTCGATTTATCTGGAATAAAAATACGACTCCTGCATACTCCAGGGCATTCTCCTGGGAGCATAAGCGTTTATGTGGAGAAAACGGGGAGCATTTATACTGGAGATCTGACTTTTTGGATAAATCCCTGCCGCCCTTATCCAGTAGGAAATATTGACAGCTGTCTGAAAAGTTTATCTCGAATACAGAAAATGGATATAAAATATTGCGGGCAGGGACATTATCTTGGGATTCTTTCTCCGAAAAATTGGATCCAAAGTCTCCTCTGCAAGTATAAAAAAATGGAAAATGACATACTTGAATGTACATCAAAGAAAAAAAACATAAGCGAAATAAGAAGAATTATCTTTCAAAAAAATCCTTTCGATTCTTTCTTTCCTATACCTGAAAACTCTATCCAGGCAAATCTTGTCAGTCTGATGCAGCGCAATAAGATTATCCGTATCTCCGAAGACGATGGTATCTATTGGATAAACACCAAAAAATACAGGAGAAAAACATGTTGAAAAACCAGAGAGTATCTTCGGAGCCTCCAATAAAGTGGTACGAGGAAATAAACCGTAATCAATGGAAGACAGTCATTGCCGGAGGCCTGGGGTGGGCGTTGGATTCCATGGATGTCATGCTCTATGCCATGGTTGTTGTTCACATCATGTCCGAACTGCAACTTGGGACAACAGAGGGAGGACTACTCACGACGATAACTCTTGTGGCATCTGGAATCGGAGGTATGCTTTTCGGACTCATAGCCGACAAATGGGGAAGAAAATTTTCCCTCACTCTGAGCATACTCACATATTCCTTGTTCACCGCAGCGTGCGGCTTCTCTCAGACCCTGACGCAGCTCATAATATTCCGGTTCATTCTCGGCCTGGGTATGGGAGGGGAATGGACCGCCGGTGCCGCGTTGGTCACGGAGTCCTGGCCCGCCAGGCACAGAGGAAAAGCAATGGGCCTGATGCAAAGCTGCTGGGCTCTCGGATACGCGGTTGCTGCACTGATTACGGCAATCATACTTCCAAAGTATGGATGGCGAGTCGTCTTTTTTGTTGGAATTCTGCCCGCAATTTTTACACTCTGGGTCCGTCGTCACGTTGAAGAGTCCAATATATGGACGGCTGATCGTGAAAAAAAAGGACGGAAAAATCGTAATATTTTAAATAATGTCTCTGAATTATTTTCTCCTGGATACAGAAAATTCACCTTACTGGCCTTCGGTCTCAGCCTGATGCATCTTTTCACCTACTGGGGACTGTTCAGCTGGATTCCCGGCTATTTGTCCCTGCCCCCAGAAAAAGGAGGCGCGGGATTGGATATATTCAAAAGCGCGACATGGGTTATCGTGATGCAGACAGGGGGATGGTTCGGGTACGTCCTTTTTGGCTTCATTGCCGACTCGATAGGCAGGAAAAAAGCTTTCACCATATTCTTCACCGTGGCCACCGCCCTTGTTCCTGTATACGCAATGACCAGAAACGAAATAGCTCTCCTTCTTCTCGGTCCATTTCTCGTATTCTTCGGGGCGGGGTTCGCTTCCGGATTCGGCCCGCTGATCGCAGAACTGTTCCCCACCCACATGAGAGCTACAGCGCAAGGAATCATTTATAATTCTGCCAGAGCAGTGAGTGCTTTCGCGCCGCTCGTTATCGGCAGCCTCGCGGAGGTATACGGCCTCGGTCCCGCCTTTCTTCTCATCGGGGCATGCTTCTTTCTGGGTCTGATACTCCTCCTGTTTTTACCAGAAACAACAGGCAAGGAACTCGAATCCGCCTGAGGCCATCCGACGAAAACACAGTCAATCAAAAATGGAATCTCCCCGGAGCAAAATCATTGTTCCGGGGAGATTCCATTTTGAACCTGTCCCAAACCTACTTGGCAGTCTCCACATAGTGCGCTGCCGCCAGCGCGGCCGTGCAGCCATCGGCGGCAGCCAGGACGATCTGATTGGCGAACTTCTGACGCAGGTCTCCGGCCACGAAAATACCGGGAACATCTGTACTACATTTTTCATCCGTGACCACATATCCGGCGGCGTTCATCTTCACTCCGGCCGGTACCAGACTGTTGTTCGGCGAAAAACCTACAAAGATAAAAACTCCGTCGGCTTCGATGGCGCGCACGGCTTCAGTCTTCACATTCCTGACCGTCACGCCCGTCACGCCCTGATCATTTCCGGCGATATCCGTGACCACGGAGTCCAGCACCAGCGTGATGCGCTCCTCGGCGAACACGCGCTGCTGCAGGATGCGGCTGCCCCTGAATTCATCCCGGCGATGCACCAGATACACCCGCAAGCAAATCTTGGCCAGATACAGGGCGTCTTCCAGGGCCGTGTCGCCGCCGCCCACCACGACCACGGTCTTGTTCCGGAAGAAAAAACCGTCGCATGTGGCACAATAGGATACGCCCTTGCCGTACTGCTCGGCCTCGCCCGGGACATTCAGCTTCCGGGCCTCGCCGCCCATGGCCAGAATCACGGTGCGGGTATGCAGACGGGAGCCGTCGGCCAGCACCACATCGTGGAAATCCGAACCCGGTTCCACGCCGTTCACTTCGCTTTCCCTGATATCCAGCTCATAGCGTTTGGCATGATTCAGAAACTTCTCGCACAGCTCGAAGCCGCCGATTTCCTCGATGCCAGGATAGTTTTCCACATCCTGAGTCAGGGCTATCTGGCCGCCGGGCATGCCCTTTTCCACCAGCACGGCGTCCAGAGCCGCCCGCTTGGCGTAAATTCCGGCGGAAAGGCCCGCCGGTCCGCCGCCCACAATAACCAAGTCATGGATATGTTCGTCCATGTTCATCCTCCTTGATACTCCTGTCCGGAGTTTTCCGCGGGGTCTGCCTCCAACCCCGAAAAAAGCGTTTTTACGGATATGTTGCCGGGATCGCCGATGGCGAGAATATCATTTCTCTCCAGCTCCGGATTAAGTTTCATAAGCGCGCCACACAGCGCGTCAAGGCCGCCGAGACGCTGGGCGTGGTCAAAATCCATCAGCAGCAGGCGCGGACGTACAACCATCCGCCTTACTTCCGGAAAGCGTTCGAAACGCCGCCCAAACGGACCGCGCAAAGACCGCAAGCGTTCCGCCAACTCCGTCACATGCGCTTTTGCCGCGCCGCCTTGCAGCCACTCGCGCCACCGTGCAAGACAATGCGCCACTCCGCCCGGTCCGGCCAGACGCAGATCGGCATCCGCATACCTCCGCAGAAGAAACACCACACCAGATCCTCCGGGGTGCACGGCCAGCAGGTCGGCGGCAGCGGCGCGTCCACGGCCAGGAACACTCCATGGCGCAAAAAAAGCCTGTCCTGTACGGCCCGGCGGCGGTCCGTGACCTGGCAGGCCCGCCGCCTGACCAGAGCATAGTCCGCGCCCAGTTCATTCAGGGAAGAGACGCACGGCGGCGCCGGTGAAGCTTCTTCGCACAGCACGCTCAGACTCCCCGGATGATGGCGCAGCAGATATTCCGAAGGCACGCGGCAGTGCAGCCCCCGGCCGCGCAGCTCCACACGCAGCAGAAGATTGCCGCGCAGCCGCAAAGAAACGGCCTCCCGGTCCACCCGCACGATGACTTCGGGATCCGCAAGAACCGTGCGCCACCAGGAATCCGGCACGGCATACAATTCATTGCAGCGGCGGCACAGCTCCTTCCAGGCCGGAACAGTCACGCGCACGCCCGGAAGGATTGAGACGGCATCAGGCACGACACAGAGCGCAACGCCTTCTGTCATTGCCCGGAAGCGGGAACGACGCGGCCTTGGGCCATCTTCGAATCAGGAAGGAACAGCCGCCGCCCGAACAGGCGGTAGTCGGCAATGATCCGCTGGCCGCGCCCGGAGACCAGCCACCTGGCAAAAATTTCCGCCAGATCCAGACGCACATGGGGCTGTTTTTCCGGGTTGACCAGCACAATCCCGTAAGATTCGGCCAGCCTGCCGTCGCCCTCGCAGACGGCTTCGAGCCGCAGGCCCTGAGGCCGTCCGTATTTGTAGCGCACATACGTGACCCGGTCGGTCAGGGTGTAAGCCCTTTTCTCCTCGGCCGCGTCCAGAGCCCTGCCCATCCCGTCGCCAATGGACAGAAAGCCGGCCATGCCCTCGGGGCGCACGGACTCAAACGTTATCCGCTCCCCCCGCTCCGTGAGAGTGGTCTTCCCGACTTGCAGGGGAAGGCCCGTCGCCTTCCACAATTCCTTCTCCCGCTCATGAGTGGCGCTGCCATCTCCGCGGGAAACAAACGCACTCTCCGAAGCCGCGATGGCCCGCAGGCACGCTGCGGCGTCCGCACCAGAGGCTCCGGCAGGATCGTCATCCGGGCCGACAATCAGCAAGTCTCCGGACATGACCTCGTGCCGCCGCAGGCCGAAGCCTTTGGCCACAAGCCGCTCCCGCCGCGCCGGGTCGGACATGAAGACGACATCGGCCCCGCCGCTCATGGCGTCCTGAATGACCGTGCCCAGATTTCCGGGAGCGACCTGAACGTCCACGCCCGTATCCTTTTTGAACTCGGGCACAAGCACATCCAGAAGCCCCGACGCCTCCAGATCAGTGGTGACGGACAGCCGCAGCGCGTCCCCCCAGACAGGAGCCGCCGCGAAAACCGCCAGCATCAACAAGCATGTCAGCATCGCCTTCCGCATACATCCTCCGGGAATTTCGCAGCGCAAAAACGCAGACCGCATGCCGCCTCATAAAATGAACGCGCGCCCTTTTCAAACGGCAGGGGCGTCCAATCTGCCTCAGGAATCACACGCCCCTTAAAGCCGCGTGCCGACGGACGGAACGGCATCGGACCCGGCGTCCGGAGCGGGAGTCTGGCGCTGGCGCATGTACGGCAGCCTGAAGTCCGACGAGGCCAGGGCCACGCCATCCTGGATATTCAGAACCCGGACGTTGACGTAAATCTGACGCTCGATGACCGTATATGTGCCGACCAGTATGGACAGCGCTTCCAGCTCGGGATTTATTTTCGAAAGATTGCGGGACAGGGCGAAGACTCCCGCCTTCCGCCTGACCGCCAGCTCGTCCTCGCGCAGCTGGATTTCCTTTACCGCATATCCATGCTGGCTCAGACGGGAGGCCACCTGCTCGGACAAAAGCCGCCCCAGATTGCTGGTGCGCTCGAAATCGCCCGAATTGACGAACGAGGCCACGAGCATCGGATACTCCGCGACATCCGTATCCTCGAGCTGGTCGTGCAGGTCGTCGGCCGCGCCGTAAGAACTTTGCAGCAACCGCGGCTGCATCCCCGGAAGCGAGGAAAGAATCCTGGGCATCCCGGAGCAGGCGGTCATCATTGCCAGAAGAAAAAGAAAAAATGCTTTCATGAAGCCGCGGACAGGCATCAGACACCTCATGCAGACAAAGGAGTTCCGACCGGGGATCATGCCGCCCGGACCAAAATGAAAATAAAGCTCAAGTTTTTTCCAGACATGCCGATTATACACGTCACAACATTTATTACGCCAAAGGACGGTACGAAAATGCGCCACTTTTTTCTGATCCTGCCCCCCCTTTTGATCATGGCCGGCTGTTCCGGCGGCTACCCCTTCCAGACCGACCGGCAGCACGAGAAGTACCTGGTCACGGCCCAGCAGCCCGTCTCCACCGGCTATCCGGTCTCGACGCAGCGCACCATGCAGTCCATGCAGCACTGGGATCTGCTGGCCGACAAGGTCGCCTCCCAGGGCAGCAAGGCTCTGGAACATTTTTTCGCCGGAGCGGACATGGGAGTGTACGTGGCTGCGGCCGGAACGACGCCTTTTGCCAAAGCCTACCGGGAAGCCCTCATCACCCAGCTTCTTGCATATGGTGTACCAGTAACTTTCAGCCCGGAAGGAAGCGTCACCCTCGAAGTGCAGATCCAGACGCGCGGCCCCATCCGGAGGGTCGGAAACCCCGGATTTCAGGAAAGAAGGAAGAAACACCCCGGCATCCGCAAAACAGTGGAGCCCGAGTTTCTGCAGGTAAAAGACGAAGAGGGGAAATACCAGCGCATCCCCATCATATCCGAGGAAGAGGGATACTTCGGGTCCAACGATTCAAAAGCGGAAATCCAGGTCAACACGTCCCTCGTTCATCCCGGAGGGTACGTGTACAGGGATTCCAGCATTTTTTATGTCGAAGCGTCCCAGATGCATAACTACATTCACCGCAAACCTCTGGGCGATGCCTATCTCAAAAGATATATGCTGGTGGACAACTGAGCCCGCGGAAACGGGACAACAATCAACCCGCTGACGGAAAAATGATCAAAACACTCCTCACCCTCATTCTCGTGTTCACGGCGCTGCCCGTCTGGGCCCTGGAAAACTGCCGGGCGTCGCGCATAGAGACCCTGTGCGCCAATATCGCCCACAAACTGATTGCGTCCATCCAGGTCCGGGTCGACCGGAGCTCGCCCATCATGGCGGTTTCCTTCGTCAATCTGCACAACATGGAACAGACCTCGGAACTGGGCCGCATACTGAGCGAAGAAGTCACCAACAACTTTTTCCAATTCGGCTACACGATCGTCGAAGCGCGGCTGCGGGAAGAAACCCTGACCACCCACAAGGAAAGCGGCGAGTTCGCCCTGAGCAGACAAATCCGGCATCTTGCTCCGGCGGTCGATGTCCAGGCCATCCTGAGCGGCACATACGCCATCGCCGACGACAGCGTGGCCGTCTCCGCCAGAGTCGTGGACGCCCGGACCAAGGCCCTGCTGGCCGCGGCCCACTGTCATCTCAGGCTGACGCCCGAGGTCGCACGCCTCATGCGGCATCCTTCTCCGCCGACCCAGGCCAGGTATTCGACGCGGCTGCTGCAACCAGGCGACCGGGATGACGCCATACAGATCCAGGGCAAGCTCTACAATCTCGGTTTCTACACCGGCAGAATCGACGGCCGCTGGGGTAAAAACTCCAGAGGCGCGCTGGCCAGGTTCCGCGCCTCCATGGGCCTTCCGTCCCATCCGCACTGGGACATGGAAACCCAGAAAGCGCTGCTGCCGGATTTGTGATTCCTCTGAATAAGCTCCCTCCCTCAACGCAGGACGGCTGGCCCGCAACGGACCAGCCGTCTTTTTTCGGACGCCGGAAAACCGCGAAGCAAAGGTCCGGAAATGTCCCGCCTACGCCCGCAAGCCAAACTTTTCCTTCCGGAACCACCCGTTCTTGCAATGATTTTCAGCTGTGCTAACTTTACATCGTGAAATCGGACAGGCGGGAGGATCAACTCTTTTCAGGAGGGAGAACAATGTCCATGTTTACCAAAATTCTCTGCCCCGTGGATTTTTCCGAAGCAAGCGCCCCTGTGGCCAAGGTGGCCCGGGAGTTCGCCCTTGCCTTTGACGCCGAAATCGTGGCGCTTTATGTGGCGCCGTCCATGATTCAGTACGAAATTTTCGATCTGCCGGCGGTCTCCCTGCCCCAGATCGTAGGTGACATCACCGTGGGCGCGGAAAAAACCATGGTGGAATTCGTGGCCAAGCATTTTCCGGATGTGCGCGCCACGGGCAAGGTGGTCAGCGGCGACGCGGCCGATTCCATCGTCACGCTGGCCCAGGTGGAAAAGGCCGACATCATCATCATGGCCACTCACGGGCGCCAGGGGCTGAACCGCCTCCTCTTCGGCTCCGTGGCGGAGAAAGTCGTCAAAACCTCCCCCGTTCCGGTCATGACCATCCGCCCCGAGGCGTAAACACCGGCATGGACGGATTCCGTCCATGTCTTTTCTTTCCGTGACACGCCGAAACATTCGCGCCGCATACGCCGTTGCCGGATACGCACTGACCATGGCCGCCCTCGCATGGGCGGTCATGCGCGGCGCCGAAGCCTCCGGATATTTCTGGCAGTGGTACAGGATACCGGCCTACATCGTTCTGCCCGGCGGTTCTCCGGGCCCGCTCCTGCGCGGGGCGGGCGTCACGCTGATGATCTCGCTCTTCAGCTTCGCGGGCGCGTCCGTTCTGGCTCTGGCCGTCGCGCTGCTGCGCCTTTCCGCATCCCCCGTGGGCCGGTTTCTGGCTTGGACCTATCTGGAGCTGATCCGCAACACGCCGCTTCTGGTGCAGATCTTTTTCGTCTATTTCGTTCTGGCGCCGATGGTGGACATGGGCCGCATGCAGTCCGCCGTTCTGACTCTGGTCCTTTTTGAAGGCGCGTACGCCTCGGAAATCGTCCGCGCAGCCATTCTGGCCATCCCCAGAGGGCAATGGGAAGGCGCACTCAGTCTGGGCATGACCAGAAGCAGCGTCTACCGGCGGGTCATCCTGCCTCAGGCCCTGCAGCACGCCCTGCCTTCGCTGACCGGTCAGGGTGTTTCCCTCATCAAGGATTCGGCCCTCGTCTCGACCATCGCGCTGCTGGACCTGACCATGCAGGCCCAGACCATCGTGGCGGAAACATTTCTCGCCTTTGAAGTCTGGTTCACCGTGGCGGGCATATATCTCATCTTCACCCTGGCTCTTTCCGGCCTGAGCAACTTTCTGGAAAAACAGGAAACAAGGAGATCACATGCGTAACATACTGACAGTTTTACTGGTTCTCGTGCTCTGGTTTGCCGCCTCCCCGGTTCAGGCGGCGGAAAAAAGCGTTCTGGACCAGGTTTTGGAGCGGGGGACCCTGCGCGTCGGGTTCGACACTTTCGTGCCCTGGGCCATGAAGGACAAGGACGGCGAATACATCGGCTTTGAAATCGACGTGGCCCGGCGCGTGGCCAAGGACATGGGCGTGAAGCTCGAACTTGTGCCCACCAAATGGTCGGGCATCATCCCCGCCCTGCTCACCGGAAAATTCGACATCATCATCGGGGGCATGGGCATCCAGCCCAGCCGCAACCTGAAGGTGAACTTCACGAGACCCTATGAATATTCGGGCATGTCCCTGGTGGCCAGTTCCAAACTGGCTCCCGGCATATCGTCCCTGCGGGAACTGGACAGCCCGGACGTCACCCTGGCCGTGAAAACCGGAGCGACTTCCGTGATCGCAGCCAAAAAACACATGCCCAAGGCCGCCCTGCGCATGTTCGACGACGAAGCCCAGGCCCTGCAGGAGGTCCTGAACGGCCGGGCCCACGCCATGGTGGCCTCGGCGCCGTTTCCGGAGCAGCAGGCCCTGCGCCACAAGGACAAGCTGTACCTGCCCCTGAAGGGCGAGACATTCACCCGCGAACCCATCGGGTTTGTTATCCGCAAAAATGACGTGGATTTCCTGAATTATCTGGACAACTGGATTCTGGTGGCGGACTCCGAAGGCTGGCTGAAAGAACGGCACGACTACTGGTTCAAGACCGTGGACTGGGAATCCCGGATCAAATGAG
>JAUMXF010000048.1 GCA_030529235.1 Pseudomonadota bacterium
CCTCGGGTCTGGTGCCCCTGTCCATTCAGCTCCTCAAACGCATGTAACGATCCTTTAAAACCTGAAATACCCGGCCGGGCCTCGCAGCAGATGCGCGAAGCCCGGCTTTCTGTTTTCAGAACGGCTGGGCATCGAGCCCCACTTCGCCCGGCCACATGCCTTCCGCCTGACTGCTCCGCATCACCGGCAGCTGGTACGCCGCACCAGATCTCCCGATAGCGTAACTGAGCCCAACCGAGCTCGGCCGTTCCCGCGCCGCCTCCCGGAGGGTTTCATCCGATTCTGAAAAATATCCGGAATGAAGCTTGCCGGAAAGCGCTGATTTGAATAATTCACTGAAACCGTCTCCAAAATTGAATGATATTCAAAACTGATGGCGGCAATGTGCCCGAAGGACAAATCTGCGCCCGAGGCTGTCTTCGGGCAGGCCCCGCGACATACCGGGATGTCTTCAGCCGCAACCCGGAAACGTCCCGGCTCGGCCGAACCCGCGTGGCGGCGTCAACACTTCCGATGCGTCAAGGAGGAATTCATGAAGAAAAAATGCTGCGTCCTCGGATCCCTGCTTCTGGTTCTGCTCATGTGGGGGCCGGCCTGGGCCAAACCCGTCCGCATCGGTCTCATGTGCCCCCTGACCGGCTCCTGGGCCAGCGAAGGACAGAACATGAAACGGATCGTGGAACTGCTCGTAGCCGAAACCAACAGGGCCGGAGGCATCAACGGCGACCAGGTGGAGCTCGTCGTCGAGGACGACGGCGGTGATCCCCGCCAGGCCGCCCTGGCCGCCTCCCGCCTGAGCACCAAAGACATTGTGGCCGTCATCGGCACTTATGGCTCCTCCGTGACCGAGGCCTCCCAGAACATCTACGCCGAATCGGACATCATCCAGATAGCCACCGGTTCCACGGCCATCCGCCTGACGGAAAAGAAGCTGCCCTTCTTCTTCCGCACCTGCCCCCGCGACGACGATCAGGGAGCTGTGGCCGCCAAGGTTCTGGCCGCCCTGGGACACTCGAAAATCGCCATTCTGCATGACAACACCTCCTACGCCAAGGGTCTGGCCGACGAAGCCCGCGCCCTGATCGAAAAATCCGATCAGACCGTGGTCTTTTTCGACGCCCTGACTCCCGGCGAGCGCGACTACAACGCCATCCTGACCAAGCTCAGAACCGCCGCCCCGGACATCATCTTCTTCACGGGCTACTACCCGGAGGTGGGCATGCTGCTGCGCCAGAAGATGGAAATGGGCTGGGACGTGCCCATACTCGGCGGCGACGCCACCAATAATCCCGATCTGGTCAAGATCGCGGGCAGCAAGGCCGCCCGGGGCTACATGTTCCTGAGCCCGCCCGTGCCCGCCGATCTGGATACCCCCGAGGCCAAAGATTTCCTGGCCGCCTACAGGGCCGCTCATGCCGGCGATCCCGGTTCCGTGTGGGCCATACTGGCCGGAGACGCCTACAGGGCTCTGGTCCAGGCCATCGCGGCAACCGGCGGCACGGCTCCCGACAAACTCGCCGCCTATCTGAAGAACGATCTGAAAGATTTCTCCGGGCTGACCGGAAAAATCTCCTTCAATGAAAAGGGCGACCGTGTGGGCGACCTGTACCGCGTGTACGAGGTCGATGCCGACGGAAAATTCGTGCCCCGGCCATGAAGCCCGCCGGGCCTCCTCTTTCGCGGAGGCCCGGACTTCCGGCACGGGCCGCGTCCAGTCAAATCTCTATCCCCTGCATCCTATGGAAGAATTTTTCCAGCAACTGACCAACGGTCTGGCCGTGGGCAGCATCTACGCCCTCATCGCTCTGGGATACACCATGGTTTACGGCGTCATGAAGCTGATCAACTTCGCCCACGGCGAGCTGTTCACCATCGGCGCCTACCTCGGCCTGACCCTGCTTGTTTCCTTCGGCCTGTTCGATAAAATCGGCCCTCTGCCATCCATCGCCCTGCTGGCGCTCATGGTCATGGGCCTGGTGGCCGTCATCGGCGTCATTCTGGAACGCGCGGCCTACCGGCCTCTGCGCCATTCCCACCGGCTCTCCGCCGTTGTTTCCGCCTTGGGCGCGTCCATATTTTTCCAGAACGCCATCAAGGCCGTCTACGGGCCGCACTTCCGGGTCTATCCCCACGACATCCTGCCCAAGGCCGTGATCAACGTCTTCGGCCTCGGCGTGCCCGCGGTCCGCATAGCCATGTTTCTGGCCGCCCTCCTGCTCATGGCCGGACTGTACTTCTTCATCCAGAAAACCAGGACCGGCACGGCCATCCGCGCCACGGCCATCGACCAGGGCGCGGCCCGGCTCATGGGCATCAATGTGGATCGGGTGATCATGCTGGTCTTCTGCATCGGCCCGGCGCTGGGCGGAGCGGCCGGCCTCATGGTCGGGCTCTATTACGGCCAGATCAACTTCGACATGGGCTGGATTTACGGCCTCAAAGCCTTTACCGCCGCCATTCTGGGTGGCATCGGCAACATTCCCGGAGCCATGGTCGGCGGCCTCCTGCTCGGCGTCATCGAAGCCCTGGGCGCGGCATACATCTCCATCGCCTGGAAGGACGCCATCTCCTTCTGCGTGCTCATCCTGATCCTCATCATCCGCCCCAAGGGACTTCTGGGCGAACGTGTGGCGGAGAAAGTATGACATCCCGCCATCCCTCCCTCCGCATGGTCGCGATCCCGGCCTTCGCCCTGGTCATGGCGGCGTCTCCTTTTTTTCTGAACGCCTACTGGATCGAACTGCTGAACAACGTGGGGCTCTACGCCATCCTGGGACTCAGCCTGAACATCATTCTCGGACACGCCGGGCTGTTCCACATGGGACACGCCGCCTTCTACGCCGTGGGCGCGTACGCCACGGCCATCCTGAACACCATGTACGGCGTGCCCGTGCTATGGCTCATGCCTCTGGCGGGTCTGCTGGCCGGAGCCTTCGCCCTGGCAGTGGCCCGGCCCATCATCCACCTGCGCGGCGACTACCTGCTCATCGTGACCATCGGCATTGTGGAGATCGTGCGCATCGCTCTAGTCAACAACGTCTTCGGCATCACCGGCGGGGCCAACGGCATTTTCGGCATCGACCGGCCTTTTCTGTTCGGATTCAAAATCGCCAAACCCATGCATTTCTTCTATCTGATCTGGGGCTTCGCGGCGGCGACCATTTTTCTGCTGAGCCGCCTGGAGAACTCGCGTTTCGGCCGGGCGCTGCGCTACATCAAGGAAGACGAGGTAGCCGCCGAAGGAAGCGGCATCGACGTGGCCCGGTACAAACTGGTCGCTTTTGCCATAGGCGCGGTCTGGGCGGGCATGACCGGAACCATCTACGCCGCCAAGATGACCACCATCGCCCCGGAATCCTTCTCCTTTGCCGAATCGGTCGTGCTGTTCTCCATCGTCATCCTGGGTGGAGCGGGCAGCATTCCCGGCGTGCTGCTGGGCGCGTTTCTGCTCATCGGCCTGCCCGAATTCTTTCGCGGGCTGGAAGAGTACCGTATGCTGGTCTTCGGCGCGGCCATGATCCTGATGATGATCTTCCGCAATCAGGGTCTGCTGCCGCCCGGTCCCAAACACTACGACATTCCCGCGCGCCCGGCCGGAGGACACCAGTGAGCCTGCTGCGCGTCGAAAACCTGAGCAAGAGCTTCGGCGGTCTCATGGCCGTCAGTGAAGTCAGCTTCGAGGTCGAAGCCGGGACGGTGGTCGGCCTCATCGGCCCCAACGGCGCGGGCAAGACCACGGTTTTCAATCTGATTACCGGCAACTACCGCCCCGATTCCGGCTCCGTGATCTTTGACGGCGAGAACCTGACGGGGCTCCCCGCCCATGCCATTGTGGAAAAAGGCATCGCCCGCACCTTCCAGGCCATCCGCCTGTTCCAGAACATGAGTTTGCTGGAAAACGTGCTGGCCGGACGCCATTGCCGGATGCGCGCGGGAGCCCTCGCGGCCATGCTGCGTACGCCCGCCCAGCGCCGGGAGGAAAAAGAGGCCGTAGCCCGGGCCATGGACGAACTGCGTTTCGTGGGGCTGGAAGACCGGTGGCGGGATCCGGCCGGGAGTCTGGCTTACGGCAATCAGCGTCTGCTGGAAATCGCCCGGGCGCTGGCCTCCGGGCCCCGGCTCATTGTTCTGGACGAACCGGCCGGAGGCATGAACGATCAGGAAACCAGGGAACTCGTTCATCTTATCCGCGCCATCCGGGACCGGGGCGTGACCGTGATTCTCATCGAGCACGACATGGGGTTGGTCATGCGCGTCTGCTCCTCTCTGGTGGTGCTGGAACACGGCGTCAGGATCGCCTCCGGCACGCCCGGGGAAATCCAGGCCGATCCGCGGGTCATTGAAGCCTATCTCGGCACCGACGACTACGAGTAAGCGGTCCGGCCAATCCTGACCCGAAAACAGACGGAACACGCATGCTGCTCAAAATCGAAAATCTGCGCGTCAGTTACGGAAACGTGGAAGTCCTGCACGGCATCGACCTCGAGGTGAACGAAGGCGAGATCGTGACCATTCTGGGGGCCAACGGCGCGGGCAAATCCACCACACTGAACGCCATCAGCGGGCTGGCACGAATCACCGGAGGCGGCATCTATTTTCAGGGCAAGGCCCTGCACAGGCTTCCGGCCCACGAGATCGTCCGCCTCAGAATCACTCAGAGCCCCGAAGGCCGCCGGGTCTTCTCGACCCTCACCGTGGAAGAGAATCTGCTGCTCGGCGCGTTCACCTCGTCCAGCGCCGAAGGCACAGAGAACACCCGCAAGCGAATTTACGACCTCTTTCCCCGCCTGAAGGAACGGCGCAGGCAACTGGCCGGTACCTTGAGCGGCGGAGAACAGCAGATGCTGGCCATCGGCCGGGCGCTCATGGCCGACCCGAAAATCCTGCTTCTGGACGAGCCGAGCCTTGGGCTGGCTCCTATTCTGGTCAGGTCCATCTTCAACACGGTGCGCGAGATCAACCGCTCCGGCGTCACGGTCATCCTGGTGGAGCAAAACGCCAAGGCAGCCCTGAAACTGGCCGACCGGGGCTATGTCATGGAAGTGGGCAATATTGTTCTGGCTGATCAGGCCGGGAGCCTGCTTCAGAACGAACAAGTGCGTCAGGCCTATCTGGGTGGCGGCCGTGAGACTGATCCTGTATGAAACTGGCTGCAATATTGCATGGAAGATATCAGCAACGGATCATTTTCCATTGAGCCCGGAGGAGGACAGATGAGTACGATCATCCCGTTGGAGCTTTCCGAAGCGGACATTCTGGAAGCCATGCGCGCGCTACAGGGCTATGTGGACATCACGCCCGCAGCGTTCCGCGAGATTTACCATTCCGCCTACACTCACGCCATCCAGCGGCTGCGTAACTCCATCCGGGCCGAAGACATCATGAGCTCGCCCGTCCATTGTCTGGAAGCCAATCAGGACGCCGTGAACGCCGCCAAATTTCTGGCGGAAAAGGGCATCAGCGGCGCGCCGGTGATGGATGAAAAGGGAGTGGTGTGCGGGGTTATTTCGGAAAAAGATTTCCTGCGGCACATGGGCCTTGCGAGCCATGTTTCCTTCATGCAGGTGGTATCCCGCTGCCTGGGCACTTCCGAATGCCTGGTCTCGAAGATGCGCACCCTCAAGCTGGCGGAGCTCATGACCGCGCCGCCGGTCACCGCAGGAAAAGAGATCACGGCGGCCGAAATATCCACGCTGCTCGCGGAAAAATCCATCAATCGACTGCCCATATGCGACGCCGAAGGCCGGCCAATAGGCATCGTGACCAGGACGGATCTGATCAGCGCCTTGTGCGTGTAGGACTTATCTCTTGGAATATTTCAAAAAAATGCGTGGCACAACGCAGAGTCCTCCCCGCGTCGGAGCGGGAGAGATATTCTGGTCCTGGCTGGGAGCCATGCTGGGAATCGCGGCCGTGGGCCTGCTGCATGTCTGTGTTCTGGATGTCATCGGGCTGCCTCTGATGCTCGGCTCCTTCGGCGCCACGGCGGTGCTGGTGTATGGCGCACCCCTCAGCCCCCTGGCCCAGCCCAGAAACGTAGTGGGCGGGCATGTCCTTTCGGCGCTGGTGGGCGTCTCGGCTCAGATGGCGGCAGGGCAGTTTCCCTGACTGGCCGGAGCTCTGGCTGTGGCCACGGCCATCGCGCTCATGCATCTGACAAAAACCCTGCATCCTCCGGGCGGAGCCACAGCCCTCATGGCGGTTCTGGGCGGCGATGCGGTCCACGATCTGGGCTATGCCTACGCCCTTCTGCCCGCCGGACTGGGCGCGGCGATCCTCGTGCTCATCGCCTTGGCGGTCAACAACATACCCAAAAACAGAAGCTATCCGGAGTTCTGGTTCTGAATCCACAAACCCCGGCTGAAACGGGATCTGCCCCTTCCCGCCAGCCAGACTGAGGGCTGCGGCAGCATCAGCCCTTTCTGCCGCAGCACTTCTTGTATTTCTGACCGCTGCCGCAGGGACAGAGGTCGTTTCTTCCCACCTTGGGCTCGGCCCGGCGCACGGTATCCGGCTTTGTTTCTGCCGGTTCCCCGCCGCCCGCGTACTTCACGTTTTCCTGCTCCTCGTGCCGGAGCTCCTCCTGACGGACCACCTCGACACGCAGATGCGTCAGGGCCTTCATGGTGTTTTCACGGATGCGGAACAGCAGGTCCTCGAACAGCTCGAAGCCCTCGCGCTTGTATTCCTGCTTGGGGTCGCGCTGGGCATAGCCGCGCAGACCGATGCCCTCCTTCAGGTAATCCATCTGCAACAGGTGGTCTTTCCAGTTGCGGTCCAGGGCATCCAGCAGGAAAAAACGCAGTATGTCCTGGTACTGGTCCGGAGCGGCCAGACGCAATTCATCCAGAATGCCCAGGATGGCGGCGCGGGCGTCATCCTTGTCCACAAAAACGCCGGACTCGCGGACCCGTTCCAGAGCGAAAATCTCGTCCAGCTTAGCCCGGACCATGGTCCGGAGCTCTTCCACCGGTTCGGCGTGATTCTTCTTGTTTTCCAGAGGCTCGTAAACGTCCATGAGCAGGTCGTCCACGAACTCCTCCACCGTGGGCTGCATGTCCTCGGTGGTCATGAATTCGCGGCGCAGAGAGTAGATGACCTCGCGCTGCTGGTTCATGACGTTGTCGTAGTCCAGAAGCTGTTTTCTGATCTCGAAGTTGTGGCCTTCCACCCGTTTCTGGGCGTTCTCGATGGAGCGGGTGATGAGCGGGTTCTCGATGGTCTGGCCGTCTTCGAGGCCCAGCCGCTCCATGATCCCGGCAATGCGGTCGGAACCGAAGATACGCATGAGCGTGTCGTCCAGAGCCAGATAGAAACGGGACGAGCCCGGATCGCCCTGACGCCCGGCGCGGCCGCGCAGCTGATTGTCGATGCGCCGGCTCTCGTGCCGCTCCGAACCCAGAATGTGCAGGCCGCCCAGTTCGACGACGCCTTCGCCCAGCACAATGTCCGTACCGCGCCCGGCCATGTTGGTGGCGATGGTGACCCGGCCTTTCTGTCCGGCCATGGCCACGATCTCGGCCTCCTTCTCGTGCTGCTTGGCGTTCAGCACTTCGTGGGGGACGCGCTGTTTCCTGAGCAGTGAGGAGATGTACTCGGATTTCTCGATGGATGTGGTGCCCACCAGCACGGGCTGCCCCTTGGCGTGCAGGGCCTTGATCTCTTCCACGATGGCGTCGAATTTTTCCTTCTGGGTCTTCAGGATGACATCGGGAAAGTCCTTGCGCATCATTTTCTTGTTGGGCGGCGCCACGACGACTTCCAGACCGTAGATTTCCTGAAATTCCACGGCTTCCGTGTCGGCCGTGCCGGTCATGCCGGACAGCTTTTCGTACATGCGGAAAAAATTCTGGAAGGTGATGGACGCCAGGGTCTGGTTCTCGGCCTCGACCTTCACGCCTTCCTTGGCCTCCAGAGCCTGATGCAGCCCGTCGCTGAAACGGCGGCCGGGCATGAGGCGGCCCGTGAATTCATCCACGATGACCACCTGTCCGTCCTTGACGATGTAGTGGTCGTCCAGAGTGAACAGGTAATGGGCGCGCAGGGCCTGCAAAATATGATGCTGAAGCGTGATGTTGGCCGGGTCGAAGAGATTGTCCACGTTCAGGATTTCTTCACAGCGCGCCACCCCCTCGTCGGTCAGCGTCACGGTGCGGGCTTTCTCGTCGATAGCGAAGTCCTGCTCCCGGACCAGTTTCGGAATGATGGCGTTGATCCGGCCGTAGAGGGTCGTGGATTTTTCGCCCGGCCCGGAAATGATGAGCGGCGTTCTGGCCTCGTCGATGAGGATGGAGTCCACTTCGTCCACGATGGCGTAATGCAGAGGGCGCTGCACCAGCTGATCGCGGTAAAACTTCATGTTGTCGCGCAGGTAGTCGAAGCCGAATTCGTTGTTGGTGCCGTAGGTCACGTCGGCGGCGTAGGCTTCCTGCCGCTCCGCGTCGGTCAGACCGTGCACGATGACGCCCACCGAAAGCCCCAGAAAGGAATACAGGCGGCCCATCCAGGCCGCGTCGCGGCGGGCCAGATAGTCGTTCACCGTGACCACGTGCACGCCCTTGCCGGACAGGGCGTTCAGAACCACGGGGAGGGTGGCCACCAGGGTCTTGCCCTCGCCGGTCTTCATTTCCGCGATCTTGCCCTGATGCAGGATCATGCCGCCCATGAGCTGCACGTCGAAATGCCGCATGCCCAGGGCGCGTTTGCCCGCTTCGCGGGTCAGGGCGAAGACTTCGGGCAGCAGGTCGTTGAGGCTGCGCCCCGAAGCCACCTCCTCCCGGAGGGCGGCTATGCGCGCCGGGAAGTCCGCATCGGCCAGGGCGGCCATCTCGTCTTCCAGCGCGTTTATCCCGGCCACCACGGGCAGGAGTTTCTTCAGATACCTGTCGTTTCTGGAACCGAATATTTTTTTGGTCAGATAACCGATCATATGTGCTCCTGATGTACCGCCGGGGAATGGCCTTGCCGCTCCCGCCCGGGCGGTCTATGAAAATTCGGCACGTCTCATAGGAAAGATTCCCTTCAAAGACAACCAACGAGGAAACGCCATGCCGCACGAGGCCTTGCTCATCATCGACATGCAAAACGACTTCGCCATGCCCGGAGGAGCCTGCGAAGTGCCCGGAGCCCACGCCACCATTCCCGTCATCCGCCGGGTGCTGGCCAGATTCCGGGAAGCCGGGCGGCCCGTCTTTCATGTTGTGCGCGAATACCGGTCCGACGGCGTGGATGTGGAAAGCTCCCGGCTGGAGACCCTGCGGAAGAGGCCCATGGTCGCACCCGGCAGCCCCGGAGCGCGCATTGTACCGGGGCTCGAACCCGTGGACGGGGAATACCGCGTGGTCAAACAGCGCTTCAGCGCCTTCATGTTCACGGAACTGGATCTGATGCTGCGCCGAAAGGGCGTCACCCGCCTGATCGTCACGGGCACACAGCTTCCCTTCTGCCTGCGAGCCACCCTCTTCGACGGTCTGAGCCTGGGCTACGACATGGTTCTGCTCACAGACGCATCCTCTTCCCGCGCGCCGGAAATCCACGAAGCCAACATCCTGGATATCCGCGACGCGGGCATGACCTGCCTGACCGTGGAAAAATATCTGAGCGGCCTGTAACGGCCGGTTCCGGACACAAAAACGGCACACGGCATCCGGCCGGACACGCAACGACCCACACGGAAAGAAAAGCCCGGCGGCAAGCGCGCCCGGCCTAATATCTGTTCAGCTCCCGCTCCGTATCCCGGTTCACGGCCCGCTGTTTCAGATCTTCGCGCCGGTCGTGAATTTTCTTGCCCTTGGCCAGAGCCAGCTCGATCTTGATCTTGCCGTCCTTGAAATACATCTTGGTGGGCACCAGAGTCAGCCCTTTCTGTTCCATCTTGGCCTTCAGACCGGCGATTTCACGGCGATGCATGAGCAGCTTGCGTTCCCGGTCCGGATCGTGCTGGGCGTATCCCGCATTGGCGTACGGCGAAATGTGCACTCCGGACAGAAACGCCTCGCCGTCCGTGATCCGCGCGTAGCCGTCCATGAAATTGACGCGGCCCTCACGCAGGGACTTCACCTCGGAACCCGTGAGCACGATTCCGGCCTCGATGAACTCCAGCAGCTCGTAAAAATGGCGGGCCTTGCGGTTGGCCGCGATGATCTTGATTCCCGTGGGTCTGGCCATGAAAACATCCTCTTTCTATTCTTCCGCAAGGGAGGAATAGAACATGAGTTCTTCGGGAAAACGGCGGAAGATCATTTCCCGGACAAGCTTGTTGTTGCGGGCCACGGACTGGCTGGCCATGACCTGCTTCAGCAGTTCGTCGCACTCCTCCATGGAGGTCTGGCGGACAATGCGCTTGATGCCGGGAATGGCCTGAGGCCCGAGGCTTATGGAGTCCACCTGCATGCCCATGAGCACGGGCACGCAAAAGGGATCCCCGGCCATTTCCCCACACAGGCAGACCTCGATTCCGGCGCGGTGGGCCGCGTCGACCACCCATTTCACGGACCGGACAACGGCCGGGTGCAGCGGCTGATACAGATAGGACACATCCTTGTTGGTACGGTCGATGCCCAGGGAATACTGGATGAGGTCATTGGTCCCGATGCTGAAGAAATCCACCTCGCGGGCCAGAAAGTCCGCCGTGATCACCGCGCTGGGCACCTCCACCATGATGCCCAGGGGCATGTCCTCGCGAAAGGGCGTGCCTTCGGCGAACAGCTCCCGCTGCACCTCGCGGTAGAACTTCTTCACCTCCACCAGTTCCTGCAGCCCGGAAATCATGGGAAACATGACGGACACGTTCCCGGCCACCCCGGCCCGCAAAATGGCCCGAAGCTGCGTTCTGAAGATCTCGCGATGCTTCAGGCAGTAGCGGATGGCCCGAAGCCCCAGAGCGGGGTTTCCCTCGGGCACGTTCTGGGTGCGCATGAGCTTGTCCGCGCCCACATCCAGAGTGCGGATGACCAGCTTTCTGGGAAACACCAGAGAGGCCATGTCCACATAAATCTCGGTCAGTTCGCCCTCGGTGGGCATGTCCATCCGGTTCAGGTAGCTGTATTCCGACCGGTACAGGCCGATGCCCTCGCCGCCGTTGTCGTTCACGGCCACGACTTCCTCGAGCAGCTCAATGTTGGCCAGCACCTGCATCCGGAAACCGTCGAGGGTTTCCGCCGGCAGATGACAGGAACGCATGATGGTGGCGTGATAGCTCTCAAACTGCGTCTGGAGCTCCGTGTAGCGGGCCAGCTCCTCCTCGTCCGGGTCCAGAATGACGCGCCCGTGAAAGCCGTCCAGAATGATGATCTCGCCTTCGGGACGCTCCTCGTCCAGGCCGTCCACGCCGACCACGGCCGGAATCCTCAGGGACCGGGCCAGAATACCCGCATGGGAGGTTTTTCCGCCCTGGGTCGTGGCGAAGGCCATGATCTTGTTGACGTCAAGCTCAATGGTGTCGGCCGGAGTGAGGTCATGGGCCAGGAGAATGGACCGGTGGGTGATGGCCCGCCCGTTCCCGTCGCCGCCGGCCAGTTTGCCCAGCACCCGTTCGGCCACCTGCCGCACATCCTGCATGCGCTGGCGCAGATAATCGTCGGCAATGGCCGCGAATACGTCCTGCACGTCGCTTACCGCCCGTTCCAGAGCCCATTCGGCGTTGATTCCGGCGGCGACATGGTCCAGAGCCCGCTGGCGGAACTTGCGGTCCTTCAGCATCATCAGATGCGAGGCGATAATGGCAGAATGGTCCTGAAGATCGTCTGGGACGCAGGACAGAGTATGTTCCAGTTCCCGGCAGGCGGCGTCGAAGGCGCGGTCGAGCCGGGCTGTTTCCACGGGGATGCCGACCTTGGGCACGGCATGGCGCTCGACGCCTGAAAAATGATTTCTGTTCAGGCAGTAAGTCCGCCCGATGGCCACTCCCGCCGACACGGGGATGCCGAAGAAAATACGCGAAGCCATCAGCCCTTCTCGCCGAACATGTCCGCGAACAGATCACTCAGAGCCCGCACCGCCTCTTTCGCATCCGGCCCCTGGGCCCGCAGGGTCAGCTCCGCGCCCTGCGGCGCGGCCAGAGCCAGAATATCCAGAATGGATTTGGCGTCAGCCTCCCCATCCTTGGAATGAATGCTCACGGCGGACTCGTAGCGCTGGGCCTCCTGAGATATCTTTCCCGCGGGCCGGGCATGGATGCCCAGAGTGTTGCCGACCCGGATGATCTTTTCCTGTATTTCTTCCATACCGCTACCTTACATACCGACAAAAACAGAGATGCCGTCCCAGGGCGCCAGCAGAGCGCAGAAAAAAAGCACCATCAGCAGCATGGCCCGGTCCCTGGTATGCCAGGAACTGGCCGCGGCCAGCAGGCAGGCCCCCAATGCCCAGGCCAGCTGATGGAATCCGCCGGACGGAACGACCCGCAACAGAAAAATGGCCGTCAGCACTCCATTGACCATCTTCAGGCGCTGCCCCCAGTCAATGAGATTCCAGGACTTCAGACGCTGCAGGAAAGCGAGCCCCTGAGCATACCCTCTGGCAAAAGTGTATGCCTTGAAGATCTGCAGGCCCGCAAGACAAACGGCCAGCCAACAGCCGAACAGCCAGAGATGCCCCGTGACGGCCAGATTCACGCCCACCAGAGACCAGGTGACCAGAAAACTGCCTCCGAAGAAGGAATCCCCCAGGGCGGACAGCGTATACACCGTGGTGGACCGCAGGGCCGGCAGCACCTTGGGCGCCAGCAGGCCCTGCGCGATCTTCTTCTCCATGGACAGAAAAATGCCCGCCAGGAGCGGCGTCCAGAAGGGGTGGGTATTGTAATGCTTCAGATACCTGCCCCTGGCCCGCTGGAGCGCGCCCGGATCATGCCCGAACAGGATCTGCAGGGCGGGGTCCATGATATAGGCCAGGCCCACGTTCTGCATACCTTTGGTGTTGAATGTCGCGCCGACCAGATAAGTGCGCAGGAAAATACGCAGCAGGGTTCGGACATCCACGTTCTATTTCGCTCCCCGCTCCAACACGAGCGCATAGATGTCTTTGGCCGTCCAGCCTGTTGTCCGGCTGCGGATCGTCCGGGCCATGTCCCGCGGCGAAAGCCCCTGCCCGGCCATATCCCGGATCAGTCCTTCCACTTCCTCCCGGGACGACGTAGCGGCTTGCGGAGGGCCGATCACCACGGTCAGTTCGCCCCGCAAACCGTCAGGATCCGCAAGCGGTTCACCAAGGCGTCCGTTGATAAACTGCTCATGTTTCTTGGTCAATTCCCGGGCCAGACAAAAATCCCTCTCTCCAAGCACCTCCCCCGCCACCTCCAGAGTCCGGGCGATACGGTTCTTGCGCTCGAAGAATACCAGAGTGGCCTGAAGATCCGCGTACTGCCGGAAAAGAGCCCGGATTTCGCCTTCCCGACGTGGAAGAAACCCGAGAAAAACAAAAGGATAAGGCGGCAGGCCGCTGCCCATGAGAGCCGCGATGGGCGCGCAGGGGCCGGGCACAGGGGATACCGTCAGACCGCGTTCCCGGCAGGCGGCCACAAGCCGGTACCCGGGATCGGCGATAAGCGGCGTGCCCGCGTCGGACACCACCGCCGCGTCCGTTCCGGCCGCAAGCAAATCCAGCACCTCGCCCAGCCGTTCTTCCTCGTTGTGTTCGTGCAGGCTGAGCAGGCGTTTGCCGGAAATGCCAGCCAGTTGCAGCAGCTGGCCGGTCCGCCGGGTGTCTTCGGCCAGCACCACTCCGACCCGCTCCAGAGTTTCCCGAGCCCGGGGGGACAGGTCACCAAGGTTGCCAAGAGGCGTGGCCACTATCCAGACAGTCCCGCGCATCGATGACATCCTCCCAATGTTCCAGCTCCGCGCCGTCACGGCCGAGAACGACGGTCACCAGATCGAAACGGCACGGCCGCGACCACAATCCTTCCCGGCTCAGATACTCTGAGGCGGCCCGAGTCAGGCGGGCGGCCTTGACCCGATTTACGGCTTCTCCGGGCGTTCCGAAAACAGTGCCCGAGCGGGTCTTGACCTCCACGAAAATCAGAAGCTCTCCGCTCCGACAGATGAGATCGATCTCTCCGGCCGCACAACGGAAATTCCTCTCCACCACCCGCATGCCCTTTTCGGTCAGGAATGCAGCGGCCAAATCCTCCCCGGCCTGTCCGGTCGTCAGATGCCGGGCAGGCATAATTCCTTTTCTGTACGGCCAGGGCTCACACCGCGAAAACTCAGCCGGTGAGCCGGACTGGGCCCCAGGCAGGCCAAAGCTTCAAAATGCCGCCGGGTGCCGTACCCTTTGTGTCTGCCCAGGTCATAGCCCGGATAGCGCGCGTCCATATGAAACATGAGCCGGTCCCGGAAAGTCTTGGCCAGGACTGAAGCGGCCGAAATGCAGGGATACAGGGCATCGCCGCCGATCACCGCCCTCTTGGGCACGCCGGAAGGAAAAACCTGGTTGCCGTCCACAAGAGCGAAATCGGGGCGTACGGGCAGGGCTCCTTCAGCTCTGGCCATGGCCCGGAGAGTCGCCTGAAGAATGTTGATCCGGTCGATTTCTCCGGGCCAGGAAAAACCCAAGGCCCAGGACAATGCCTGGGCCTTGATAATTTGCGCGAAATGCTCACGCCGGGCAGGGGAAAGCTTTTTGGAATCCGTCAGACCAGAAAGCTCGAACCCGGAAGGCAGAATAACCGCGGCGGCCACTACCGGCCCGGCCAGACATCCCCGACCGGCTTCGTCCACCCCGGCCACCTGAGACCAGCCGATACCCTCCGGCAGGATCGCCACTACCAGGTTTTCTTGGCCTTGATGCGGGCGGCCTTACCCTTGAGCCGACGGAGATAGTAAATGCGGCTCTGGCGCACAACGCCTTCGGAAACAACCTCGATATGGTCGATGGACGGAGAATGCAGCGGAAAAATACGCTCCACGCCCACGCCGTCGGACACCTTGCGCACGATGAAGGTGCTGTCGGTGGTGCCGCGCTTGCGCCGCAGGACAACACCCTGAAAAACCTGAATGCGCTCCTTCTCGCCCTCGACGATCCGGGCGTGCACCTTGATGGTGTCCCCGGCCTTGAAGGCGGGAATGTCGGCACGCAGCTGTTCGCTGTTGATTTTCTCTATGATGTTCATTGATGCTCTCCTTTATCTGAGACGGCCGAAGCCGCCAAATATGGTCATTTGCCGTGCCAGTAAGTCCGGGCGTCAGCCCGTGTCGCCAAGAAGCCGGTCCACCATGATGGAAGCCGCCGAGCGGACGGAAAGATGATTATACCCATCCAGAAAGCGTATGGCCCGCAGGGCGCCGTCAGCGGCGGCCAGCACTTCCCGCCCCAGCCCATGGCCCGTGCCCAGCACCAGAAGCACCGGAAACGCTTCGAGCCATGCCGCAACCTGCCCGCAGGTCATGTCTCCGGCCCTGGCGCTGGTGACCACCACCTTGGGCCGCAGCCCTGTCCGGGACTCGATGTCCGCGATGGCGTCCTCCAGAAGTCCGGCCACCCGCACCCGGCCCAGCGCGTCACTCCGGTCGGGATTGGCGGCGGCCCCGAAGCCGTCCCTCCAATGGCCGATCAATGTCCGGGCCATTTCCTGCTGATCGGCAAGGGGCGTACACAGATAGTAGCCGCCAAGGCCATAGGTACGCGAAACGCGTGCAATATCGTGGAGGTCCAGATTTGTCAAAGAGGTTGTAATGGTTTCTCCCCGCTTGTTCTCCACCGGATAGTGCACCAGAGCCACGTACAGATTCCGCCCCGGGCGGACGCGCTCGATGCTCCGCAGATGGCGGATATCCCAGTCGGTCAGAAGTGCGGTGTCCAGCATATCCGGCCGCAGGGCCAGCGTGGCTTCCA
>JAUMXF010000163.1 GCA_030529235.1 Pseudomonadota bacterium
GGATAGACGCCCGCATGCAGCATGCCGGATTCTTCGCGGACCTGGGCCAGGAGCTTGACGCGGTAGCCGAACTCCCGGGCCAGAGAGATGTCGAACTGCTCGACCCTGGAGATGCCTTTCACGGTCAGTCCGCTCATGGGAAAGTCCAGACCGTAGGCCAGCCGGATGAGGATGGTCAGCTTGTGGGCGGCGTCGATGCCTTCGATGTCCAGAGTGGGATCGGCCTCGGCGTAACCCTTGGCCTGCGCCTTGCCCAGAACTTTCCCGAAATCCTCTCCTTTTTCGGTCATTTCTGACATGATGAAGTTGGCCGTTCCGTTCAGGATGCCGGTGATGGAGCTGATCCTGTTGGCGGCCAGGCTCTCCTTCAGGGTCTGGATGATGGGAATGCCCCCGGCCACGCTGGCTTCGTAATAAAGGCCCAGCCGATTGGCGGCGGCCAGCTCGAAAAGCTCGGAGCCGTGCTCGGCGAGAAGGGCTTTGTTGGCTGTGACCACCGGCTTTCCGGCCTGCAGGGCGCGCGTAATCAGGGTGCGCGGAAAATCGATGCCTCCGGCCAGTTCCACCACCATGTCGATTTCAGGATCGTTCAGCAGGTCGTCCATGCTGGTGGTGAACAGCGTTTCCGGCGGCAGAACGACATTTCTGGCCTTGGCGGGGTCGCGGACCATGACGGTCTTGATCTTGAGCGTGCGGCCCAGCCGCCGGGTGATCCAGTCGCTGTTTTCCTGTATGATCTTGGCCAGCCCCGATCCGACGGTGCCAAGACCGGCCAGACCGAGATGAATGACGGGATTGTTCACGATGCCTCCGAGCCCTGACGGACGGAATGGTTGGGGTCGAATGAAGGCAGTGCTTCTAGCCGGTTACGCGGGCGTCTGTCAAAATGCGGAAAGGCCGGAGGGGTATTTTGAGTTGACGGTCCGCAGGCGTTCGGATAGAGGTCCTTCTTCACTGAACGGAGAGGTGGCCGAGCTAGGCTGAAGGCGCTCGCCTGCTAAGCGAGTATAGGGGCTTAAACCTCTATCGAGGGTTCAAATCCCTCCCTCTCCGCCAGTTCCCGGAGGGTTGGCAGAGCTGGTTGATTGCACCGGTCTTGAAAACCGGCATACCTTCACGGGTATCTGGGGTTCGAATCCCTAACCCTCCGCCAAGACATAAAATGACAGATGCCGCCGAGTGCTGATAAGTGCCCGGCGGCTCTTTGTTTTGGCAGTGCTGGGTTAATCCGGCCCTGTCTCTATTCAAGTAGTATCGTGGAAACACCCAAGCATAGCCCGCCCGGAGCTGCTCCTCGCAGACATCCAGCCCGCCGACGCTCACGCGGGCCACGGCGCGGCCATAATGCTTCTGGCCGATCGGAGTCACTTCCACATCCTTGCCGAACACCAGAGCGGACATGTTCTGCTTGGCCTTGCGGCCGTGTGGCTGGCCGGATTCCGGGCTGTCGATCCCGTACAGGCGGATTTTGATCTGCTGGTTTTCGTCGTTTAGCACTGTGATGGTGTCGCCGTCAGAGACACCGATGCAGCGGGC
>JAUMXF010000049.1 GCA_030529235.1 Pseudomonadota bacterium
GCATGCGCGCGGGCAGGGATCGGGCGCGCAGCTCGTCCACTGTCGCCATCCTGCTTCCGGCCATGACCGTTTCGAAATGGCGGGTCAGAGCCCTGTTCAGGGCCCGGTCGAACACTTCCAGCGTGAGCTCGAAATTGAGCCGCAGGCTGCGGTTGTCCAGATTGGCCGAGCCCAGATGCACGTAGGCGTCATCGACCAGAAGCAGCTTGGTGTGGCAGAAGGGTTCCGGCTGGAACGCGATGGTGATTCCGGCCTGGATCAGATCCTCGAGAATGTGCTGCGTGGCCCAGTGCACGAAAGGCAGATTGTTGCGGCCGGGCAGAATGATGCGCACGTCCACGCCCCGGTACCGGGCGGATTTGAGGGCAAAGAGCATGGCTTTGGGCGGCAGGAAGTAGGGCGTCATGATCCGGATGGAACCCGACGCTGCGGAAATGACGCCGAGCAGCAGGGTCCTCAGGGGCTCGTGGGGGACATCCGGCCCGTCGATGACCGCCCGGCACAGGCAGTCTCCCGCTGGTTCCGGCAGAACGGCGTCTGGCACGAGCCGCTCTTTGGTCGCAAATAGCCAGTCGTCCAGAAAAACGTCCCGCAATTGCTCCACAATGGGACCGCGGACGATAAAATGCATGTCCGTCACCGGATGACGGGGATTGGCTCCGAGCAGATGCCCCTGCCTTATGTTCATTCCACCCGTGAATCCCGTGGTTCCATCCACCACCAGAATTTTTCGGTGATTCCGCAGATTGATGTGCAAAGACGGCGGAAAAAGCCGGGGCGGGATGAACAGGGCCGTGGGAACCCCCTTCTTTTTCAACAGGCTGGAAGCCGTGGGCCAGGAGTATTTTTCCCCCACCCCGTCCACCAGAACCCGTACCTCCACTCCGCGGCGCGCTGCGGCATGAAGCGCGTCAATGAACCGCCGTCCCAGCCTGTCCGTGCCCAGAATGTAGGAGACCAGATAGACGCTCCTTCTGGCTTCGCGGATGGCCTGAAGCATACGCGGATAGGCTTCGTCCCCGTTTATCAGGGGCTCGATGCAGTTGCCCGCCGTAAGCTCCGTTCCCAGCAGACTGTGTCCCACCTTTTCCAGACGCCAGGATAATCCGTATGGCCGGGCGGCGACGGCCGCCGTATTCTCCGGCGACGGCGCGAGATTCCTTCCTCCGGACGCCAGCGGGGCCACCTCCTGCCGCAGCCGGGATGCGCTGCGACGGACCCGGTTGACCCCGAACAGCACATAGAGCACAGGCCCCGCCAGCGGAAACGTCAGACACACGGCGATCCAGCCCAGGGCGGAACGGGAATCGCTCTTGTTCAGCAGCGCATGCCCCGCCGCACCCAGAGCCAGAACCGCCAGAAGCGCGTATCCGATCCAGTGCACAATTCCTCCCTGTCAAGTAAACGGGAATCGGAAATCAGATGTCCGGATGCCCCTTCGCGGCCGGTGCGAACAGGGCGTTGAACGCTCTCATTGCGGCCGTGATGCTGCGATAGGCGTGATCCAGGCCATCGCAGTACGTATCCAGAGACGACTGGATGTCCGCCCAGGCCGCGCTCCGGGCCATGTCCGTTCCGGCCGCCAGGGACCGCAGGGTTTCCAGCTCCTCCACGATGCCGTCCTTGGCGTTGGCGATGTGCATGAGCTGCGTGCTCAGCGCGTGGCATATCTCGCCGACGCCATTTTCGATCTCGCGGATTCGGCCGCCGGCGGCCACTCCCAGCAGAACCACGTCCGGCCCCTGCCCGATACGGATCAGCGTCAGTTCCATCCTGCCGCCTGTCCGGGCCATGGAAAACCCGACCGAGCCTTCCGCCACGGAAAGAGCCTCCACACAGGAACGGGCGACCCGCTCCCGGTCTTCGGGCGCGGCCAGACCGGCCAGCGGCTGGCCCTCGACCGCCGCAAACGCAAGACCCGCCGTCCGGGCGAATGCCTCGTTGGCGAGGACCACGCGGCCTTCGTGCAGAATAACGGCTCCGCCGGAAAAATATCCGGCAAGATGCCGGTATGCCGTCCGCAGATCCGACTGTCCGCCGCCAATGGTTTCGCTCACGAGAATCCTCCGCCGCATGAAGAAACGATTTTCTGCGGCGACACTATGTCTTCTCCCCCGGACAGGGCCAGAATTTTTTGCCGCTTCACCCGTTCCGCCCGAACACGGCCTCCACCCGCCCGGGTACCTATCCGCGGCGGGGAGCATCGGCCTCCCTTGAATTTTCGCCTCAAAGAGGTAAACGTGGCCGCCATGACGCATTCGCGGACCGCGCTCCTTTTCGACGTGGGCAACACCAATATCAAGCTGTGCCTGGCTGATGCGAAAGGCATGGGCCGCTCCTACACCCTGCCTTCCTCCAACCGGGAAACAGCCGATTCTCTGGGTCTCGCCGTCAGCACCATCTGCGCCAGGGAAGGCGTGCAGCCGGACACCGTGGACCGCTGGGTGCTGTCCTCTGTGGTGCCGCCCCTGAACAGTCTGCTCTCGGCGGCCTGCGCCCGTTTTTTTTCCTGCCCGGCCCTGTTCGTGCCCGGAGACATCCCCCTGCCCCTCGAAAACCGCTACGCCAGACCCCAGGAAGTGGGCGCGGACCGGCTGCTGGGCGGATTCGCGGCGCGGACGCTCTTCGACGATCCGGAACTCATCGTGGTGGATTTCGGCACCGCCACCACCTTCGACTGCGTGCGCGACAACGCCTATCTGGGCGGCCTCATCTGTCCGGGCGTGCTCAGTTCCGTCACGGCTCTGGGCACCCAGACCGCCAAGCTGCCGCACATCAGTCTGGAGTTCGACGGCGATGAACTGGACATCGGCACCTCCACCCGGCAGAGTCTGAACCACGGCGTCCTGTTCGGGTTCGCCGCCATGCTGGAGGGCCTCACCGCGCGTCTGAAAAAGCACCTGCCACGGGCGCGGGTCATCGCCACGGGCGGCTTCGCGCCGCAGATGGCGGCCCTGACTTCCTGTATCGACAATCTGGCTCCGGACCTGCTCATGCAGGGTCTCATGGCCGTCTGTTTCAACCATTCACCGGATACATCCAGGGAGCAATCATGAGTACGATCACAGGCATTTGGGCCAGGGAAATTCTGGATTCCAGGGGCAACCCCACGGTCGAGGTGGAAGTCACCCTCGAATCCGGCGCCACGGGCCGGGCGGCCGTGCCTTCGGGCGCCTCCACCGGAGCCCGCGAGGCCCTCGAACTGCGCGACAGCGACGCGAGCCGCTACGGCGGCAAGGGCGTGGAGCAGGCCGTGAAGAACGTGATGGAAGAAATTTCGGCGGAAGTGGTCGGGCTGGACGCCACGCGCCAGGTGGACGTGGACCAGACCCTCATCGATCTGGACGGCACGGAGAACAAGTCCCGCCTGGGAGCCAACGCCATGCTCGGCGTGTCCATGGCCACGGCCAAGGCCGCCTCGGAATTCCTGGGCCTGCCCCTGTACAGGTATCTGGGCGGCATCAACGCCAAGGTCCTGCCCGCACCGATGATGAACATCATCAACGGCGGGGCGCACGCGGCCAACAATCTGGACATCCAGGAATTCATGATCCTGCCCCTGGGCGCGGAAACCTTCCGGGAGGCCCTGCGCATGGGCGCGGAAACCTTTCATGCCCTGAAGAAAATCCTGCACAAGGACGGCCTGGCCACCTCCGTGGGCGACGAAGGCGGCTTCGCTCCCAATCTGGCCGGGCACGAGCAGGCGTTTCAGTACATCGTCAAGGCCATTGAAGAGGCCGGATACACGCCGGGCAGCCAGATCGCCCTGGGCATCGACGCCGCGGCCTCGGAGTTCCTGAAGGACGGCAAATACCGCTTCGCCGGAGAAAACAAGGTCTTCACGGCCCGCGAACTGACGGACTACTACGCCGATCTGGCCGAAAAGTTTCCCATCGTGTCCATCGAGGACGGACTGGCCGAAGGCGACTGGGACGGCTGGGAAGTGCTCTCCGAGGTGCTGGGCGACCGGATGCAGCTGGTGGGCGACGACATCTTCGTCACCAATCCGACCCTTCTGGCCGACGGCATCATGCGCGGCGTGGGCAACGCCATCCTGATCAAGCTGAACCAGATCGGCACCCTGACGGAAACCATGGACTGCATCGAAATGGCCAAGGAAGCCGCCTACGCCACGGTCATTTCCCACCGCTCCGGCGAAACCGAGGACAGCTTCATCGCCGACCTGGCCGTGGCCGTGAACGCCGGGCAGATCAAAACCGGTTCCCTGTGCCGCTCGGACCGCATGGCCAAATACAACCAGCTCCTGCGCATCGAGGAGGATCTGGACGCTCAGGCCGTGTATTTCGGACCGGCCATGGCCGCCAACTGGTTTGACGAGTAACCGGCTCCGGCCCGGACCCGCGCTCTGTCATTTTCCGGGGAGGCCGCGCCTCCCCGGACCATTTCCGACCCCGGACAAGGCCCGAAACGGCTCTTCGCCAGCCATCCGGCGGGCCTTGTCCCTCTGAAACCAGAAGGGAGAAATCATGGAAGATACGCAGAAGAAAGCCGTGGAGAAACTGGTCCGCGCCCTGACCCCGCCCGGCGAAGACCCGGCGGAGACGATTTCGGCGATCGACCGGGGATGGGAAAACGCCGAAGACGGCGCGCTGTGGCTCCTGAATGACATCACCGACTGGGAGCTGACCTACTTTGTGGACTGGAAGGACACGGAATCCTTCGTGGAGTGCCTTTCCGGCATCGCGAAGCGCTGGGGCGCGACACTGACATTCGGGGTGGACGATCCTCTCGATGAAGATTTTCTCGACGAAACGGAAGTACCGGAGCTGATGATCCGGGCTCACGGCGAGCTTCTGCCCCAGGGGCTCCTTCTCTGGAACTGGGACACCGAGAGCGATGCCTACGGCGGCTGGATCACCAGAACTGAATCGGAATCCGCGGTTCTGGAGGCGGGCGAAGCCCTCGGCGTTGAAATCCGCCCGGGCGATCAGCCCTTCTGACCACGCGCCCAGGCATTGTTCCCGGTGGCGCGGCTCCGGAGAAACCACCAAACCGCCTGAAAACCCTCTGCACACGCGAGTACGCCCATGCTCATCATCGACGGCAAAAAAACAGCGGCGGACATCCGCCGGGAACTGCATGACCGGGTCGCGGCTCTCTCCGCACGGCATGGCCGCCCCCCCGGCCTGGCGGTCATTCTGGTGGGAGACGATCCGGCCTCCCAGGTCTACGTCCGCAACAAGGAAAAAGCCTGCGCCGAAACGGGCATCGTCTCCAGAGGCATCCGGCTGTCCGCCGGAGTTTCCCAGCACGAACTGGAGGCGGCCATTCTGGAACTGAACGCCGACCCGGCCGTCGACGGCATTCTCCTGCAACTGCCGCTGCCCCGGGGACTGGACAGCCAGCGCTGCCTGAATCTCATCGACCCGGCCAAGGATGTGGACGGCTTCCATCCGGTCAACATGGGCCGCCTCGCTCTGGGACTGCCCGGCCCGCGCCCATGCACCCCGGCCGGAGTCATGGTTCTTCTGGAGCGTCACGGCATCGGCGTGGCCGGAAAAAAGGCGGTGGTCGTCGGACGCAGCAACATCGTCGGCAAGCCCCTGGCCCTCATGCTCCTGCACGCCGACGCCACCGTGACCGTCTGCCATTCCCGCACCGCCGGGCTGGCCGGGGAAGTCCGTTCGGCGGAGCTGGTCTTCGCGGCGGTGGGCCGCCCCGGATTCATCACCGCGGACATGGTCAGGCCGGGGGCGGTGGTGGTGGATGTCGGCATCAACAGGACCGACACCGGGCTGGCCGGGGACTGTGATTTCGAGGGATTAAAAGGCGTGGCTTCAGCCATGACACCCGTTCCCGGCGGAGTGGGCCCCATGACCATCGCCCAGCTGCTGACCAATACGGTGGACGCCTGGCTTGCACGCGCCCCGAAGGACTGATTCCGCCGAAGGCGCGCCCGGACGCATCCGGTTCCGATGAAAAGCTTCGGCCCGTGAGCCGGACCGCCGCGAAACGGTCCGGTCCCCGAGCCTGATCCGGCGGAATCAGCGCGCCTACCCGGCGCACACTCCGTCCACGAGGATATCCGGCGAAACCGAACGCACCGAGGCCGTGCCGGTCATGACCATGGCCTGCAGCAGTTCCGTGCGCAGCTTTTCCACATACATGGCCACGCCGTCGGCCAGACCACCCACGGCAGCGACGCTGAACGGCCGCCCGATGAGCACCGCATCCGCGCCCAGAGCCAGCATCTTCAGCACATCCACGCCCGAACGCACCCCGCCGTCCGCCAGAATCACGAGGCGGCCCTTCATCCGGGCCGCGATCTCCGGCAACACGTCCGCCCCGCCCGGCGTCTGGTCCAGCACCCGGCCGCCGTGGTTGGAAACAATAATGGCCTGAGCCCCGGCTTCCAGAGCCAGCTCCGCGTCTTCCACGCACATGACGCCCTTGATGATGAACGGCCGGTCCGCCCGCCGGATGACTTCCCGCAGGGCGGAAACGGGCTTGGGCGATACCGGACGGCCCATCTTGCGCAGCGTCACCAGCCCGGCGGCGTCGATGTCCATGCCCATGACTCTGGCGCCGCTTTGCCTGGCCTTGTCTATCTTCCGGAACAGTTCCTCGTCCTCCCACGGCTTGATGAACGGGATGCCCATCCCGCCGGCGGAGGCCACGGCGGCCAGACCGGAGTCGAGAATCTCGGGCGGCACGCCGTCTCCGGTACAGCCTATGGTTCCGGCCCGGATACAGCCATCCACAATGGCCCTGATGTACTCCTCCTCGGTGCGCTTGCCGCCCATGTTGAAGGCCACACCGCCGATAGGCGCGGCCAGCACCGGCAGGGACAGATCAAGCCCCAGCAGGGACAGGCTCAGCTCCGGTGCGGTGACCTCGTGTACCAGACGCATGACCAGCTTTTTCCTGTCCAAGGCCGTGATGTTGGCCTGAAAGGCCGCTCCCGTGCCCAGGCCGCCCATGCCCGGCACTTCTCCGGCGCAGACCCGGCCGTTGCAGACCGGGCAGACCCGGCAGTAGCCCCTCATGAGTTCACGCGCCGTATCCCGAACGCTTTGCATAAAAGACCTCCTTCTTCGAGTACCGGCAATGAAAAAGGCCGGAAATCCGGCCTCCATTCCGTAATGAAATCACGATTTCCGCATACGCATGCTCTTTTCGAACTCCACCGCCAGAAAGGCCAGAACGGCCACGGCCATGATCTCGGCCCAGGCCATCAGGCCGATGGGCGCGCTGCCGAACAGGCGGTTCATGAACGGCAGATAGGTGAAGGCAAGCTGCAAGGCCAGAGTGAACACGGCTCCGCCCACAACCCAGAGGTTGGTCCACATGCCCAGAGCCCACGGCGAAAGTGTAAAGGAGCGGCTGTTGAACAGATAGGCGGCCTCGACCATGACAAACACGTTCACGGCCACGGTCCGGGCCTGGGCGGCGTCGCCCGTGACCCGCAATTCCAGGGCGTACAGGCCGAAGGAGGCCAGCAGCAGAATGCCGCCCACCAGCAGGATGCGCAGAATGAGAGTCATGTCCAGAATCCCGGCCTCGGGATCCCGCGGACGCCTGTCCATGAGACCCGGCTCCTTGGGCTCGAAGGCCAGCATGAGCCCGAGGCACCCGGCCGTGGTCATGTTGATCCACAGAATCTGCACAGGCGTGATGGGCAGGGCCACGCCCAGAAACACGGCGGCCAGAATGACCAGCCCTTCGCCCAGATTGGTGGGCAGGGTCCAGACGATGAATTTGAGCAGATTGTCGTAGACGCCGCGCCCCTCTTCCACGGCGGCCTCGATGGTGGCGAAGTTGTCGTCGGTCAGGATCATGTCCGCCGCTTCCTTGGCCGCCTCGGTCCCGCCCCGGCCCATGGCCACGCCGATATCGGCCTGCTTCAGGGCCGGGGCGTCGTTCACGCCGTCTCCGGTCATGGCCACCACCTCGCCCCGGCTTTGCAGAGCCATGACCAGCCGTAATTTCTGCTCCGGAGCCACACGGGCGAAAACAGCGGTTTCCGAGGCGGCCGTGACCAGATCGTCCTCGGACAGCGCGGCGATATCCGCTCCGGTCAGAGCCCGGCACGCGGGATCGCCGGGGCAGGTTTCCACATCGAGCCCAAGCTGGGCACCGATGGCCGCCGCCGTGACGGCGTGGTCCCCCGTGATCATCTTGACCCGGACTCCGGCCCGGTGAAAGGCCGCGACGGCCTCCACCGCCTCGGGCCGGGGCGGATCGATCATGGCCTGGAGGCCCACGAAAACGAGCCCGTCCTCCACATCGGCATGGCGCAGCTCCGCGACGCCTTCGGGCAGTTCCTTGCAGGCGAAGGCCAGAACGCGCATGCCCTCCTGCGCCAGACTTTCCACCTCGGCCCGGATGGCCCCGGCATCCAGAGCCGCATGAGCGCCGTCAGGGCCCAGAGCCTTGTCCACGCGCTCCAGCACCGATTCCACGGAGCCCTTGAAAAACACCAGCCGGGGCCTGCCCGCGCCCTGATCATGCAGGGTGGCCATGTACTGGTGCTCGGATTCGAAGGGCAGGGCGTCCAGCCGGGGCAGGGCCGAAGACTCGGCCTCCCGGTCCATTCCGGCCTTGCGGGCGGCCACCAGCAACGCCGCTTCGGTAGGATCGCCGAAAACCTTGTCCTCGTCTCCGCCGTATTCGATACGCGTATCGTTGCACAGAAGTCCGGCCAGCAGGACCGTGCGCAGGGCCCGGTCATCCGCCGTGAAATTCTCGATTTCGCCTTCGGGCCGGTAGCCTGTCCCGCTGACAGCGTGCCGTACTCCCGCCGCATGGATGTTGGTCACGGTCATCTGGTTTTCGGTCAGGGTGCCGGTCTTGTCGGAGCAGATGACCGACGCCCCGCCCAGAGTCTCCACCGCGGGCAGCTTGCGGATGATGGCCCCGCGCGCGGCCATGCGCGAAACGCCCATGGCCAGAATGACCGTCACGGCGGCGGGCAGTCCTTCGGGGATGGCGCCCACGGCCAGAGCCACGGCGGCCATGAACATGTCGGCGGCCGTTTCCCCGCGCAGGATCCCGGCGACAAAGGTCAGCACCGCCAGCACCAGAATGACCTTGAGCAGCAGGTGACTGAACTCCGCGATTTTCCGGGTCAGAGGCGTGGCCAGTTCATCGGCTTCGGAAACCATGGTCGAGATGCGCCCGATTTCCGTGTGATCGCCGGTGGCCACCACCACGCCCAGAGCCTGGCCGTATGTGACCAGCGTGGAGGCGTAGGCCATGTTGCGCCGGTCGCCCAGCACCGTCTCATGGGGCAGAACCTCGTCGCTTTTCTCCGCCGGAACGGATTCTCCGGTCAGAGCCGACTCGTCCACGCGCAGGTCCTTGATGGAGAAAAGACGCAGATCGGCCGGAACCTTGTCGCCGGAACGGATGATCACGATGTCGCCGGGCACCAGTTCTTCGGCCGGAATGCGCCGGGCCGCGCCCGAACGCAGAGCCTCGGCCTCGGTGACCATGGACCGGGCCAGGGCTTCCAGGGCCCCGGCGGCCTTGGCCTCCTGAATATAGCCCACAATGGCGTTGATCAGCACCACGCCCATGATGACGGACGCATCCACCACCTCGCCCAGCGCGGCGGCAATGACGGCCGACACGATGAGAATGTAGATGAGCGGCTGATGGAACTGGAGCAGCAGACGTTCAAGCCTGGTCTTGCCCTTTCGGGCGGTGAGGGAATTGGGGCCGAATTCGGCCGCCCGGCGCTGCACCTGAAAACGATCCAGTCCCTTGTCCGGATCGGTCTCGAAAGTTTCCAGGGTTTCCGTGGAAGAGAGATGATGCCAGAGTTTGCCGGTGAAAAAATCCATACGCTGTGTTCCTTCGCGGATTGCGGGAGAGATGTCAGGGGACATGCCTTCATAGATGAGACTCGCCGGAAATTCAAGGAAGGGAGAAAATACGCGGCCGGAGAGTGCCGTTCCGCCGCGCCTCCGGCGCAGAATAATCGTATGATTTTCCTTGCAAGAAGCCGACGTTCCGCGCCACAAGCGTCCCAGTTTCCGGGCAGTGCCGGAACTCAAAACCCAACCCCGTGATGGACCCCATGACTCCTGAAATTCTCGCCCCGGCGGGCGACGCCGACAGCTTTCTGGCCGCCCTGGCCGCCGGAGCCGACGCCGTGTACTGCGGGCTCAAAAATTTTTCCGCGCGCATGGAGGCGGACAATTTCGGTCTGGCCGAACTGGCCTCCCTGACCGAACTGGCCCACGCCAGAGGCGTGCGCGTGCATGTGGCCATGAACAATCTGCTCAAGGCCCCGGAACTGGCCCAGGCCGGACGACTCATCGACCGCCTGGCCCGGCGGGTGCGGCCCGACGCGCTCATCATTCAGGATCTGGCCCTGCCCGCCCTGGCCCGGCAGGCCGGATTCACCGGAGAGCTGCATCTGTCCACCCTGGCCAATGGCGGCACTGTCTCCGGCCTGTCCCGCATCGCCGGGATGGGCATACGGCGTCTGGTCCTGCCCAGAGAGCTTTCCATCGACGAAATCAAGGCTGTCGCGGCGGCCTGCCCGGACGGGCTGGATCTGGAAGTCTTCGTGCACGGAGCCCTGTGCTACGCCGTTTCCGGCCGATGTTACTGGTCCAGCTATCTGGGAGGAAAGAGCGGCCTGCGGGGCAGATGCGTGCAACCCTGCCGACGCATGTATCAGCAGAAAAGCAAAAGAGCTCCGTTTTTTTCCTGCGACGATCTGTCTCTGGACGTGCTGGTCCGCCCCCTGGCCGGCGTACCCCAGGTGACGTCGTGGAAAATCGAGGGCCGCAAGAAGGGGCCGCACTACGTCTATCACACGGTCAAGGCCTACGCCATGCTGCGCGACGGCGGCAACGACCCGCAGCAGCGCAAAACCGCCCTGGCCCTGCTGGACATGGCCCTGGGCCGCCCCGGTTCCCACTACAACTTTCTGGGACACCGGCCGTCCAATCCGCTGGCGGACCGCGAACAGACCGGCTCCGGCCATCTGGCGGGCAGGGTTCAGGGCGGCGGCAAGCCGTACATCGTCCCCCGTGAATCTCTCAAAAGCGGCGACCTGCTGCGCATCGGCTATGAGGACCAGCCGGGGCACCAGATGCTGAAGATCCGCCGGGACGTGCCCAAAGGCGGCCGCATCGATGTGCCCAGAGGCCCCAAACCTCCGGCACAGGGCAGCCCCGTGTTTCTGGTGGACCGCCGGGAGCGGGAACTCGGTGCCATTCTGGCGGACCTGCGCAGTCAGCTGCCGCCCGCCCCGTCCACCCCGGAATCGGTCTTCTCCCCGGTCCTGCCCAAACCCGCCCGACACAGGGGCGGAGCAAAGGAGATGGACGTCTGGCGCGTCCTGCCCAAGCGCCTGGGTGACCGCAGCGAGCAGGCCATGTGGCTTGTTCCGGGACTGGAACGAACGGTTTCCCGGAATGTCTTCGGGCGTGTCTGGTGGTGGCTGCCGCCGGTCATCTGGCCGGAGGAAGAACGGGAGTGGGAACGATGTCTGGAAAACATGGTCCGGCTGGAGGCACGGCGTTTCGTACTGAATGCGCCGTGGCAGGCGGGGCTTTTCAGCCGGGCGGACCGCTGCGTGTTCTGGGCCGGGCCCATGTGCAACACAGCCAATCCGCTGGCCCTGGCCGAGCTGGGCCGCATGGGATTCGCCGGGGCCTTTGTCAGCCCGGAGCTGGACGGAGAAAGCCTGCTGGCCCTGCCCGCCCTGTCTCCGCTGCCTCTGGGCATCGTGGTCAAAGGGTTGCACCCGCTGTGCGTATCCCGGATCGTGTCCGGCAACCTGCGGGAGCGGGAGCCCTTCCAAAGCCCCAAAGGAGAACAGTTCTGGTCCCGCACATACGGCAAGCTGGTCTGGACCTTCCCCAACTGGGAACTGGATCTGAGCCGGAAATGGGCCGAGCTGGAAAAATCGGGTTACGCCCTGCTGGCCCGCATGCACGAGCCCGTGCCGGACAAAATTGAGCTCAAGGAGCGGCAGGGCCTGTGGAACTGGGATCTGAAAATGCTCTGAGCCGGGTGGCGCGGCACTTCACGTCCTTTGGCCCATGACTGCAACATAGCGGCCAGCACTCGAATTTTTCGTTATGCGTTGGCTCCCTTCATACCCTCCGGCGTATAACGCTGGCCATGAACGGCTTCCGGCGTAAAAGCGGCATTGAGCAGGGCGATGTCATCTTCCGAAAGAGTTATTGCTGTGGCACGGCAATTTTCCTCCAACCGGGCGATACTGCGAGTGCCGGGAATGACGACAAGGTGCTCATAACGGCTAAGGAGCCAAGCCAAGGCCGTTTGGGCAAGTGTACAACCGTGTTTGTCTGCAACTGTCTGCACAACAGCCAAGAGAGCTGAGTTCTTGCGAAGATTTTCTCCCTGAAAACGTGGATTGGAGAGGCGGAAGTCTCCGGTCTCCAAATGCTCCGTTGTCGTGTATTTCCCTGTCAGGAAGCCTCTGCCAAGCGGACTGTAGGCCACAAAACCTATCCCCAATCTGTGGCATAGCGGCAGAATGGAATCCTCCACTTCCCTCGTCCACAATGAGTACTCGCTTTGCAGTGCGGCCACGGGGTGCACGGCATGAGCCTTTTCCAGTGTGGCCGCTGAAACCTCGCACAGACCGATATGAGCGATTTTCCCTTCGCGTTTCAGGTCGGCAAGAATACCCATGGTTTCAGAGATGTCCGCATCCGGATCGATACGGTGAGCGTAATACAGGTCTATCCGTTCTACTCCAAGACGTTGCAGAGAGCCTTCGCAAGCCCTGCGGATGTAGACGGGCGAATTGTTGATGCTGCGCTTGTAGGAATCATTGGGATCGCGGTCGATGCCAAACTTTGTCGCGATGCGTATCCATCCGTTTGTGTATTCCATTGGATGCCGGGCAATGAATTTGGCAATGAGACGTTCATTGTGGCCACGTCCATACATATCGGCGGTATCGATCATGGAAACGCCCAGCTCAAGCGCTCTATCCAGAACGGCCAATGATGCAGCGTCATCGGGCGGGGTGCCGTAGAATTCCGACATGCCCATGGCGCCGAAGGAAATCGCCGAAGCTGAAAACTCATCGCCAAGCGAACGTTCTTGAAGCATATTTTGGAGCTGTGTCATACTATATTTCCTCATTCTTATTTTGCTGGGGTAAAAACGAAAGCAGCATTGTCGCTCCAGGTGCCGACAATAATCCGCCCGTCAGGCATGCGGGCAAGACCCACTGGCGAACGTAACCCTTCAGCCACAGGCGCGGCTTTACCGTCAGCGGCCACACGGATAACTGTTGTTCCACCGTAATCCACCACAAGCACACTATCGCCATCTGCAATGATGCCGACACCAGGCGTGTTCAGTCCCGTGCTGACAGTGACCGGCTTGCCGTCCGGGCCGATGCGGTCAACGCTGCCACCGTAGCAGCTCACATAGATAGTGCCATTGACTGTCTGGGCGATGCCCACCGGAGTTCGATGTCCCCTGGACACAACCTCTTTCCTGCCATCAGGGAAAACCCTGACCACCTCGCCTGCGTTACGGTTCGCCACCAGCAAAGTATTGTCGTTGGCCCACAAGAGTCCTGTTGGCGATAAAAATCCGGAAGCGACGGAATGTAAGATTCCATCTTCCTCCAGGCGATAAACATTGCCGTCGCCATAAGAGGCGACAAAGAGTCTGCCTTTGTTGTCGAAGGCCAGCCCAGACGGGTTGCATACGGAATCAGTCACCGTAGTCCGTTTACTCTGTGTATCAAACCTGCTGACTCTCCCCGCTCCCCATTCAGCAACGTACAGATTGCCATGGGAGTCATAGAGCATGCCCACTGGGGCCTGAATGTTCTCGATAAACGGACGTTGTTCAGCTGCCTGGGCTGTTCCGGAAACTCCAGGTACGATCATGGTCGCCGCCAGAAATAACGCTATTTTCATTACAACCCTCCTTTTTTCTAAACATAGGTGGAGAGTAGCGGTTTGCATCATACTTCTTTTACGATATCTTTTCGGTATGACAAAAACATTATTCCAACTTTCACGGGATGCAGTTGAAATCCGGCACTTGCAGTACTTCGCGGTGGTGGCGGAAGAAAACAATTTACGCCGGGCGGCGGAACGGCTGTTTATGGCGCAGCCTCCATTGAGCCGCCAAATTAAACAACTGGAGGATCGTCTGGGCGTGATGCTGTTTGAACGGCACAGCAAAGGCCTCAGCCTGACGAATGAAGGGGCAAAGGTACTGGAAATAATTCGACCTTTGCTAAGGATGGCGGACACAACATCTGAACGGCTGAAGAAAGAACTTCAGCCCGAAGGAAAAGCGCTACGGATAGGATTCACGACAGCTTTTGAGCAGGGCGTGTTCGCAAAACTGGAAGCTGCCTTGCATGAGCAATATGGAAATCGGCTGCATATTGTCCGGGCAGCGTCTCCGAAACTGGCCAGGGATGTGCGGAAGGGAAAGCTGGACGCCGCCCTTGTGGCCTTGCCTTTGGAAGCTCCGGGCCTGGTCGTCAGAGAAATCGCCTATAAAGAACCGCTGGTGGCAGCCATACCGGAAGCATGGCAGCTCCATCAGAAGAAGGTGCTCCCGCTTGAACGCGTCAGCGACAGGCAACTGTTCTGGTTCAGACGCGAGATGAACCCGGCCTTTTTTGATTTCACGAAGGGACGCTTTGCTCTGGCCCGTTTTGAGCCGCACTTTATAGAAGAGCCAGCTGAACATGACGTTCTGCTGGCCCGTATTGCCTCTGGCGAAGGCATGGGGCTGTTTGCCTCTTCCTTTGCCGCCATCAGACGCGATGGTGTGGTTTTTCTGGCGTTGGATGAAAAGTCAGACCTATATCTGAAAGCTGGTATAATTACACTTCAGGGCCATGAAGACCTTACGAAAGCACTGGCAAGCCGCTTTCTGAAGTAATCTCACCGCCCCAGCCCTGACTTCTTTCCAAAGTCATGTCCATTTCCCCGATGATGGCCGTGAAAGCCTGCTCTCTATCCGGTGCAACGCGAATATGGTTCATGGCTTCTTGGGACAGAGCGATTGCTGTGCGCATGTAGCATCAAAGCCCAAGCGCATATTTTTCGGAAAGGTCAGGCGCATAGATGCCATAAAGAGGCACAAGCCTGAATGTACTCTGGTTACGCCATTCTTCCCCAATGATCACGCTTGGGGTACAGGCCCCCGGTGTCTGCGGGTTTTGCGGTTTGCCCGCAGGCATTGCGTTGCGTACTGCGGTATCAGAGAGGAGTATGACGATATCTCCCCGACTATATTTTCAGGGACTTGGGGAACTATACCGTCAAAAACAGGGACACCTGCCTGTTCTATCCCGAATAAACGAGCAGACCGGAATGACTGATACAGTCATTCCGGTCTGCTATGAATCTTTTTAAATCCATGGTGCCGGGGGACAGAATTGAACTGCCGACACGGGGATTTTCAGTCC
>JAUMXF010000050.1:0-10801 GCA_030529235.1 Pseudomonadota bacterium
TCTGGAAAAGATAAAGACCCGCGAGATCCGGGTGCCTGTTCCCGCAGCGGGCTGATCTTCCCTTTGCGGACGGCGGATGCCGGAAGGGCGTGGATCGGGCTTCCGCGCCCTTTTTGTTCGGATGATCTTTACGGAGACGGGCCACCCTATTTGCGGGTTGGCACTGCGGGATTTCCTGTTTCTGTTTTTTGGGAGGATGCAGCATGTCGCATTTATAGCTGAAGCCGATTGAACCATGGGGTATTTTGTTCAACCTCGGTGTTGCTGCCGCTTCCGCCGGAAGCGACAGGGCATGCGCCTCCGAGTTATTTCATCTTTCCATAGAGCCTGCCGCGTGGTCGGCACACGGTAGGCTGCAATTTATTCAAGAGAGCCTGAAATATGTCCATATCAAAGAAGATTCTGTCTGCATTTTTTTGTATCATCCTCCTGACCATCATATCCATATGCGTAGTGATCGGGCTTCAGATGCATAAGACTTCCATCGAGGCTTTTCATGCTTCCGCTGCCAAGGAACTGACGCAGATCAGCCGTGCGGTGGACATTTTCATGGATTCGGCGTTGAAAATGACCCGGCTCACTGCTGAAATACCTTTGGTCAGAAGCGCTGACGAATCCGTTTATTCTTATGTTGACGAAACGGCGGCACTGTCGCCGGACAGCGCCAGCCAGAGTGTTTTGGGACAGCGCATGATGAATTATTTCCGGCTGATGGAGAAGTCTCACCCGGAGTATGCGGAAGTATTTCTGGGGACCAAATGGGGCGGCTACGCCACTTCGCGAACGGGTACGATCCCTGCGGGATATGATCCCAGACGGCGCGCCTGGTACACACAGGGCATGTCCCGGCCGGGCGAGGTTTCCATTAGCCCGGCGTACATGTCCACCACGGGTGAGGCTGTGGTCAGCACTGTTTTGCCTGTGATGTCGGAAGACGGCGAAGTGTCGGGATGCCTGGGGATTGACGTGGGGCTTGCGATGCTGACCGAGCTGGTCGAGAAATCCCCCGTCGGAGAAACCGGATATGTGATTCTGGTGCAGGACGACGGGACGATTCTGGCCAATCCCCGTCATAAGGAATTTAATCTGAAAAAGCTGACGGAGACCGGAGTAGCTGCTCTGGCGGCCTTGAACTCCATCAGCGAGGGTGGGATGGAAGTCGATATGGATGATACCCGGTGGTTCGCGCAGGTCAAGACCATCGAAGGACTGAACTGGAAGCTTGTCGGGTTCATCGAGAAAGACGAGGTGTTACAGAATTTTCATGCCATGCTGGTCAAGATGGCTGTCATGGGTACCGTACTGGCGGCCGTATTTCTGGGGATGGGAGGGCTTTTCGCCAGAACCATTGCCCGTCCGGTGCGCCGGGCCACTGACATGCTCAGGGATGTGGCCGAAGGCGAGGGCGATCTGACCCGCAAGCTTGAAGTGAACACGTCCGACGAAATCGGGGAAATGGCGGGCTGGTTCAATACCTTTCTGAATAAGCTGCGGGTTATCATCCACGAGATGGTTCAGGATGGCGGCGTACTCAGCTCCGCTTCGGAGCGCCTGTATTCCGTGTCCGGCGATCTGAGCCGGGGTGTGGACAGCGCGGCGGAGCAGGTGCGTAACCTGACTCAGGCCGCCCGCAATCTGAACGACAATTTCACCACTGTGGCCGCGGCCATGGAGCAGACCACCCAGAACACGAACATGGTGGCGACGGCCACGGAAGAAATGGCCGTGACCATCCGGGAGATTTCCACCAGCACGGAGCGGGCCCGGGCCATCACCGGTCAGGCCATGCATGAGGCCGACACCGCAAACAAAGCAGTGGAGTCTCTGGGTGAGGCCGCCAGGGATATCGACAAGGTCACGGCGCTGATCACGGAGATTTCCGCGCAGACCAATCTGTTGGCGTTGAACGCCACCATTGAGGCCGCCAGGGCCGGAGAGGCCGGCCGGGGTTTTGCCGTGGTGGCCAACGAAATCAAGGAACTGGCCGGACAGACCGCGTCGGCCACCGAGGAAATCAAACAGCGGATCGCCGGAATTCAGCAGACGTCTCATCTGACTGGCGAGAAGATCCAGTCGATCTACAATGTCATCGAGAACGTCAACGAGATCATATCCGGCGTGGCCACGGCCATCGAGGAACAGTCCGTAGCCACTACGGATATTGCGGACAACGTGTCTCAGGCGTCTCAGGGACTGCAGGAAGTGAATGTGAATGTCGCCCGCAGTTCCACGGTGATTGCGGAGATATCGGCGGAAATCGAGAATTCCAACGCGGCCACGGAAAGAACACGGGTCAGCACGGCCGAGGTGGCCAGAAACGCCGAGGAACTGCAAAAGTTGGCCAGTCATCTCTTCACGCTGCTTGGCCGTTTCCGCACTGAAGCCTGATGGGGTGAACCTTTTTTAGCTGAAAATACAGTCGGTTTGTTACGCCCGCACATGGTTCGGATGAGCCCTGTGTGGGCGTTTTTATGAGGCGATGACGTATTTCACCGCCGTACCGAGTATGACCACGCACAGCATGGCTTTTATGTATGCGGCCGGAACGTGTTTCTGGATCCGCGCCCCGAAGTACATGCCGAGCATGCCGCCCATTCCCAGCAGCATGCCGAGCCTCCAGTCCGGGGCGATAGCCAGTCCTGTGTGGAACGCGGCCAGAATCTGGTAGAAGACGACGCCCGCCACGGATGTGACAAAGGTGCCCAGCAGCGCGGCTCCAGCGACGGTATGGATGTGCAGTCCGCAAATGGACACGAAAAACGGTGCGATGATGGAGCCCCCGCCGATGCCGTAAGCCCCGCCCACAATGCCCACCGCCAGACTCATGGTAAAAATGAAGGGTACGGATGCGCTGTAGGTTTGTCCGGAAAATTCATAGGTAATGCGGCGTAAGGACGTCTCCCGCATGACAACGGGACAGGATGGTCCGTTTGCGGAATATTTTTGGAAACCGGCCTGCTTTGGCCTTGGCCGGAGAAGATCGCGGGCTATGCGGATGCCGATATAGCCCAGTACCATTCCGGCGAACATCCTGAACTTTCCGGGGTCGGACAGGCAGTTGATCCGGATCATGGCCCCCAAGATTACGCCGGGCAGCGTACCCAGCACCACCACCCAGGCCAGGGGCCAGACCATGCGTTTTTCCCTGCAGTAGCGGTAAACGCCGCTGGGAATGGCCACGATGTTGAAAACCTGATTGGTGGCGCTGACCGAAGGCGCAGTATAACCAAGGAAGGATACCTGGAAAGGCAGCAGGAGAAAGGCCCCGGATATGCCGCCCATGGAGGTGAAAAAGGAAACCGCGAAGGAGGCCAGAGGCGGGATCCATACCTCGACTTCAATGTCCGCCACAGGAAAGTACATATGGCCCTCCCGGAAAAATCGGACGCGGTAAACATCTTTAAGAATAAAATCGTGACTGTTTGATGCTGGTTTTCTTTTATCGCGTCAAGGGGAGCCCGGTGGTTGTCTTCAAAACTTCAGGATGGTGCTGTTCACTGTAACCTGGCCTCATTCGTTATGAAAAGCGGTCGGCTGGAATCTGGTCAGACGCAAGGAAAGAAAGGGAAAATGACCGGCGGGTCCGTCAGTGCCGCTCAAAGAGGATGCCCGAAGGAGTGACACGGGCCGTTTTGTCTCCGGGAAACTGGATGATCGTGTCCGTTTTTTTATTCGCCCAGGCCCGGTCCAGCAGGAAGAGATGTCCGCTCAGGGCCTGTCCCGGTCCGAGTCCGTCCAGAACGGCTTTGTACAGGCGCAGGCGTTTGGCCGGATGGCAGGCTGTGAGAGTGCGATGGTCCAGAATTCTTGTGTCCCGATTTTTGGCCAGTTCACCGTTCCAGAAGTCTTCGTCCAGTCGGGCCAGCCGCCACAGATTCAGAATGGAGCGGGGAAGGGACGGATTTTCCCGGTACAGCAGCGGCATAACCTGACGCCGGATTCTGTTGCGGGTGGGATCCGTGCTCTGATTGGAGCTGTCTTCGTTCCAGGCAAGCCCGCAGGCCAGGGCGAAGGCGTAGAGGTCCTCCTTGGTCCAGTCAAGGACCGGCCGCAACAGACGTCGTTTCGAATCCACACCGGGCATGCCGCCCAGACCCGGCCAGCCCGTGCCCCGCACCAGCCTGAGGACCATGTCTTCAGCCAGATCGTCGGCGTGATGGGCGGTGACAATCCAGTCCGCGCCGTATCTGTCTCGCACGGATTCCAAAAATTCATAACGCAGCAGACGGGCGCTTTCCTCCGTTCCCCGGCCGGATGCGGCCTGGTGCCCGCGTATATCGAGGCGGGCCGTTTCGCAGGGAATGTCCAGTCCGGCGCAGACTTTTCGGGCGTGCGACAGTTCGGCGTCGGATTCGGGACGCAGGCCGTGATGCGCATGGGCCGCTATGAGCGAGAAGCCGGTCCGGGGCGCGAGAACATGGAGAAGGTGGAGCAGCGCCGTGGAATCAAGGCCCGTGGAGTAGGCCAGCACCAGCCGCGTGCCATGCAGGTCCACGCCCAGAAAGTCCCGGCAGAAAGCCCCGATGCCCAGACAGCGTCTGGCCCAGATGCGGGGCAGGCTTTGGAGGCGCATGGTCTGTTCTTGCATGGCGGAATTCATGACATGGCCAGGCGAAGACTTGCGGGCGGCACTCTCAGACGCGGATGCCCAGTTCGCTCAACAGGTTTTCCAGACAGGTCCGCATGTGCAGCTCCTGTTCCGGCGTGGCGTAGGCCGCACATTCGCAGTGCAGGCTCCGCCCGGGCCGGACCAGAAGTTCCAGCCTGATCCAGTCCGGCCCGCTTTCCAAGGCCATGTAAAAGGGGCCGCACGCGGGTGCGTGCTCCCGCTGCGTGGCGGAGAGAAGGTCCGGCGGCAGCGGAAAATGGTAAAGACGCTCGATGCTCTGCAGGCCGCGTTCCCGCAGCCAGTCTTCAAGGCGCCGCATGTCTTCGGGAAAAATCTCGTCGATCAGGAAGGAACGCATGACGGCCTCCGTCATTTGGCCCAGGGGGATTTGCGGTCCTGATGCGCCTCGGGAGGAATTTCCTCCCGGTCCAGATTGAACATTCTGCGGGCGTTGTGGATGAAACGCTGGGCCGATCCTTCTTCCTGGGAGCGCCGTTTCAGGTAGCTGATGGGTTCATGGTAGATTTTGTGGCAGACGGACTGGGCCAGCCGCTCCAGAATGGCCACGGTCTGCGGGTCCGGATCGGGGCCGAGCTGCCGGATGGATTTCTTCAGTTCCCGCCGGGCGATGCGCTCTCCCTGGTCCAGCAGGGCCACGATGGTGGGCGTCAGTTCCAGCGAGTCCCGCCAGAGCATGAAGGCGCGCACCTCCTCGTTCACGATGTCTCTGGCCTTCAGGGCCTCCTGCTGCCGCCCGGCCAGGTTTTCCTCCACCACTTCCCGCAGATCGTCGATGTCGTACAGATAGACGTTGTCCAGAGCGTTCACGTCCGGGTCGATATCCCGGGGCACGGCGATGTCGATGAAAAAGATGGGCTTGTGCCGTCTTTTGCGAAGCACCTCCTTCATGTCCCTGGCGCGGATGACGGCCGTGGGTGAGCCCGTGGAGCTGATGACGATGTCCGTCTCCAGCAGGGCCTGATGCAGGTCCTCGAAGGGCAGGGCCCGCCCCTTGAATTGCCGGGCCAGCTCCTGACCGTGCTCCATGGTCCGGTTGACCACGGTGAAATCCCGCACTCCGGCCGAAAGCAGGTGCGTGGCGGCCAGTTCGGCCATTTCCCCCGCGCCGATGAGCAGGGCGCGGTGATTGGAGAGATCGGTGAATATCTTGCGGGCCAGTTCCACCGCCGCATAGCTGATGGACACCGCGCTGGAGGCGATGGCCGTCTCGGTGCGGACCCGTTTGGCCACGGAGAAGGCCTTGTGCAGCAGGCGGTTGATGATCACTCTGGTGGAGCCGTGCTCCACGGCCTGGCGGTAGGCGGCCTTGAGCTGCCCCAGGATTTGCGGTTCGCCCAGAATCATGGAGTCCAGGCTGGAAGCCACGGTGAACAGATGCTCCACGGCCGCCGCGCCGGTATGGCTGTAGATGTGCCCGTTAAGGCCAGATACGGGTTGCCCGCACTGGGCGGCCCAGAAGCTGGTGATGGCCTCCGGGGCGTTGCCGGCGGCGTCGCCCACGGCCAGAAATTCAACCCGGTTGCAGGTGGACAGCACCAGAGCCTCGGCCACGGGGCCGTCTTCGGAGACGAGGCCGCCGGAGCGGGGATCGCAGCCGTTTAAGGCGAACCGCTCCCGGACATCCACGCCGGCGGTTTTATGATTCAGACCGACAAGATAGATTTCCTGATTCATGGAAGCGCCAACCCGGAAAAATTAGGACCGGAAACTGTGGTGCGTCGGAAGCAGGAAATTGACTCCCACCAGAGACGCCAGACAGAGCAGAAACAGGACAATGGCCGTTTTCGCGGGCTTTTTGCCGCGCCAGCCCAGCACCATGCGCTGATGGAAAAGCAGGGCGAAAACAATCCAGACGATAATGGAAACGATCTCCTTGGGATCCCAGCTGATGATTTTTTTCCAGGTGAAGGACGCCCACAGAAAACCGGCCAGCATGCTGACCGTGTACAGGGGAAATCCGATGCGCGCGGCCCAGTCGTTGGCCCTGTCGAAGGTTTCCAGAGACGGCAGCTCGTGGAAGAATCCGGGCAGCCTGGCCTTGGTTTTGATTTTTTGTTCGAGGATAAGATAGGCCAGCCCCGCTCCAAAAGCCATGGTGACGAAAGCCAGGGAAACGAACACGGCCCCCACGTGCAGGCCGAACCACAGGGCGCTGAAGTGTTCGGGCACGGTCATGGTCTGGGTGTGGATGGCCAGGGAAGAGCTGAACAGGACCAGGGCCAGAGGCGCCGTGACGATGGCCAGAAAATCGTGCTTGAGCCGCCACCAGAGGGCGAAAAAGATGAGTACGAAGAACCAGGCCAGCAGATTCATGTAGAATTGGCGCTGATGCAGGTTGGCTGCGCCCAGTTCGGCGAAGCGGAGTACGAGATCCACGGTGTGCAGGGCGAATGCTGTGACCGATATCCGGACCGCCGTGCGCTTCAGCGCCGGCTGGCGCAGCAGAAGCCCCAGAGGGTAAGCTACAGACCCCGCCAGATAGAGCAGGGCTACGCTCAGTTCAAACACTCGGGAAGCAGTCATCGCACCATTCTCCGATTTGTGGATGCAGGTCGGCGGGAAGCAGGGCCTTCAGGGTCCGCTCGCATGCGTTCCGGTCGTTTTTGCGGATCAGCTCCGGCAGGGGCGCGGCCGCCAGATCGCGGAACACGCGACGGTTCTCGGAGCTGCTTCCGCCCAGAGCCAGCTGCGCGGGCCGGATGCGTCCCATCAGCCTGGTCAGCCGCTCGTATTCCGGGCCGTAGCGTTCTTCCAGATCCCGCCGGATGATCCGGGACAGGGCCGGGCTTGCGCCGCCGGTGGAGACGGTAATGGTCAGATCGCCGCGCGTGATGCTCGCCGGAAGAGTGAAATCGCCGCTTTCGGGATCGTCGGCCATGTTGCACAGGATGTTTTTTTCCCGGCACAGCAAGCCGATCCGGGCGTTGAGTTCGCGCAGCGGCGTGCAGGCGAAAACCAGGCGCGCGCCGTCCAGATCCGTGTCCGTGAAAGGCCGCTTCGCATACGTGAAGTTGGCATGTCTGGCAAGGAAAGCCAGCAGCCCGGGGCCCGGCGGACGAGGGTCCACCGCCGTCAGCCGGGCCGGATCGCAGGCCAGCAGGGTTTCTATTTTCCTTTGGCCCACCTCGCCCGCGCCGACCACCACACAGTGGGCGCGGCGTATGTCCAGAAGCAGGGGATAGTAGCGCATGCGCGTTTGCCTAACAGAGCCCGATGCGCTTGTACACGCGCGGCTTCTGGACATTTTGGCCGTTTTCCCCGAAGAACGCGAGCATGACCCCGTCCATGTCTTCCGGCCCCGTTCTGGTCGTGCAGCTGGCCCGTTTCGGCGACCTGATCCAGACCCGGCGGCTGATCCGTTCCCTTCTGGTCGAGGGCCCTGTGCATCTGCTGGTGGACGGCGGCCTCACGGAACTGGCCCGGCTGCTGTACCCGGAAGTCACGGTGCACGGCATACCGGCCCACGCAAGTGGCGCCGGGGATGTGTGGGCGCGGATACGGCGCGATGTGGACGTTCTGGCCGGGACTGGTTTCCGGCGGGTGTACAGCCTCAATTTTTCCGGACTCAGTTTCGCCCTGGCCACCCTGTTCGACCCGGAAACGGTGCGGGGATACCGAGTCCGTGCGGGTCAGCGGCTGGCGGATTTCTGGCCCTCCCAGCTCATGCGCTGGAGCGCCCGCCGCGCCGAAACGGGCATCAATCTGGTGGATGCCTGGGGCTTGTATGCACCGGCACCCCTGTCTCCGGCTGAGGTCAATCCGGCGGCCGTTGCCCGCGGCGGAGGTCTGGGCGTGGTCATGTCCGGCCAGAACGCCCGCCGCTCTCTGCCTCCGGAAATTCTGGCGCCCATGGTCCGCGCCGCCCGGAACAGAACGAACGGTCCGGTGCATCTGTTCGGAACGGCCAGAGACCGGCGGGCGGCAAGGGAACTGGCCAGCCTGCTGCCGCAATCCCTGCGCCGGGAAGTCCACGATCTGACCGGCGGGACGGATTGGCCGGGGCTTCTGGAGGCCGTCCGGGGGCTCGACCTGCTTCTTTCACCGGATACGGGAACGGCCCATCTGGCCGCGTATCTGGGGGTTCCGGTGCTCGGTTTCTTTTTGTCTTCGGCCTGGTGTCATGAAACCGGGCCTTACGGAGCCGGGCATCTGGCCGTACAGGCCGTGTGCGGCTGCGCGCCCTGTCTGGAAACGCGGCCCTGTCCCGCAAGCCTTATGTGCCGCGCGCCGTTGATCCATCCGGCCGTGCTGCGTTTCATAAGCGGCTGCGGCGGAGCTGAACTGCCGGAACATGTGGCCGTCATGTCCAGCGGGTTCGATCGTCTGGGGCTGGTCTACACGCCTGTGGCCGGGGAAGATCCTTTCGCGTCGCGCCGGGCCGGGTTTCGGGCGCTGGCCTCAGGGCTGGCCGGTCTGGGCGGCGGGGAGACCGGCGCGGTCCAGGAATGGATGCGGGAAAAGGACTGGATGCTGCCCCGCTGAAGTCCGCCCCGGTTTCACATCCGGCGGATCAGGGGGCGTCCGTCTGGGAAAAAATGCTTCAACGCCATGGGATGATCCGGCTCGGGCCATCCCGGTCAAGGTCATCTATGCTGCATGAGAATATCCTCTCTCTGGTGGGGGCCACGCCCATCGTGCGTCTGAACCGGATTTTTCCGCATCCGCGCATCGTTCTGGCAGCCAAGGTCGAAGGGGCCAGCGTGGGCGGCTCCATCAAGGACCGCGTGGCCCTGTCCATGGTCGAGGCGGCCGAGGCCAGCGGAGAACTGACCCCGGACAAAATCATCATCGAAGCCACCAGCGGCAACACCGGCGTGGGGCTGGCCATGGTCTGCGCGGTGAAGGGCTACCGGCTGACCCTGCTCATGCCCGATTCCGCCTCGGAGGAACGGAAGCGAATCATGCGTGCTTACGGGGCGGAGCTGCGGCTCACGCCGGGACGCCTGGGCACGGACGGAGCCATCGAAGAAGCTTACCGCTTGGCCAGGGAGGAGCCGGACAAGTACCTGCTCATGGACCAGTACAACAATCCGGCCAGCATCAGGGCACATTTTCTGGGCACGGGCCGGGAGATTCTGGAGCAGACGGGCGGCGCGGTCACGCATGTGGTGGCCACGCTGGGTACTTCGGGCACGGCCATGGGCATCGCCCGGCGGATGAAGGAATCCGCTCCGGGAGTGTGCGTGGCGGCGGTGGAGCCCTTTGCCGGACACAAGATTCAGGGCCTCAAGAACATGCAGGAGTCCTACCCGCCAGGCATCTACGACAAGCACGCTCTGGACCGGATCATTCACGTGGAGGACGAGGAGGCTTTTTCCTGCGCCCGGCGTCTGGCCAGGGAAGAGGGCATCCTGTCGGGCATGAGCGCGGGAGCGGCCCTGGTCGGAGCGCTGCGTCTGGCCCGGGAACTGGACGCCGGGGGAGAATCCGGGTTCATCGTGTTCATCTGCCCGGACACCGGGGAGCGCTATCTGTCCACCACGCTGTTTGCGCCGCCCGCCCGGCAGGGGCTGGCCGTGCACAGCACGGATACGGGGGCTGTGGAGTTTCTCGGCTCGCCGTCCGGCGGACACGCCCTGTTCACGCCGGGCCCCAGTCTGGACGACATCGGAGAGCTGGATGTCTGGCGGCGCATTGTCCTCATGGACGTGCTGGGTCGGGCCCTGTCCGGGGAGGGTCGGGCCGTGCGGATGGCGGTCGGCGTGGCGGACATGGACGACCGCGCTCTGGCCGGAGCGCGAGACGCCGGTCTGTCCCCGGACCAGTTCCGGGAGCGGGGAGTGGAGACAATGGCCGGATACGCGCGGAGCCTGGGTGTGTCTTCGGCGCTGCGTTTCGCCCTGTCCGGAGACAGTCTGGACCGCGCTCTGGAACTGACGCGGCGGCTTTTGTCGCGGGGCCGGGCCTACGAGAAGCTTCGTTCCGTCTATTTCGACGTGACCAGAGACAAAGAATACGGCCGGACTTCCGGCATGGACACGGCGGGCGTGCATGTCGGGCACACGGTGGATCTGGATGATTACGTCAAGGAAAATCCGGCGGATTTCACGCTGCTGAAGCGGGCCAGCCTGCAGGACCTGAAGCTGGGGGACGTGATCGAAACCCAGTGGGGCAAGGTCCGGCCCAGCTGGTTTCTCCAGATGGCCTCCGCCGCCCTGGACAGTCTGGGCG
>JAUMXF010000050.1:10901-15370 GCA_030529235.1 Pseudomonadota bacterium
GGGAAAGGCGGACCCGTCCTTCAATCAGGCCCTGTACGACGTGAAGACGGCCTTTGCGGCGGCTCTCGAAAACAATCTGGATCTGGCCCATTTCTGGCCGGTGCTGTTCGGTTTTGCCAAGATCCTCAACGGCCGTCCGCCAACCCGTGAGGAAGGCGAGGCCGCCCGTGAACAACTTCTGGCCTGCGACAGCGTGCTGGGCTTTCTGGATGGCGCCCGGCTGCCGTTACCCAAACAGGAATGGCCCGAAGAAGCGGCAAGGCTGGTGGCACGGCGGGAGCGGGCCCGCGAACAGGGGAATTTTGCCTTGGCCGACGAACTGCGCGGGGAACTGGTCCGCATGGGGCTGCGTCTGGAAGATCACCGGGCGGGCGCGCGGCTGTACAGAGAGTGATGGTCTGAGGTTTCCCTGAGATCTCTGACGGCCGGAGACTCCGTTTCAGCGCATAATCCCGGCTGACCTGGAAGCGGCTGGGGTCAGTTTTTTCATGGTTCCCGGATAGTTCGAAAAGGGATTTACAATTTTGTTCAAACCACAGATTGAAGGCCCGTTTGCCGGGACAAGTTTCTTCAAAACGCGAGACAATCATGAATTACGAAGTCGTCATCGGGCTGGAAGTGCACGCCCAGCTCAAAACCAGCAGCAAGATTTTCTGTTCCTGTTCCACGGCTTTCGGGGCCGCCCCCAACGAGAACACCTGCCCCGTGTGCACGGGCATGCCGGGTGCCTTGCCGGTGGTGAACGCCAGAGCCGTGGAATACGCGGTGAAAATGGCTCTGGCCGTGGATTGCACGGTGAACCGTACTTCACTTTTCGCCCGCAAGAACTATTTCTACCCGGACCTGCCCATGGGCTACCAGATATCCCAGTTCGACCTGCCCGTGGCCGAGCACGGCCATATCTTCATCCACACGGAAAAAGGGGAGAAGCGCATCGGCATCACCCGCATTCACATGGAAAACGACGCGGGCAAGAACATTCATTCCACGGTGGACAATGTTTCCTATGTGGATCTGAACCGGGCCGGAGTGCCGCTCATCGAAATCGTCAGCGAGCCGGACATGCGTTCCGCCGGGGAAGCCGTGGCCTATCTGAAGAATCTGCGGGCCATCCTGGTGTATCTGGGCATTTGCGACGGCAATCTGGAAGAGGGCAGTTTCCGTTGCGACGCCAACGTGTCCGTCCGGCCCTTCGGCCAGCGGGAATTCGGCACCCGCGCGGAACTGAAGAACATGAATTCCTTCCGCAATATCCAGCGGGCCATTGAATATGAGGTGGAGCGCCAGATCGATCTGGTGGAAGACGGCGGGCAGGTGATTCAGGAAACCCGGCTTTTCGACGCGGCCAAGGGCGTGACCCGGTCCATGCGGGGCAAGGAGGAGGCCCACGATTACCGCTATTTTCCGGACCCGGACCTGCCGCCTCTGGTCATCAGGGAAGAGTGGATCGAGAAGTGGCGGTCGGAACTGCCGGAGCTGCCCGCCGCCCGCTGCCGCCGTTTCCAGGAGGAACTGGGCCTGCCCGCCTATGATGCCGAGGTGCTGACGGCCGAAAAGGACGTGGCCGATTATTTCGAGAAAACACTGTCCGCCGGCGCCGAACCCAAAAAGGTATCCAACTGGATCATGGGCGAACTGCTACGCGAGCTGAACGACCGGGGCGCTGCCCTGGCCCAATGCGGATTCCGGCCGGAGGAACTGGCCGCCCTGATCCGGCTGGTGGACGGCGGGCTCATCAGCGGCACCATCGCCAAGACCGTGTTCAAGGACCTGTTCGCCACGGGCGGAGACCCGGAGGCCTATGTCAGGGCCAAGGGAATGATCCAGATTTCGGATAACTCGGCTCTGGAGGGTTTCGTGGATGAGGTGCTGGCCGAAAACCCGGCCGAGGTGGAGCGTTTCCGGGCCGGGGACAGGAAGCTGACCGGATTTTTCGTGGGCCAGGTCATGAAAAAGTCCAGAGGCAAGGCCAATCCGGCCCTGGTCAACAAACTGCTGGCTGAGAAGCTGGGCTGAGGCCGGGACGCGGCAAAGCCCTATTGCCGCGCCCTGTAAGGGGCGGAGGCTTCAGCTTTCCCTGGAGCGCATGAGTTCGGCCGTCAGGCGCGCGATCTGGATCAGGCTGTCCACGGTGATGAACTCGTCCGTGGTGTGTATCCGGCTCATGCCGATACCCAGATTGATGGCCGCCATGCCCTGGCCGGAGAAGACATTGGCGTCGCTGCCGCCGCCGGTGCCCTTCACTACCGGGGTCAGCTCCAGGCGGGAACAGGCCTTCAGAGCATCCTGAAGGAGCGGACTGCCATCGGGCACATTCAGGGCGGGGTAGGCGAGCCTGGGCGTGAAGGAGAAATCGCCTCCGGCTTCCCCGGTCGCATCCGCACAGCACCGGCGCATATATTCAACCTGTTCCTGAAGTCTGGCTTCCTCTTGGGCGCGGATTTCGGCGGTCAGGGTCACGCGGTCCGCCACGATGTTGGTCTGCGTGCCGCCTTCGATGCGCCCCAGATTGGCCGTGGTTTCCCCGTCGATGCGCAGAAGACGCATGCGGGTGATGGCGCTGGCTGCCATCTGAATGGCGCTGATTCCTTTTTCCGGTTCGATGCCCGCGTGAGCCGGGCGCCCCAGAAACGTCATGGCGATGTCGGCCTTGGCGGGCGAGCGGGTGATGATGGTGCCCACTGGTCCGCCGGAGTCCAGCACCACTGCTTCTTCGGCCCCGACCAGAGAATAGTCCATGTTCCTGGCTCCGACGAGGCCTTCTTCCTCGCAGATGGTGAAGAGCAGGAAGAGTTCGGGATGCGGGATGTTTTCTTCTTCCAGATGGAAGAGGGCTTCCAGAATGGCCGCGATGCCCGCCTTGTCGTCGCCGCCGAGCACCGTGTCCGAGGCGGTGGCGATGACGCCGTCCTTCAGGACGGGCTGCACGCCGATGCAGGGCGGGACGCAGTCCATATGAGAGGAGAAGGCTCTGGGCTTGCCCGGGCCGGTGGCCGGAACGCGTACGATGAGGTTGCCTGTGTCGCCTCCGGCAAGCTTCCCGGCGTCATCGATGCGGATATCAAAGCCGCGTGGAGCGAGCAGGGCGCACAAGTGGTCGGCCACGGCCTTTTCGTGCAGAGAGGGGCTGTCGATGCGGACCAGATCAAAAAATGTTTCGGTCAGTCGCCGGGAATCGATCATTATGGCATGTCCTTGACGGTTGGGGCTTGAGAACTTACCGCCGGGGCGGATTTCGAGGCTGCTTTCTGTTTTCCGGGTTCATGGCCGCACTGATGCGGGCCTGTTTGCGGTCAGCAGCTCTTTTGTCCTTTGCCGGACAAAGGTCAACCATGCTGCCGGGTTTGCACCGGATATGATGACGGGAGGACGGATGAGAATATTTCTTGTGGCGGTGCTGCTGTTGTGCGGCTGCGACATGAACACGCCGGAGGATGTGGTGGAGGCGGTAAGCCGCGTGGCAGGGCAGGAGGAGCCCGCTCCATTGCCGGAACTGGGGCCGCCCCTTCTGATCGAGGACGGCGTGCGTCTGTACGAACTGCTGGCCCCGCAGGAGACGGAGCAGATCTGGATCGCGCTTCCCCCCGCCGGGGAGGATGCTTTTTCGGGCGGCGCGATTCCGTGCGCATTGTTGCCGCCCCTGGCCATGGACAGGGCTTTGGGCGGACGGCTCGGCTCGGAGGACCTGGACCAGCTTCTTCTTTTCGCCCGTTCCGGAGTGGCCGCCGTGGCTTTCGACGTGCCCGGAACTTGGGTTGAAGGCTCGTCCCCGTCCATGGTGCAGGCCGAGATGGAGCGGTACATGGCGGATGAGGGCGGCCTGCGGACGGCGCGGCAGGTTCTCGATGTTGTCCTTGCCCGTCTGCCGGAGGCCGACCCGGCGCGTCTCTGGGTGCTGGGCGAAGGTGCGGCCGGAACTCTTGCTCTGCGTCTGGCCGGACGGGACGCCCGTATCAAGGCGGTGGTGGCTTTCGATCCCGTATCGGACATGCTGGCGCTGGCCGGGATGGAAGAATTGGCTCCGGCGTTTCAGGCCAGCCCCGGCCTGAAGGATTTCCTGCGCAAGCAGTCCCTGCAGGAGGCTCTGGACAGGCTGCGCTGCCCGGTGCTTCTTTTCCACGACGCGTTCCGGCATGAAAAGAATTTCGAGGATATAGACCATCTTTATCTGGAAGCGCTGCGCCTCCAGAAAGACGTATCCATGATCGACACCCTGAATGTGGACCCCGCTCACGCCGGTCTGGCTTCGCGCACGTCGCGCAGCCTGCGCTGGCTGGAATCCCTGAATCACCCCCAACACTGAGGTTGATATGCAAAAAGACACACACGACGTATTGCTGGGTTATTTGCTCTGGATTTTCGGATTCACGGGATCGCACCGGTTTTATTACGGGCGTCCTGTTTCCGGGACCATCTACTTTTTTACCTTCGGCCTGCTGCTGGTGGGCTGGATCATCGACCTTTTTCTC
>JAUMXF010000051.1 GCA_030529235.1 Pseudomonadota bacterium
CATACCAATTCGGACCAAAAACATGACATAATGTGCATGATGAATGTCCGGTCATTCCGGCGGGATTTCCTGCCGCAACCATCCGGCCGAAGCCGCGACCCGGGAAAAGCCGCGCTCTGTTCCCACCATACGGCGCTGAAGCTCGCCGTTACCGCCGCACTTCCGGGCATGGCGGAGATGCGCTCCAGAATGCCTGCTATGGCAAGAAACTTCGGCGTGGATTCCAGGGCCGCTGTCATGGCCTGAAGGGTCAGGAGTCCGATGGCTCCCCCGCGCAAAAAGAGACCGGCCAGCAGCAGTGCATCCATTTGCTCATGCAGCAGGACACAGGTACCGGCCATTGCGGCCAGTCCGGCGAACATACCGGGTCTTGCGGAGCGAAAGCGATTGACGAGTGGGTTGAAAAAAGAGTGGGGAAAGAGCGGTTCGCGGTCAGAGGCGCTTGAGGGCCTCCCGTCTGGAAAACGGCTGCATGCCGGGGTGCGCGGCCACGAACCTGAGCACCCATCCGGGACTGGTCCGGGCGTAGTCCCGCAGCGCCCAGCCGATGGCCTTGGCCACGAAGAACTCCTTGTCTTCCAGATTCGGCTCGATGACCTGGGTCAGAAGTTTTTCACTCGTGTTTTGTTTGGCCTGAAGCTGGCAGAGGATGGCGTAGCGCCGGATCCAGCGGTCGGGATCCTGCGCCCAGATCAGCATGCGTCTGCATTCGGCATCAAAGGCCGCAGTTCCTTCCACGCCCCGAATGTGGTTGTGTGTGCACGCACTCATCCACCAAGTCCCACCACGCGCCTGTCCGGACAAAATGCTCGACCAGCTCCATGGCACTGGAATCCAGCATTTTCGCATGTCCGGGCATGAGCAGCAGGAGAATCGCCGCGCGGCGGTATTCGCGGTGGGTAGCCTGATCCCACAGCGTACGCGCGGTATCCAGCAGGTCAGCTGGCGGCAATCCGCCGGGCGCGTGTTTCCGGGCGATTTGCTGGACCATTCGCCTGAGCGCCGGAATCTTCAGCCCCAGTATAGGCTCGGTGGTTTTGAGATATTTTTGCTGTCCGGCCGCGTTTTCCGGGTCGGCGTGAAGAGGAAGAACCGCCCGGATTTCCGCGACAAGCTTCTGGTGAACAGGCATGGCGTACTCCTTGTCTGCCGGCCGGCAGATGTGGCGCGTGAAGAGGGAAAAACAGCGCGGCTGATTCCTTGCAAAATTCCGCGCTTACGGCTCCACCGGATCGTCGAAGAGCACATCGCCCAGAGCCGCGAGAAACTCCGGTTCCGGTCGGTCGATGTAGACGCCCTGACCTGGCCGGGCCGGGTCCACGCCGCGCAGAAACACGTAGCGCGCGCCTCCAAAGTGTTCCTCGTAGCGGTATCCGGGCATCCGCAGGGACAGGTAGCGGTCCAGGGTCAGGCAGTACAGGTGACATTGCAGAAAGTAATGATGCTCCGTCATGGCCTGGCGCATGGTCTGAGGCGTGTAGTGGCGCGCTGTGGGGCCGAGCCAGTTGGATTTCCAGTCCACCAGATAAAACCGCCCTTCGTGCCGGACTGCCAGGTCGATGAAGCCCGTCATGAAACCCTGACGCGGCTCGAAATGCAGCCGCTCCATGTGCGTGGCCAACTCCCGGGGTTGCTCCGGGGCATGACGGCGGTAGGCCCGGAGCAGATCCTCACGGGTCACGGGACGCAACGGAAAGAGAAATTCCAGTTCCACCAGCCGTTCGGCCATGCCGGACAGACGAAAGCCGCCCAGATCGGCATCGAGGACCCGCACGGCCATGTCCTCCACCGCAGGCTTCCAGACAGGGTCCATGCCGAACTGGTCCAGCGCCTGGTCCACGGCCGGGGAGATACTCTCCGGGCGGCTGAAATCCATGAGCTCAAAAACGCGGTGCAGGCAGGAGCCCGCCGTGGCCCCACGCGGAAACTTGGCCATGAGGTCGTCCGCTTCCTCGAAGGCGTCCTCGGCGTCGGCGTCGTCCAGACCGGGGGGCGGAGCCGGCCCCGGAGATCTGGTCAGGCCGGAAAAGCTGGTCAGGCCAAAGGCGGGCGGAAGATGTCTGGTCCACGGCCGGGGTGCGAGATCATCCTCCGGGCCGGTCTGACGCGCAACAGGCCGGACTTCCGTCTGCGGCAGATCCGCCACCTCGATTTCCGGGCCGGACAGGGCACAGAGGTCTTCGAGCATGTCCTGTTCGGAAATGGTCTTCCAGCCGGGAGCCTCATTTCCGACGGTCCTGTGCCCGTGAAACAGCCAGGCCGGGCCGGACGTTTCAGCCGTTTTGAACCGCCCCCAGACCATATAGCAGCGGCTGGCGGCCCTGGTCAGAGCCACGTAGGTCAGACGGGTCAGCTCTGCCCGGGCTTCCAGCAGCGCGTTTTCCCGGCGGCGCGAAAATTCTTCGGAGCCCAGATCCAGCACCAGTCCCCGCTCGTGAGTCAGAATCTGTCCATTGCCGATTCTGGCTTGCCCGTACAGGAACGGACAGAAAACCACGGGATATTCCAGCCCCTTGCTCTTGTGGATTGTCACGATGTGTACGGCGTCCCGGTCCGAGTCCAGACGCAGCTGCGATTCCTCCGTCAGCGGCAAAGCCGTCTGCCGGGCGAACCACCGGGTCAGCGACGGCAGGGAGGCACGGGTTTCACGCTCGCGGGCGTGCAGAATTTCCAGGCAGTGCAGCACGTTGGTCATGCGCCGCTCTCCGCCGGGCAGACCCAGCAGGCGCGGCCGCACTCTGGTCTCGCCAAGCACGCGGGTCATGGCCGCCATGACGCCCTGCTTTCCGGCCAGTTCCCGCCAGCGGCTCATGCGGTCTCCCCATTCTTCCAGCAGCCGGGGCTCGGTGTCCAGCAGACGTAAATCCGCCGCATCAAGCCCCATGAGGACCGTGCCCAGAGCCGTACGCAGGGCGGTCTGCCCGCGGCTTTCCGACAACGCCCGCAGCAAGGCCAGAATTTCCAAAGCTTCGGGCGTGTCGAAAACCGAGGCCGGTTGGTGCAGCACGCTGTGCACGCCGCATGCGCGCAGGGCTTGATGCACAAGATCGCCCTGGCGGTTGGTCTCCACCAGTACGGCCATGTCCGCGGCACGCAGGGGACTGTCGCCCAGAAGCGCTCTCCCCTGCTCCGCCGTCCGCAACAGACGCGATATCTCGGCGGCCACGGCCCGGCAGATGAGCGGCTGCGCTTCGGTCTGCGACAGGGGCTTTTCACCGCGAGGCACCCAGATGGTCAGAGCCGGAGTTTCCCGGCCGTCCTCGATCAGGGGGCGGGCGTGCGGCTCGTCCGGCCAATGCACGGGAGCGTAAGCGATGTCCGGGTTCAGAAACGGATTTCCAGGGCGTTCGAAAATGTGGTTCACGGCCCGGATCAGCTCCGGGGTGGAACGATGGTTGGTGCCGAGGGCCATCTTGCGGCCGCAGGATTTTCCCGCCCGCAGATAGGTGTGCAGGTCCGCGCCCCGGAAGGAATAGATGGCCTGCTTCGGGTCGCCGATCAGAAACAGGGGCAGATCCCGGAACAGCGTGGAAAAAATGGCATATTGCAGACCGTCCGTGTCCTGAAATTCGTCGATGAGTGCGGCACGGTACGGAACAGCCCGCACGAAGCCTTCGTCGTCCACGGCCCGCCGCATGGTGCGGATCAGGTCGTCGAAGCCCTGAATGTTCCGCTCCGACTTGCGCCGTTCCAGATCGTCGTCCAGCCCGGCCAGAAAATCCCGGCACAGGCAGGCGCAGAACCGTTCCAGCAGCGGCATCAGTTCCCGCCCGCGTTGCAGCAGTTCGCCGACAAGATGGAAAACCGGATGATCGGGAGGTGCCGCGCCCTTTTTGGTCATGGAAGCCATGTACTCCGGCGTCAGCTCCTTCAATTTCTCGGGCAGCTTCAGAACAGGCGCGGCGGCATAGGCATCGAGGACGGCCAGGCGTTCTTCCAGCTGATCGGGCCTGCTCATGTTCGCCTTGAGAGCCGTGTGCCCGAAGAGTTCGGCGCGGACGGCCTCGCGCGAGGCGGGCCAGAGAGCGGCCAGCCGTTCTGCCAGCATGGTGAAGGCTTCTTCCGCCCCGCGCACATCCGGCGCCGGGTCCTGTGGTTCCAACCGCGGCCCCTGGGCCAGAAAAGGCAGAGCAGCGAGCTCCGTCAGGCGCTTTACGGTCACGCTCCCGCGCACGAAAGCGCCGGTCATACCCTCCAGAGGGAGCACGCGGCGCCGCCAGAAATCCAGGCAGGCCTGGCGGACAAGGCCGGACAGATCGGGTTCAAGCTTCGTATCGAACAGGTTGCCGGACTCGAAGCCCCCACGGGTCAGCGTGTGGCGGCAGAATCCGTGAATGGTGAATATCCGGGCCAGATCGAAATTCCGCAGGGCCCCGCGCAGCAGTGCCCCCGCATCCGTATCCCCGTATGTCTCCCGCAGCCAGGCCAGAAACGGATCATCCGTCTCCCCTCCCTCCAGAACCTGCGCCGCTTCGGCCAGCCGCTTGCGGATGCGGCCACGCAGCTCTTCCGTGGCCGCCTCGGTGAAGGTGACCACCAGAATCTGATCCACGGGCAGGCGTTTCTCCAGCAGCAGGCGCAGGAAAAGACTGGTCAGGACATAGGTCTTGCCCGTTCCGGCGCTCGCTTCCACCAGAGTCGCGCCGTCCAGAGGCGCGGTGCGCGGGTCCAGAATCTCACGGGTCACGATCGCCTCCAAGCAGCGGGCCGTACACGGCTTCGGTCACGGCCGCGAAGACTTCCCAGTCGGGCTCGGCGTCCAGATACACGGCGCGCAGGAACGGGTCTTCCCGCTCGGGATGAGTGGAATAGCCCCCCAGCCAAACTTCCCGGGCCTTCCTCAGAGCGCTTTCCATATCGCTGTTTTTCGTGTCGAAGCGTTTGCGGGCGTAAGCCAGGGACGCGCGGGGAAAAAGAGGCAGCGGCGCGCTCATGCCCGACATCCGCAGCCGGACCAGATCCCGCAGGATGTGCGCGGCCTGCTCCTGGGACACCGCCGGGGCCGTGAAAATGTCACCTCTGGCCACATGGACCGATGCGACGGAAAGCCCGGCAGCCTTGGCTGCCAGATGGCGGACCCAGAGCCGGAGCATGTCTGGCCCTTTGAGTTTCGTGGCCCGAAAGGCGACCATGCGCCACCCCGCTCCGTCCGCCAGCAGGGGCAGTCTGGCCGTTATCCGGCATGTATCCAGATCGAGCGCCAAATCGTGAAAGACAGGCTTTTCCCCGCCCTGCTCCATCCGTATCCGGGCGGCCTGATCGCTGACCTGGGCGTATATTTCCCGGATAGCCTCCTGTCCGGCCGGACCGGGCGGCAGGCCCTGTCCGGCGCGCAGCCGCTCCCGCACGGCGGATTCCGGCGGATTTCCGGCCAGCATGAAATCCAGCAGGTCCTGATTCAGGCCGAACCCGTCCAGAGCGCCCGGTACGGCCAGCGGTTCTTCATCCGGAATTTCCCCGTCCGGCCTGACAGGCCGTACACCCAGGGTGCGCAGCAGGCAGCGCACGGGATGGCTCAGAAAATCTTCCAGCTCGCCCAGAGAAATCTCCGGACAGGAAGCCGGGCAGACCTCCTGAAGCGCGTCCACCGGAAAAAAGGGCCGGGACACGGGCTCGCCGCACAGGGCTCTGGCTCCCCGGCAGTTCTGTTCGGAAAAGGAAAAAAGAGGGCTGCCGGAGCGGAAATAATCGGGATGAAAACCCTGCAGCCGGTGGCGCGTGACCAGGGCCTCGGACGGCGGCCGGCCGGATACCCGGACGCGGCTGTCCAGATAGTCCAGAAGTTCGGACACCAGTACCGACGGGGGCGACTCGCTGTTGTCCCTGGGAGACAGGCCGGGATAGGTCAGAATGAGGGCGTCCCGCGCGGAGATGAGGCTTTCCAGAAACAGGTACCGGTCGTCGTCGCGCAAGCTGCGGTCTCCGGGGCGGGGCGAGGCGGCCATGAGATCGAATCCGGGACGGGTATCCTGACGCGGAAAGCCCGTGGAGGACAGCCCGGCCAGGCAGATGACCCGAAACGGAATGGCCCGCATGGGACGCAGACCGCAGAAGGTCAGCCCCGAGCTCAGAAAGCCGCCTTCGGCCGGAGCCGCGTCCAGCCTCTCACGCAGCAGATGCAGCATGGCCCGGCTGTCCACAATGATTTCCGGCGCGCCGGCACTCATGGCCTGAACCAGAGCCGTGACGGACTGGCGCAGGCCGCACAGGGCATCCGCCGTGTCCCGGTCCCGGGGGAAGAAGGTGTCCAGCATCCACAGCAGGCGCTGCCGCCATTCTCCGGCCCCGGCCGGGATACCCAGAAAGTCCCGCATCTGGCGGAGCTGGTCCAGAAAGGCCGCAAGACGCCCCAGCAGTTCCTGATCGTTTCCGCCAAGGGGACCGAGCGGGGAGACGCCCTGCACCGGCAAGCCGCCGGGGCCGGTCATGTATCCCAAAAAGAGCCGGGCCAGCCCCTGCTCCCAGGTGTTCTGGGGGTAAAGGGCGCCTCCGGTTTGAGACTGAAAGTCCGGGTCCGCGCCCCAGCGGATTCTAGCCTCGTCCACCCATTCCCTGATGCGCGAGACATCCGTTTCGTCCAGCTGAAGCGTCTGGCGGATGGCCGGAGCTTCCAGCAGATCCAGCACGGCCGTGGCCTCGAAACGGGAGAGGCTAAACTCCAGAAGTTCCAACAGGAGACGGGCGTGGGTCTGCGTCTGGGACGGCCTGCGGTCGGCCATGGAAAAAGGCAGGAAGCGGGACGGGTCCTCGGGCGCGCCGAACACGGCCTGGATGAAAGGCGCGTAGAGGTCCATGTCTGGGGCCATGATCAGTATGTCCCGCGGGGTCAGGGTTTCGTCGCGTTGAAGACGGTCCAGAATGATGTCCTGAAGCGTCTCCATTTCACGCATGGGGTTGTGGCAGCAGTGAACCTGAATGGATTCGCAGTCCAGATCGGGCAGGGAGTCCGGCACGGGTGAAAGCTCCAGCAGATTCTGCTGAACGTGCTCCAGCAGCGTGCGCGGGGCGGAGAAATCCCGATACAGCTGCATTTCCTCCACTCCGCCGGCAACCAGCAGATCGTGAAAGTCGCGTCCTGAGGCGCCCAGTCCGGCCAGGGGATTTGCGGACTCCTCCTGCGGCGGTACGCCGTGCCCGGTCAGCAGACGGTACTCCCGCAGGCGTTCCCGCCGTCCGGGCAGGTCCCCCCAGTACTGGCGGGACGGGCTGAGCAGAAACATGTGCACGGGAATGTGTTCGGCCAGAGCCAGCAGAAGATCCAGATACGCGGGCGGCAGGGTGGAAATGCCGAATACGGACAGGCGCGGCGGCAGGACGGCGGGTTTTTGCCGCAGCTCCTCCATGACCCGCCGCAGCAGGGCCGCGCGATGCTCCTGTTCGCGGCCTTTGGCCGTTTCCCGCCACAGGACGGCCTGCCAGGCTTCCGCGCCGGGGTCGCCATGTGTTTCCCCGCAGGTCCGGCCGGCCTCCCAGAGGGCCGCCCAGCGGGGACGAAAGATCAGATACTGATCGAAATGGAAGGCGATTTTCCGGGCGAGCTGAATCAGCTTGAGCGTGTCCGCGCCGTCCAGATAGCGTCTGACCGGCGCGAATTCCGGCCTGTCGGCCAGACCGGGCAGAAGGCTTGCCACGCGCCAGAGCATCCGTTCCTGGGACAGAGGGTATTCCTCGGGCAGGCCGGGCAGGAGGCCGCGGGCCAGATCGTAGGCAAAGGCGACGGGAAAGGGAAAACGGGCATTGGCCCAGACGCCGTGCTCGCGGGCCAGTTGCATGGATACCCAGCGCTGCATGCCCGCGGACTGGACCAGAATGGTCTCGGGACGCATGGGATCGAGGGGCTCGGCCGTGACCCGGGCCAGCACGAGCGCCAGATGTTCCAGACGGTTCGAGGTGTACAGGAAAAAATGGCGCATGGCCGTCAGGCCAGGCCCACGTCGCCCTCGATCCGCGCGACGGCCTCGATGGCCAGGGTCAGAAACTCGTTCAGCTCCAGCCCCAGGTGTTCGCACTCGCCGATGGTCCGGCGGCAGACCGTGGCCGCGAAGGCCTTGTCCTTCATCTTCTTGCGCAGACTTTTGGCCTCCATGCCGCGCAGGCGCGTGGGCCGGACCAGGGCGGCGGCATGGATCAGGCCGGTCACCGTTTCCCCGCAGCGCAGGGCGAAATCCAGTACGGTCCGGGGCTGGCTGCCGTTCATGTCATTATGGCGGCTGATGGCCAGAAGGGCTTCCTCGGGCATCTGTCCGGCCAGCCGTGCGGCGGTCTCCAGCCCATGTCTCTGGGGGAGGTCCCTGGTTTCGGGATAATCCAGATCGTGCAGCAGCCCGGTCAGCCCCCAGAGTTCGGGATCATGCCCCAGACGCAGGGCCAGGGCGCGCAAGACGGCTTCCGTTTCCAGGGAATGGACCAGCATGGAATCGTCTATCAGAGCCAGGACGGCGGCGCGGTCAAGCATGTGTGCTCCTTGGAATCCGCCCGGAAAACGGGCGAGCCGGATCGCTTTCCGGAAAGAGACGCGGCATCCCCGCTCAATCTGTTATTGCAGGCGCTTCTTCGGTATCCATGACGGGTTCGGCCGAGCGGACGGTCCTTTCCCGGGAAGGATTTTCCCGGCGGTACAGCCAGGCCGCGGCCAGTCCGAGGGCCAGAAAAATCACGTCGCGGATCAGGTACCAGGTCATGCTGGCGGATGCCGAGGAACCGAAGCAGCCACAGTCCACATCGAGTCCGCGCAGATGGGCGCTTCCCAGCGCGGCCAGAAAGACGGTGAACAGCAGATTGGTCAGAAAAAGGGCCGGGCCCGTGCAGACCTGGCAAACCAGCAGGATGGCCAGCAGGACTTCCAGCCAGGGCAGAGTCAGAACCGTGAACCGGACCAGCGCGTCCGGCAGAAGCTGGTATCCGGCCACGCTCTGGGTGAAGGCCGCCGGGTCCAGAATCTTGGGGATGGCCGCGGCGGTGAAAATCAGGGCCAGAATCAGGCGCAGGGAATGCGCGGGCGTGCTCATGGCACCTCCGAAGCGTTGGGGCTGGTGAGAAATTGATCATCCGGCGCGGACATCCCGGCATCCCTGGCAGGATGCATCCCGGCCTGGCCGCTATCCACCGGCGCGGAATCCTCTGGCGGCACGGAGCCGGACATGTCCGTCATACCGGCATCCGGCGCGGGGACAGGTCCGGCCGCCGTGGGCAGCCCGTGGCCCCGCCACAGGGCCCAGCCGTTTCTGAGCACCCGGACACCGGGCACTCCCGCCGCCGAGAGCTGCTCCGCCAGCTCGTGGCTCAGCTCGCAGAATTCACCGTCGCAATAGGTGATGACGGTTTTCCGCTCCAGCCGGTCGCGGATGGCCGGAAACTCCCGCGTGAAGGCGAAGGGCGGCAGCGAGAGCGCGCCTTCGATGTGCCCGCCCTCATAAAGGTCCGGATCGCGGGCGTCGAGAAAAACGGCCTGCCCCGAGCGGTACAGGACTTCGGCGTCGTTCAGGGAAATGTCCCGGCTGGCCGGAACGTTCTCCGGGGCCGGTGCGGCAGGTTCGGGAGAGGCGATACGAAGCGTTTCCTGCCGTGCGGCGTCGAACAGAAAGGCCAGACCCACGGCCGCGGCCACGATGAGCAGGGTTTTGATGCCAAAAGCAAGGGATGGTTTCATATGTTGACTCCTCGGCAAGCCTCCTACGGTCCCTTTGGCGGGAGCGCAAGGGCGGACCGCCGGCGGTGCCCTTGAGCTGCTGGCATGCCTCTTGTTAGCCGGAGGAACCATGCGCACTCTCGTCATCAATCTGACCCGGTTCGGAGACCTGCTTCAGACCCAGCCCGTACTGAGCGGGCTGCGGGCTCAGGGCGGGCATGTGGCTCTGGCCTGTCTGGACACCTTTCAGGGCGCAACGGTTCTGCTGCGGGATCTGGATCAGGTACTGGCCGTGCCCGGAGCCAAGTTTCTGGCTCTGCTCGACCGGAGCTGGCCGAAAGCCGTGGCCGCTCTGGACGCCTGGAGCGCCGAAGCCGGCACGTGGGACCGGATCGTCAATCTGACCCCGACCCTTCCGGCCCGGGTGCTGTCGCGCTGCTTAAGCGGCCGGGAGTATCTGGGATTCGGTCTGGACCGGCTGGGTTTCGGCACCTATTCCGGCCTGTGGGCCGCTTTCCTGCAGGCGGCTTCCGCCTACCGGGGATGCAGCCCTTTCAATCTGGCGGATCTTTTCACGCGGGTGGCGAACGTACCTTCCGCTCCACTGGTGCTGAAGAAACCCTCTCCGGCCGCGCGAGAGCGGGCGCGGTCCCTGCTGGCCGGACTGGAAGGGCCGGCGGTGGCTTTTCAGCTCGGGGCCAGTCAGGACTACCGGCGCTGGCCCGTTTCCGCCTTTGTCCGCGCCGGACGCGTGATCCGGGAGCGAAGCGGGCGCTCTCCGGTACTGCTGGGCAGCGCGGCGGAAGCCCATTTGGGGCAAGAATTCGCGGCCCGGGCCGACTACCCCTTTCTCGACCTCACAGGCGCGACGGATCTCGAAACCCTGGCCGCCGTGCTGCTCGAAACGGAACTGCTGCTGACCAACGACACGGGCACCATGCATCTGGCGGCGGGGCTCGGCGTTCCGGTGGCGGCGGTTTTTCTGGGCACGGCCCAGCCCTTCGACACCGGCCCCTGTCTGGAAGGCAGCCTTTCTCTTGAGCCGGACATGGACTGTCATCCATGTTCTTTCGGAGAGAAATGCCCGCATGCCCTGGTCTGCCGGGAACGAATCGACCCCGGCCTGCTGGGTGAGGCCATCGCGGCCCGGCTCGGCGGAGAAAGCTGGAAGATCCCCCTGGGTCTGGGTGCCCGCGCATGGCAGGCCAGACGGGACGCACAGGGGTTCATGGAACTTTTTTCCCTGTCCGGCCATGACGGAACGGACAGAAGCCGGTGGATCGGCATGCAGCGCGACGTATATCGCCGTTTTTTTGACAGGGACAATTCCCCCGTCGCCCCCCAGCCGGTCCAGGGAGAATTCTGGACCGGCCTTGCACGGGAGCTGGAACGCTGCACCCTGCTGCTGACCCTGGTGGAGGAGCAGGCCAGGCTGCTCGCGCTGAGGCCCGCCGACGCTCTGCGCCGGAAGTTTCTGCTGAACTGCCAGACATTGCAGGATATACTGGAGCGAAGCCCGGCTCTGGGGGTGCTGGGGCCCATGTGGAAATACCAGTGGACGGAGGAATCCCGCATGGACGAATTCGTGAACCTGTGCGGGCAATACCGCGCCCTGACGGCGCTTTTCCAGAGCTGCATGACTCTGGCATGATTGTTGATGTCATAGGACTGTATAGGCAAAATAAACCCAGAAAAGAGGACAGATACATGATTATCATCGACGGCCAGCGCAGCGCCCTTGAAGTCCGGCATTTTGAGAATCTTGAACAGATCATAGAACAGGTCATGGCGGACGACCGCATGCGGCAGCGGGTGGTCACCGATGTTCTGGTCAACGACGAGGCTTTTTCGGAAATCTATCCGCATCAGGCCGAGGACATGGAAACAAACTCCATCGAGCGGGTGGAAATCGTCTCCGTGACGGCCGGGGAAATGGCCCGGAACATCACTCAGGAACTCTACAAGGTGGTCACCCTGATGGACAAGGCCGGCAGCCAGGTGGCGGAATATTTTCGCCTGGCCGAAGATGGTATGGCCCTCGAACTCTATTCCGACCTGCTGGCAGTGAACCGCGACTTTCTGTCCATGGTCGCCGTGCTGAGGGGGGAATTCGCGGTGGATTCCGCTCTGGACCAGGACGGTACGCTGGACAGCCTTTCCCAGCTTTTTTCGGAGATGATCGAGATTCAGGAAAACGAGGACTGGATTCTGCTCGCCGACCTGCTCGAGTACGAGTACCTGCCCCTGGTGCGGAAGACCAAGGACCTTGTGGCCGGCCTGCGGGAGGCGATGAAGACCGCCGCCAGGGAGAAAGCCCATGCCTGAGGATATGTTTGAGCGGATTGTGAATCTGGGCAGACAGGAAGCGGTGCATCTCGCCGCTGAGGATACCGAAGGACTGGCGGCCGTTTTGTCCGAGCGGGAAGAAGCCATCAATGCTTTCATCCAGGCCGGCCCCGGAGAGAAGCGGGAAGCGTTTCTGGACAAACTGACCAAGCTGCAGGACATGAACGCCCGCCTGCGTCACGAGGCCAGAGCCCTGCACCGTTCCCTCAAGGAAGAGCTGCTCCGCCTGCGTTCCGAAAACCGCCGCATGGTCGGATACCGGGGCAGCGCCATCGTCACGCCCATGAACAGCCTGCTGGTCAGCCGCAGGGGATAGCGCCCGATCATTTCAGCCACAGCGGGACGGCGGCAAACAGGTCAAAAGCCACCGCCATCCTGCTGTTTTCGGACAACCCCGATTATCAGCACGTGCCGGTGGGGCTTGGCATCAGTCCTCGTCCTGACCGCCGCCCTGGATCATGGCGTAAGCCACCACGCATCCCAGCAGAAATCCACCCAGAGTAATCCACCAGATCATTGTTCCCCCCGTGACGGCCTTACATCAGCCAAGCCGCGCGCGGCCCCAGAGCATCCGGGCCCCGGCCAGGGCCGCAAAGAAGATGTTGGCTCCCCAGGCCGCGGCAAAGGGCGGCGCAAGGCCTTTTTCCCCGGCCGAAACACACAGTACGAACATGCCGTGATAACAGAACGTGACCACCAGGCCGAGCGGTATGGTCAGATAGAGCGAGCCGGACACGGAAACCAGGGCCAGGGCGATGAGCCCCATGATCAGCACCGAACCGGCATAGGCCAGCTTCGTGTGCCAGGCCGTCAGCAGCCTCTCGATATTGGAGCCCGAATCCCGAAGCCGCCGGATCTCGCTTCCCAGCCGCCACAAAGGCAGGGATTCCAGACTGGCCTTGGGATCGATGACCAGAAAACTCTTCAGCGGAGTCACCATCCGCAGCCGCAGCGCATCTTCCCGGATGACGGAAAAAGAGGCGGGCACGGTCCGCTCGACGCCGCTCAGCACCCATTCCCCGCGCTGAACCTCAAAGGATTCGGCCCGCACGATCTCGTCGATCGCTCCGGACGCCGGATCGAGCATGAATATCTCCACGCCGGTGCCGTTTTCCTGGGCCGGAACGACGGAAGACAGATGCACGACCCTGTTTTCCTCCCGGAACCAGATGTCGTGCAGCCGCCGGTTCTGCATCTGGCGATTGCGAACCTCCTCGTTCCAGATTCTGTCGGCGGCCCTGTGTCCGTGCACCCCCAGAAATTCGGAAAGCGTAAGCTGCACACCGCACAGGATCAGGGCGTAAATCAGCACGCTTCTGGACAGCGTGCCAAAGGAAACGGCGCAGGCTTCCAGGGCCAGCAGCTCCCTGCCGCGGGCCATAAGCCCGAACTGGGTGACCAGCGCGAGCAAAAAGACCGCCGGAAAAATCTGGGCCAGGATAAAGGGCAGGCGATAGATGAAGTACGCGACAACATCCTGAAGCCCCGTGCCGGAGTCCAAAAAATCGTCCAGCCGGTCGAAAAGATCGATAAACACGTATGTCCCAAGGCCGATGGCGCAGATCAGCAGCAACAGCCCCATGTTCTGGCGCAGAAAATAGCGGGTGAGCAGGGTCATAAACTGCTCCCGGCACGCGGCCCGCGCCGCGAAAAGTATTTCAAAATGGCCGGGCTCCACCCGCGTTCCTCCGCCGCCATCCGGATACCGGCCAGAGCCGCGGCCAGAAAAAGAGCGTTGGGCAGCCACAGGCCCACCGCCGGTTCGAGCACGCCGCCCTCGGCCAGGGACATGCCCGCCGAAAGCAGCACATAGTACAGGAAGAAGGCGCCCAGAGCCACGACCAGACCGTACTGCCGCTTCATGCCCTGAAAAAAGAAAGCCAGCGGCAAGGCGAAGAGCCCCAGCACCAGGCAGGCGGCAGGCAGGGCCAGACGCTTGTGCAGTTCGATGTGCACCTTGCGCTGAAAATTGAGACTCTCGTGGTCGAAGGCACCCCGGAATACGCCCCGCAGAGTCTGCCAGGACATTTCCTTCGGGGCCTTGTCCTTGAGCTCGAAGCCCCCCAGCAGCCGGGTCGTGTCCAGAGAAAGAAGATACCGCCCGAAGCCGACCACGGAGAGTTCACCGTCTTCCTCGCGGTACACGCGGCCGTCTTCCAGGCGCACGAAAATCTGCCCCCGCTCAGGATCGGAGTCGATCCGGCCCCGGGGCGCGACGACGGTGGCCGGCGCGCCGGGCCTGGAATTTTCCCGGGCGAAGATATCCCGCAGCTCTCCGGTGCCCGGATCGGCCTGCCGGGCGTAAACCGTCAGATGCGGAAATGAGGTGTTGAACACGCCGGGCTGCACGCTGACGGCGGTCTTGTGCCGGGCCAGCTCCACCACCATTCTCCGGAAATTGTCCATGCCCCAGGAGATGCCGGCCAGGGAAAGCCAGAGGGTCAGCCCGCAGCAGATCAGACTCAGCATCACCGGAGCGGGCAACAAGGCCCTGAAGCTCAGGCCCCCCGCCCGCAGGGACACGAGTTCCCTGTCCGCACTCATGCGCAACAGGGTCAGAAAAAGACCCAGCATGCACGAAACCGGCACCAGCAGAATGAGAAAAAGCGGGCTCAGATAGACGAACAGCCGGATCAGATCCACGACGGTCACGCCCTGAGCCAGAAACAGATCGCGCAGTTGCAGCAGACGGCCCAGTAAAATGAGGCAGAGCAGGGCTCCGAGGCAGATGCCCGTGATGAGAGCCATTTCCCGGAACAGGACGCGCTGCAGAAGAGGGATGCGGATCATGGATGCGTGTCTTCCCGCTCATAGAAGCGCGACAGGGCCTGCTCTTCCAAAGGAGTGAGATTGTAGCGGGGTCCGGCTTCGGCCATGAGGGCGCGCACGTCGCCGCCTTCGCCGCGACGCTCCTCGATCCAGGCAATGGCTTCGCGCAGATTCCTGTCCGTGGGCATGATGGTGGGCATGGATTGGCTCCTTGGCTTTCCGTCGTGACGAAAGGCACCATAGCCCAAAGGTTTCCGGGGCACAACGCGGCCGCGAAGCGGCGACACATCATAAACTGGGGAAGTCTTGTCCTGTTTAATATGGTGGGCGATTCGATGGGCCCAGAGGTAAAAATGGTGTTTCGGGTTTGGTGGATACATCGGACAGATAGATCATTGGGGGCATCCAGATCGAAGACGAAATTCAGGAGAAGCGATTGAACAAAGTTCCCAGATAAATCGTCGTCGAGTCTGTCAATAAGGCCCCCCGCATCTCCGCATTAGAGGACGGAGGATTCGGAGCCATGGGGCAGGTTCAGTGAGCCGGGGGAGGTATTAGGCTCAGGCCTCATTAATTGCAAAAATGAGGAAAGTTGATTAGTTGTGCTCAA
>JAUMXF010000052.1 GCA_030529235.1 Pseudomonadota bacterium
TACACATCAGGTGTATCGCCATTTGGGTAAACATTTATTGACGACACCGCCTAGGGCCGTCCATGAAATCCCATTCTCTCAGCCGCGCGGCCAAAGTGGTATAACGCCGCCGGCCGCGCTCGTTTCCCAACCCCATATGCATGGCCCGGCGTGACCCCAGCAGCACGGCCAGCTTTCTGGCCCTGGTCAGCCCGGTGTAGATGAGATTCCGCTGAAGTAGCATGTAATGCTGCGTGACCACGGGCATGACCACGGCCGGGTATTCGCTGCCCTGGCTCTTATGCACGCTGATGGCATAGGCCAGCCCGATCTCGTCCAGTTCGTCGAAGGCGTACTCCACCTCGCGACCGTCGAATTCCGCGGTCAGGGTTTCGTCCTGCGTGTCGAACCCCACAATGCGGCCCAGGTCGCCGTTGAAGACATCCTTGTCGTAGTTGTTGCGCAGTTGCAGCACGCGGTCCCCGATCCGGTAGGCGCGCTGGCCGCGCGTCAGTTCCCGGCCCTCGGGGTTGAGGTGCTCCTGCAAAAGCCGGTTCAGGGCAATGGTGCCGACCTCGCCCCTGTGCATGGGCGTGAGCACCTGCACATCCGTCATGGGATCAAGCCCGTAGGCTTCGGGGATGCGTTCGCAGACCATGCGCAGGATGAGGCTCTGCAACTCGCCCAGGTGCTCCTTTTCCACCCAGAAAATATCGGCTCTGGGCGGAGCATGGGTGCTGCCCTGCGGAAATTCGCCCTGATTGATGCGGTGGGCGTTGACCACGATCATGCTTTCCCTTGCCTGCCGGTAGATATGGGTCAGGCGCACGGCCGGAATGCTTCCGCTCTCCAGCATGTCCCCCAGAATGTTTCCCGCGCCCACGGACGGCAGCTGATTTTCATCGCCCACAAAAACAAGGCGGCAGGTCAAAGGCAGAGCCCGCAGCAGCGCCAGACACAGGCCGCTGTCCAGCATGGAAACCTCGTCCACGACCAAAGCATCCAGCGAGAGTTTTTTTTCCTCGCCGAACTCGAAGCCCGTGCCCGGCTGGAAACGCAGCAGCCGGTGCAGGGTGACGGCCGTGAACCCCGTGGCCTCGGACAGACGCTTGGCCGCCCGGCCCGTGGGCGCTGCGAGGCCGATGCGCAGTCCCAGAGCCTTCAGGGCGCGAACCACCACTCGGGTGATGGTGGTCTTGCCCGTGCCGGGTCCGCCGGTGATGATGGCCACCTTTTCCCCGCAGGCCGACTCCACGGCCTGCCGCTGTTCAGCCGACAGGCTGAGGGCAAGCCGCTCTTCCTCCCGCTCCACGGCGGCGGCGATCCTGTCCGGAGCCAGCCGGCTTGCGTGCTCGCGCAGAGCGTGCAACCGGGAGGCGATTTCCCGCTCGGTCCGCCAGAAATATATCAGAAATACGTTTTCCCCGCCGTCCGCGGGCTCCACCACCAGACGCTTGCGCTCCACCAGGGCGTCAATCCGCTCTTCCACCAGTTCCAGGTCATGACATCCGAGCAACCGGGCCGCCTCCTCGGCCAGCATGGGGCGGGGCAGAAACATGTGCCCGGCGCTTTCGGCGGTCTGGCGCAGACAATACTCCACTCCCGCTTCCAGCCGCTGGGGCGCGTCCTCGGCGAAACCGAGCTTGAGGGCCATATCGTCGGCAGTGCGAAAACCTATGCCGTGGATGTCGTAAGCCAGATCATACGGATTGGCGCGCAGGCGCTGTACGGCATTCACACCGTATTGGCGGAAAATGCGATGGGCGAAGGTGGTGGCCACGCCGTGGGTCTGCAGAAAGAGCATGAGCCCGCGCACTTCCCGTTTTTCCCGCCAGGAGGTCAGGATGGTCTTCAGCTTGGACGGACCAATGCCGTCCACTTCCAGCAGGCGGTCCGGGTCCGTATCCAGAATGTCCAGCACCTGGCTGCCGAAACGACTGACAAGACGCTCGGCGATTTTCCCGCCTATGCCCTTCACCGCGCCGGACTCCAGAAAACGGCGGATGCCGTTCAGGGACGCGGGCAGCACATGCTCGCAGGTTTCGGCCTTGAACTGCCGCCCGAACTTCGGATGTTCGGTCCATTCGCCGGTAAGACGCAGGGATTCTCCGGGAGCCACGGAACCCAATACGCCGACGACCGTGGCCTGGCCGGGCTCCGAGGGTACCAGCAGCCGGGCGATGACGTAGCCGTTTTCGGGGTTCTCGTAGACCACGCTGACCACTTCCCCCTGAATGGAGAGGAAGGAGTCCATGATCAGAGTGTTTGCCGGTATTTGAGGGATTGTCTTAAAGTTTCCCGGTCCACATATTTGATTTCCGTGCCCAGAGGGATGCCCTGAGCCAGGCGGGTCACGGAAATGCCGGGAAAATCGCGGCCGAGAAGAGCATGCACGTAGGAACTGGTGGCCTCGGCCTCCATGGTGGAACCCAGGGCCAGCACGACTTCCCGCACCTCACCCTGCCGGAGCAAGTTTTCCAGCAGGGAAATTTCCAGATTCCGGGCGTCCACCCCGTCCAAAGGCGAAAGCAGCCCGCCCAGAATGAAATAGCGCCCCTGGTACACGCCCGCTTCTTCCATGACCATGAGGCTGTCCCACTCCGACACAAGACAGAGTTGCTCGGCGTTGCGCTTGGGATCCGTGCAGATGTGGCAGGGATCGGAGTCGGCAAGGCTCCGGCAGCGGGAACAGATATGCAGGGCGTCGCGCAGCCCCCCGATATCCCGGCCCAGAGCCCGCACGGTTTCCTCGGGCCACTTGAGCAGGGTCAGAGCCATGCGCAGGGCGCTTTTGGGGCCCACCCCGGGCAGGGCCGAAAACTGATCCACAATCTTTTGCAAGGGAGCCGGAAGCCGCTGCACGCGAATACTCCTAGAACAGTCCCGGAATTTTCATGCCGCCGGTGATCTGCGCCATTTCGCCCTGCATGAGGTCCTTTCCTTTTTTGATGACCTCGTTCACTGCGGAAAGCACCAGATCCTGCAGCATGTCCACATCTTCCAGCACCGCCGGATCGATCTTCACGGACAGGATTTCGCCGGCGCAGTTGGCCCGCACCGTGACCATTCCTCCGCCCACGCTGGTTTCCACTTCCTTTTTGCCCGCCTCTTCCTGGGTTTTGAGCATTTTTTTCTGCATCATCTGGGCCTGTCTGATCAGTTCGTTCATGTGCCGTTCTCCTTGGAATTACCGTTGGCGGCCCGGACATCCATGATCCGGGCCTGAAAAATTTCCTGTGCTTCCCGCACCACAGGGTCGGCGTCGGCCATGCTCTTAAGCTCAGCCTTGGTCTTGCGCGCCGGGGCCGTGGGCGCGTCCACCCGCACGGTCAGGGATGCGCCGTAATATCTCCGGGCCAGTTCCGCCAGCCGGGACAGGGAAGCCTCCAGCCGCTCCCGCAGGTAGGCGTGCTGTGTCCGCAGCACCAGCTCCGCACCCTCCACTTCGCCCCTGACCCGGTCCAGACCGGGAATGGGCTTCCCCCCTTCGGTCTGACAAAACGCGGCGAACCCATCCCAAGTACGCGGGCCGGATGGCTGCGGCTGGACAGGTGCGGCTTCGGAAGCCGGCGGGTGGGGCACCTCGCCAAAACGTGCGGGTCCGGCGGAAGATCCGGATTTTCCGTCCGGCTTTTCCCCGGCGGACGGCGTCAGTTCTTCCATTTTTCCGGAATCGGGCCGGGCCGGCGGGACCTTCCCGGCAGGTGCCGGACGTTGGCGGGCGGAAGGAGCTGACCTGGCCGGTGTGGCAGGCATTCCCCGTCCGGCACCCGGAATGGTCTGATTCCGCGCCGGCGTGCCGGAAGCTACAGGCCGGGATACGCCGGGCACCAGAAGCTCCGGCAGATAGGCCAGATTGAGCAGCAAAAGTTCCAGAGCCAGAGGCGGCTCCATGCTGGACAACACCCGGCGCTGGCTCTCCAGCGTCATCTGCCAGCCCGCGTGCAGATGGGCCGGATCAAAACCCGGAGCCATGGCCGCCCAGAGTTCCACCTCTTCGGCGGGCAGGTCCATGAGTGCCCGGCCGCCGTCACCCATCTGGCGCAGCAGAAAAAGATTGCGCCAGCACACGGCCAGCTCCCGCAGGAAAAAACCCAGATCCACACCCTGATCCAGTATCTCCCCGAGAAGCCCGTGCAGGCCCACCAAGTCCTTGTCGCGCACGCACTCCATGAGACGCACAAAAATCTCGCTCCCGGCCAGACCCAGCACCTCGCGCACACCGGCCATGTTCAGCTCGCCCGCGCCCAACGCCAGCACCTGAGACAAAAGCGACATGCTGTCCCGGACCGAACCGGCCCCACGCCGGGCCAGAAGCTGTATGGCCGCCGGTTCGGCCGCGATATTCTCGCGTTCCAGAATCCCGCGCAGGTGCGCGGTCAGTTCGGTCAGGCCCAGACGTTTGAAAACAAAATGCTGGCAACGGCTGACAATGGTCTGCGGAAATTTCTCCGGCTCCGTGGTGGCCATGATGAAGGTCACGTGCCCCGGCGGTTCTTCCAGGGTTTTCAACAGAGCGTTGAAGGCCCCTCTGGACAGCATGTGGGCTTCGTCGATGATAATGACCTTGTAGCGGCATTCCAGCGGGGCGTAGCCCACATCCTCTTTCAGGCGGCGCACATGGTCCACGCCGTTGTTGGACGCGCCGTCTATCTCCACCACGTCCACGGCCGCGCCCTGGGTGATCTGGCGGCAGACCGGACACTGGTTGCAGGGCTCTTCGGCGGGACCCTGACGGCAATTCAGGGCCTTGGCGAAAATCCGGGCCAGTGTGGTCTTGCCCACCCCCCTGGTGCCGCTGAACAGATAAGCCGGAGCGACCCGTCCCGTGGCCGAAGCACGGGACAGGATCCGCTTGATCGACTCCTGTCCGGCCACTTCGGCAAAGGTCTGGGGGCGATAACGGGCTGCGAGGCTTTCCTGATTCATAATGAGAAAATTTCCGGGAAACGGACCGGCCGCATCGTGGAGCGTGGCGCACTCCACTGCACCGGTCTTACAGTGGATGCGGCATCTTCCTGAAGCAGACCTTTCCGTCGGAGAGCCGCGTATTTTTCCCGAGGCTGCCCCAATAGGTCAGCAGGGCGTCCTGAGATCCGTGCCCGGCCCGCTTCAGCGTAAACAGCCATTCGCCCGCATCATGTATTTTCACGCCATAGGAATTTTCCATCTTCCCATCCGCGTAACTGCGGAAAAATACCGCCAGAGAGTCCTCATCGCCCACGGCTTCGCACAGCATCGACTCGCAGGTCTGAAAGCCCGCTGCACCGAGGACAGCCCTCAGGGCTCCGTCCCGCGGCTCGACCGTCAGGGTGTAAGTGACGGTGCTGTGCAGGCCGTTCACCCGGGGGCCTCCGTCTTCTTCCCACTGATAGGCGCCGCTCCAGCCGAATGTTCCGGCCCACGCCAAAGTGGCGAGCATGCAGCCCAGAAAGGTTAGAACAACCACTTTCAACGGAAAATTCACGCTGCCCTCTCCTGAAAACCGGAGACGGCGTCCACGCGGGCGAGAATCATGCGGGCATCTCCGGGTGGCCCGCCCGGTGAAAAATCCAGGCCCGGAACCTTTTCCGAAGCCTGGATTTTCGCGGCATGGAGATTCCGCTGTGCTCATGCCGCGCGGGTCAGATGCTGTACCGGGTCAGCCACTTGCCGTATTTCGGGTTTTCTCCGCGCAGCACCTTGAAATAGGCTTCCTGCACGGCCTTGGTCACCGGCCCGCGGGAGCCCTGGCCGATGACCCGGCGGTCCACTTCGCGGATGGGCGTGACCTCGGCTGCCGTGCCGCTGAAGAAGGCCTCGTCGGCGCAGTACAATTCGTCTCTGGTGAAACGCTCTTCCACCACTTCGTATCCCAGATCCCCGGCCAGAATCATAATCGCTTCGCGGGTGATGCCCGCCAGGATGGACCCCAGAGGCGGGGTCTTGATGACGCCGTTTCGGACAATGAACACGTTCTCGCCCGTGGCCTCGGACACGTAGCCTTCGGCGTCGAGCATGAGGGCCTCATTGTAGCCGTCGGCCAGAGCCTCGCGCTTGGCCAGCACGGAGTTGACGTAGTTGCCGCAGGTCTTGGCCTTGGTCATCATGACGTTGACGTGGTGCCGGGTGAAGGTCGAGGTCTTGACCCGGATGCCCTTTTCCAGGGCCTCGGCCCCCAGATACGCGCCCCAGGGCCAGACCGCGATGATGGTCTGGATGGGATTGTCCGCGGGATTGACGCCCATGACGCCCGCGCCGATGAAGGTCAGAGGACGGATATAGCCCTCGGCCAGTCTGTTGACTTTCAGAGTCTCGACGATGGCCTGACAGATGGCTTCCTGTGAATGGGGAATGACCATCTCGTTGATTCTGGCCGACAGAAAAAGACGCTCCACGTGCTCCGCCAGGCGGAACACGGCGGACTGCCCGTCCGCACAGGTGTAACAGCGGATGCCCTCGAACACGCCCACGCCGTAGTGCAGGGTGTGGGTGAGCACATGCACCTGGGCTTCGTCCCAGGGCACGAATTTACCGTCGAACCAGATTTTTTCCGTCTTCTGCATGGAATCCTCCAGAAAATTGGGCGTGATACATGGCCGGATGGCGTCGGGAACACTAGGCCAAGCCCCGGTTCCGGTCAAGGAGCATGGCTACGGGCGGGCCCTTGAAATATCATGATTCCAGGCGGTTCCCCGAAAGAAACAGACCGGGAAAAAACTACTTCTTCTCGTGGCTGGACCGGAAGACCATGCGCACGGGAGTCTTATCCAGGGCGAAGACCTTGCGCAGCTGGTTTTCCAGATACCGCACGTAGCTGCCGCCGAAGAGCTTTTCGTCGTTGACGAAGAAAACGAAGGTCGGCGGTTTGGCGTCGGCCTGGGTCATGTAGTAGATTTTTCCCCGGCGGCCTCCCACCACGGGCGGCTGATGCCGCTCCATGACCAGTTTCACCAGACGGTTCAGCTCTCCCGTGGACACGCGGCGGGCGCACTGCGCCCAGAGAGCGTCCAGCAGGGGCGGCAGACTTTTCAGACCGGCTCCCGTCGCGGCGGAAGCGAACACCACCGGCACATGGGCGCAAAAGGCGAATTCCCGGACAATGTCCTTCTTCGCCGCCGCCAGCTGCGCCCTGGTCAGCAGGTCGATCTTGTTCAGCAGAACGACAAAGGGCACCTTCTCCGTGTCCAGAAAGGACAGAAGCCGCTTGTCCTGCCCCACCACTCCGGCCGCCGCGTCCATGGCCAGCACCACCACATCGGCCCGGCGGGCGGCCCGCATGGCCCGGACCACGCTGAAATATTCCAGGGATTCGGTCACTCTGGACTTGCGGCGCACCCCGGCCGTGTCCACAAACGTGTACGTCCGGCCGCCGATCTCCACACGCACGTCCACACAGTCCCGCGTGGTGCCCGCGTCTGCGCTGACCAGAAGACGGTCCCTGCCCAAGAGGGCGTTGATGGTGGAAGATTTGCCCGCGTTGGGACGGCCCAGCAGAGCCACCCGCAGACCGGCGGAATCGTCCCCGGCCGCGTTGTCCGGAGGCTCCCCCGGCGGCAGGCCGGCCTCGATGGCCTCGCGCAGTTCGCCCATGCCGAACCCGTGGGCGGCGGACACGCAGGTCATGGGAAACCCGAGCGCGAAGAAATCGGCGGACAGGGATTCCTCCTGTTCCGCGCCGTCCACCTTGTTCACCACCACCCGGGCTTCCCGGCCGGACTGCCGCAGATACCGGGCCACCTCCTCATCCTGGGGATGCAGACCCTCCCGGCCGTCCACCACGAACAGAATGAGGTCGGCCTCGGCCATGGCCTCCCGCGCCTGGGCGAAAATGCCCAGTTCCATCTCGTCGCCGGAATCCGGCACGATGCCGCCCGTGTCCACCAGCGTGTAGGGCCGTTCCTGACCGGAAACGTCGTGAAAGATGCTGTCCCGGGTCACGCCGGGCAGGTCGTGGGTGATGGATATGCGCCTGCCGACCAGACGGTTGAACAGCGTGGATTTGCCCACGTTGGGACGGCCGATGAGGGCCACCAGAGGCAGTTGGTTCATGGCGCGCCTCCCATGGCCCGCAGGATGCTTTCCCGGTCCGGGCGGATGACGCCCTTTTCGGTCACGATGCCGGCGATGAGACCGCTCTCGGTCACGTCGAAGGCTTCATTCACCACGGACACGCCTTCGGGCACGACACGCGTTCCGCCGGCGTGGGTCACTTCCTCGGGCGTGCGCTCCTCGATGGGTATATGCGAGCCGTCGGGGATGGACAGATCGAAAGTGGAACCCGGCGCGGCCACGTAGAACGGAATGCCGTAATGCCGGGCCAGCAGGGCCACGCCGGATGTCCCGATCTTGTTGGCCGTGTCGCCGTTGGCCGCGATGCGGTCGGCGCCCACCACCACCTTTTGCACCCGGCCCGTCTTCATGAGCTGGGAACAGGCATTGTCGCAGGCCACGGTCACGGGAATGCCGTCCCTGTGCAGCTCATAGGCCGTCAACCGCGCGCCCTGCAGAAAGGGACGGGTTTCGTTGGCGATGACCGAAATCTTCTTGCCCGCCTCCACCGCGCTCCGGATCACCCCCAGGGCCGTGCCGTGCCCGCCTGTGGCCAGGGCACCCGCGTTGCAGTGGGTCATGACCGTGTCGCCGTCATCCAGCAGTTCCGCGCCGAAGCGGCCCATGGCCCGGTTCATGGCCACGTCCTCGGCGTGAATCTCAAGGGCCAGGGCTTCCCATGTCCGCGCCAGGTCCCCGGGATCGCACCCCGGTTTCCAGGCCGCGCGCATCCGGTTCACGGCCCAGGCCAGATTGACCGCCGTGGGACGGGCCCGGACCAGACGGTCAAGCAGCGAATGCAGCGCTTCCGTCCAGTCGGAACCGGCTGCGAGCGCCTCCTTCAGGGCGATGCGGCAGGCATAGGCGGCGCTTACGCCGATGGCCGGAGCCCCGCGCACGACCATGGTCCGCAGGGCATAGACCACATCGTCCACCGTGCGGCAGGCGAATGTTTCTTCAGCCAGCGGCAGCCTGCGCTGGTCCAGCAAGAGCAGCGCGCAATCCTTCGTGTCAAAGCGAATATGGCCTTCCATGCTTTCCTCGTGCGGCGGGAAAACCGTGCGCAGGGCACGGCCTTCAGCCGTTGTTCCCGTCTTTGTCTTCCGGCGCGTCGCCTTTTCTCCGGTAATTGAGCAGATACGCCGTCACGAGAAGAGACGCTTCCGCCAGCAAAATATCCATCACCCCATGGTCCTCGACCTGGCTCTCCACCCCCAGAAGCGGCGCCAGTTCGGCTACGAAGGCGAGCAGAAGAAACGCTACCAGCACCAGCAGAAAAGCCAGCATCCGCTTCAGCGGGAGCCACTCGATGCACAGAAGATATGCGAGGAGAAAAGAAAGGGCCGCGCAGACCATGCTTATCTCCTTCCCAAGTTCGGCATTGAACACGCCCAGACAGAACATCACCCCCACGAGCCCCGCCAGGCCGGACAGCAGCCAGGCGATGAGCGTGGAAAGAAGGGTGCGCAGATTCTTCTTCATTGGTCTTTCCGTTTCATACCCAGGTACGGGCTTCTCTTCACCAACAAAAAAGCCGAACCGCTGTGGATTCGGCTTGCGGACGAAATCCGGCGCGCTACGAGCGCTCGGTCACTTCCACCAGATGGTAGCCGAACTGCGTCTTGACCGGACCGTGCACCACGCCCACGGCCTCGTTGAAGCACACACGGTCGAATTCCGGGACCATCTGACCGGGACCGAAAGAGCCCAGATCGCCGCCGCGGCGGCCTGATGGGCACTGGGAGTATTCCTTGGCGAGTTCGGCGAAATCAGCGCCGCCCTCGATTTTTTCCTTCAGGCTCTGGCAAACGTCTTCAGTGGCCACCAGGATGTGGCGCGCTCTGGCTTTGGGCATGACAGATCTCCTTGATGCGTTTTTTCCGGAGGCAGTATCGTTCCGCCCGACCCTTGGCAAGATTGCCGGAGCGAGGGATTATGGAGGGGATGATAAAGCATCTCCACCGGCCGCGCCCTGTATTCCGGACAATGGGGCAAAGGCGGAAACGCCGGCCGCGCCAGCGCGGGCTTCAGCCGTGGTCTCCGCCGTCCGCCTTTTCCGTGCCGTCTTTCTTCCTGTAGTCGAGCAGATACGCCGCCGCGAGAAGAAACATCCCCACCGGGAAAACCGCCGCCAGCTGATACGCCACGATTCCGGCATCCATGCCCGGCAACATGCCGATGACCGGCCCGGCAAACAGAAGGACCGCCGTAAGCACCATAAAAAGGGCCAACGCCCGTTTCAGAGGCCGCCATCCGATGCCCAGAAGATAGGCGCAAAGAAATGAGAGTGCCGCGAAGACCGCGTTCGGCCAGACCGCGATCCGGGACTCGTACATGTTCAGGCAAAGCCCCAGGCCCATAATTGCGGAAGATGCGGCCAGCAGCCAGGAAAGTTTCCTGGAAAGGATCGAACGCAGATTGCCCTTCATCAGTGCCCCTTTTTTACACCCGGATACAGATTTTTCAGCGATGAACGGCCGGCAGGATATGAATCGGCGCCATGTTCAGTCATCAAAAGAGCCGCCATCCGGGCGAGTCTCAAATTTCAGATCATGAGTTTCCATCGTGCGGGCCAGTCTGTCGAGCCAGTCCACAACTATCTGTACTTCCGCGTCGCCGAATGCCCTGTTCACCAGAACCTTGAGCTCCCGGCCCGCTGGATGGAACAAACCCGTAGCCAGGGCCTCGGACCACAGCCGCTCTATTTTCTTTTCAATTCCTTCGAGTTTGTGCGACGCCCCTCCCTGCCCGGCAAGAGCAGTGTACAGGGATTGCCTGAAGACGGCCGCAGGCGGGTATCCGTAACAAATCGGCACATACATTCCATCCTTGTCCACGCTCATTGAAAAACCCTTGCTCCCCCAACGGAGAAAAAAAGATTTTTCCGCTGCGAACTGAAGGATCCTCTCAAAAAACATTCTGCCGTTTCCATCCAGAGAGCTGATAAATGTCTCTCTGGATACGGCAGGCAGCGTACCGGAAGAAAGCCGCTTTATTTTCGCGGGTTCCTTGCCGACCACAATATCGCAGGAGAGAAGATGTTTTCCGTCATTCGCCTGAAAATAGGAAAATTCAAGACACGTGACCCGCAGTCCTTTTCCGCGCAGAAACGACGCCGTTTGTCTTATCTCTCCGGAAATCCGCTGCCCCACAAGAACAATGCGCTGCTCTTTATTGAAAGAAACAACTTCATCTGAAGCGAGATCGAAATAACTTTTGTGATAGCCCGCCAGATTCGGAACCTGTTCGTTGACATAGTGTTGAAAAATTTCTTCAATCTGCTCTGTACCAAGCTCCTCAACAAAAGAAGCATATTCAAGAGCCTGCGCCAATGTATCCCGTGGTGTTCTGTCCCGTTTCAGTTCAATGACGACCGTGTTCCCCTCTCTGTCGATGCCAAGAAGGTCGATCACGCCTCCCAGATTCGTCATTACCTGTCGCCCTATGAGAAGGAGCTTTCCATCTTCAAGAATTGCGTCGGAATTATTTTCAAGCCAGGATTCCAATACAGACTCTTCATGATCGGCATCGAAACTTGACCTTGAGAATTCTTTGAATTTTCCATCTTCCTGAATGCTGAATATTCTCATTTCACACCCGGATACAGATTTTCCGCCACAGACAAAATCCAGACCGCTTTTGAGCTGCTCCGCGTGCATTTGGCCCCACAGTGCACGGCGGATATTCCCGGCGCATCACATCGGGCGGTACCGTTCCGCACGGCCCCTGGCAAGACCGCCGAAGCTTTACGGGAAGAGCCGAAGTGGGAGTGGCGGGAATCTGGACGATTTTTGCCGTGGCCGTGTTTCTGGGCACATTTCTGGGTATCTGGCTGCAGCAGACGGCCCTCAAGCTGACCAGTGCGGCCATCCGCCCAGACGCTTGTTTCCGTCAACCCGCTCTTCGCCCTGGGGCTGGCCCGGCCCGGCGGCCAGAAGATCTCCCGGCGCAGCCCGACAGGATCCACCGCCGCCCTGGCAGGCACCGCCCTTTTCTTCCGCCAGCCGGACTGGTAGCGGATATCGCGGCGGCTTCCGGAAGGCCGCCGGACCATCAAAACGCAAGCTTCAGGAGCGTCCATGAGCCCGTCCTGTCCCATCACGCCCACAGCCGATCCCGTCAATCTGGTCATCTTCGGCGGCACCGGCGATCTGGCCATGCGCAAGATCTACCCGGCCCTGTCCGTACTGTTCCAAAACGGCCTGCTCAGCCCGGACTCCCGCATCGTGGCCTCGGGCCGCACGGACATGAGTCCGGAAGAGTATCAGCGCCTCGTGAGGGAAAAGCTCTCCGGCGCGCTCAGGCCCCCCGCGTTGGACGAGCTCGTGTCCCGGGTGAGCTACGCCCGCATCGACCCGCAATGCCCAGAATCCGGCGGCAGGCTCGCCGCCCTGCTGGACGAAATGGATGCGGACCGCCCCAGAAACCGCCTGTTCTATCTGTCCGTGCCCCCGGCGGCCTATATCCCGCTGGTCACCCTGCTGGGCGAGGCCGGACTCGCCCGGGAAGGCGGCGGCAGGAGCACACGCATCGTCGTGGAAAAGCCCTTCGGCCGCGACCTGTCCACGGCCCGCGAGCTGGACAGGGTTCTGCACCGCTTTTTCGCGGAACGGCGGATTTTCCGCATCGACCATTACATGGCCAAGGAAACCGTGCAGAACATCCTGTTGCTGCGCTTTGCCAACGCCCTGTTCGAGCCGGTCTGGAACCGCCGCTACATCGACCACATCCGCATCACCGCCGCCGAATCCCTGGGCATCGGCCATCGCAGCGGATTTTACGATCAGGCGGGCGTGCTGCGGGACATGTTCCAGAACCATATGATGATGCTTCTGGCCCTGTGCGCCATGGAGCCGCCGTCCGTGTTCGAGGCCGAGCGGGTGCGCGACGAACGGGCCAAGGTTTTCCGGGCCCTGCGCCCCCTGGACCCCGACGCCCTGGAAGACAGTCTGGTGCTGGGCCAGTACGGGCCGGGCGTGATCGACGGCCAGCCCGTGCCCGGATACCTGGAAGAACCCGGCGTACGGGCCGGTTCCCTCATGCCCACCTACGCCTGGATGAAAATCTTTCTGGACAACTGGCGCTGGCAGGGCGTGCCCTTCTATCTGTGCTCGGGAAAGCGGCTGCGGACCAAGCACACGGAAATCGAGGTCCAGTTCCGCGACGTGCCCGTGTCCATGTTTCGCGGCACCGGGCCGGTCATGCCCAACCGTCTGGTGCTGGGCATCCACCCGGAAGAAGTGGTCCGGCTGGAGGTCCAGACCAAAAGCCAGGGGCCGAGCCTCTGTCTGGAGCCCCACCATCTGGAATTCGCCTACGGCAGCGCCGGGCAGGACCGGGTGGACGACTACGCCAAGGTCCTGCTGGACTGCGTGAACGGCGACCAGACCCTTTTCTGGCGGCAGGACGCGGTGGAACTGTGCTGGGAATTCCTGACGCCCGTGCTGAACGTGTGCGACTGCCCGGAAGGATCGCCGCCCCTGCATCCCTACCCCGCCGGAAGCGACGGTCCGGACATAGTGCTGGAGATGCGGCCATGAACGCTTCCTGGCTTTTCTTCCCCGACGAGGAACAGTTCGGCCGGGCGGCTGCCAGCCATGCCGGACGGCTGGCCCGCGCGGTTCTGGAGAAGCGTCCGCGTTTCACTCTGGCCCTGAGCGGAGGACGCGGCCCCCTGCCTTTTTTCCGGTATCTGGCCGACGCCGGTCTTTTCGCGCCAGAGATGTGGGCGCGGACTCACATCTTTTTCGTGGACGAACGGATGGTCCCGCCGGATCACGCGGATTCCAATTTCGGCTCGGCCAGAAAGCATCTTCTGGACCGCGTTCCCGTACCGGAGGAAAACATTCACCGCATGCCCGGAGAACTGTCGCAGGCCGCTGCGGCCGCAGCCTATACCGAAACCCTCGATGGATTTTTCGGATGCCGCCCACCCGTTTTCGATCTTCTGGTGCTGGGCATGGGTGCGGACGGGCATACGGCGTCCATTTTTCCCGGCTGTTCCCTTCAAAACGGCAACCAGCCCGTCAGCCCGGCCACTGCGCCCGGAGCAACTGTTTCCGCCCGGCTGACCCTGACCGGGCCTGTACTCGACGCGGCCGCAAACGTCCTTTTTCTGGTGCTGGGAGCGGACAAACACGAACCTCTCCGCCGCATCCGCTCCGGGGACAGGAGCCTCCCGGCGGGGCGGGTCCGGGGCGGCCGCCGGTGCTGGTACGTATGCCCGCCCCTTCCGGCATGATCCGGGCATTTTCCCGGTCAAATCTGTTGACATGAAACCCCGGACTCTCTATCAGCCTTCCCACGCCGGGGATGTAGCTCAGCTGGGAGAGCGCCGCGTTCGCAATGCGGAGGCCAGGGGTTCGATCCCCCTCATCTCCACCAACCCGTCCATATAAAAAGCCAACCATTGCTGGTTGGTTTTTTTTGCCTTTTTCCCGGCCCCGAAACAGCGCCGAACAACCCCGCTCCGGTTGTGGAGGAGGGGTTTGTATGTCATCAGCGGCAAGGCCGGACAGAATGCCGCGCGCCCTGACAGAAAACGCGCGGTCCACGCACAGCATCTCAAACGGAAACGGACGCTCATGGCTCGAAAAAATACGGAAAAAAACGGTAACGGCGACACCCTCGGCCTTGAACCCAGGCTTTTCAAAGCCGCCGACAAACTGCGCGGCAACATGGAGCCCTCCGACTACAAGCACGTCGCCCTCGGGCTGATCTTCCTTAAGTACATCTCCGACGCTTTCGAGGCCAAGCACAAGGCACTCATGGCCGAAGACCCGCTGGCGGCCGAAGACCGGGACGAATATGTGGCCGACAACGTGTTCTGGGTGCCGAAGGAAGCGCGCTGGTCGCACCTGCAAGCAGGTGCCAGGCAGCCGACCATCGGCTCTTTGATCGACGACGCAATGCGCACCATCGAGAAGGACAACGAATCCCTCAAGGGCGTGCTGCCCAAGGATTACGCCCGGCCGGCCCTCAACAAGGTCATGCTTGGCGAACTGATCGATCTCATCTCCAGCATTGCCCTGGATGAGGACGGCGGCCGATCTCGCGACATCCTTGGCCGCGTGTATGAATATTTCCTGAGCCAGTTCGCAGGCGCGGAGGGTAAACGCGGCGGCGAGTTCTACACTCCGCAGTCCGTGGTGCGCGTGCTGGTGGAGATACTCGAACCGTACTCCGGCCGCGTGTACGACCCCTGCTGTGGTTCGGGCGGCATGTTCGTGCAGTCGGAAAAATTCGTGACCGAGCATGGCGGCCGCATCG
>JAUMXF010000053.1:0-4145 GCA_030529235.1 Pseudomonadota bacterium
CGAATGCGGCGTGTTTCGCTTTTTGTGCTGTGGCTTGTGTTTTTTGGGGTCCCGGCCGGAGTTTTCGGCGGAGAAGAGGACGACCGGGTTTTCCGCTTTACCCTCACGCCCTGGACCGAACCGGGCCTGCCCGCACCCGAGGCTATCGGCCGGCTGGCTCTCCGGGACGGGGTGACGGTGCCCGCGTTCGTTCTTTCCGTGGATGACGCCGCAGAGGACGGCCTGATCCGCCGGAAACCGGAACACATGAGTCTTGACGCCGCCGTCAGGCCGCGGTTCGCCGCACGCCTGGCCGCGTATTACACCGGCCACTGGGGCAGAGAGGGCTGGCTTCTCGCGCCTGCGGCCTGGAGGCTGATGCGCGCCCAGGCGGGAATGAACGGGTCCGCCGTTTTCGTGTTCGCGCCGCCCAGAGGCGAGACGGGTTTTCTGTCTTTTCAGAGCACCGGGGCATGCGCGGGCTGCGCGGCGATGGAGGCCAGCCTCTATTTCCCGGATATCCGGGCCCAGGTGGAAGAAGAATACGGCATGGCCTATACATCCTCCGAGCCGCCGCTGGACTCCATCGTCGATATCCGACCTCACACCAGGGCCTGGCGCGTCGTACTCGGCGGGAGAAATATCGACGGCATCACATTCTACGACGGGGACAGCGACGATCCCTTTTTTACCTGGAGCGTGAGTCTGCCGGATCAGGACGGGGATCTGGCCACGCCGGTTCTGAACTGGCTGTTGCCGCCCAAAAAGCAGCCATAGCCTTCGCTGTTTTTCCCCGGCCGCGCCGGAATCCTCCAGTTGTCAGGGGATACCGGAACGGGTAAGAGCCGGGTTTCAGATCAACCTGATTTTACGGGGAAATTTCGTGGATTTTACCGAAACAGAACGCAGGATTCTGCGTATCGTTCAGGACACCCTGCCCGACAGCGCCACTCCTTTCGCGGATATCGCCGCTCAGGTGGGCGGCACCGAGGAAGAGGTGCTGGCTCTTCTGGAGCGGCTCAAAAAAGGCGGGCAGATCCGCCGCTTCGGGGCCACGCTGCGCCATCAGCAGGCGGGTTACGGCTTCAACGCCATGGTCGCCTGGTATGTGGAGGACGGCGTCGATATCGACGAAGTGGGACGGATCATGGCCAAACGGCCGGAGATCTCGCATTGCTACCTGCGGCGCAGCTGCATGGACTGGCCGTACAATGTCTACACCATGATCCACGGGAGAAGCCGCGAGGACTGCATGCGCGTGGTGGAGGATCTGTGCCGGCAGACGGGCGTGACACAGTACGACACCCTCTTCAGCCACAAGGAACTGAAGAAAACATCCATGCAATATTTCTGACGGAGCAGACCATGAGCGTTTCACAGGAGCTTTTCCAGCAGGCGGCGCGGGTCATTCCCGGCGGCGTGAACAGCCCGGTGCGGGCATGCAAAAGCGTGCAGTGCGAGCCGCTGTTCATCGCCTCGGCCCAGGGCAGCAGGCTGATCACCGAAGACGGCCGGGAAATGATCGATTTCGTCATGTCCTGGGGGCCCATGCTGCTTGGGCACAATCATCCAGAGGTGGCCAGGGCCGTTGCCGCCGCGGCCGCCAAAGGCACCAGCTTCGGCGCGCCGTGCCGTCTGGAGGTGGAGCTGGCCCAGGCCGTGGTGGACGCCGTGCCGGGCATCGACATGGTCCGCATGGTCAACTCCGGGACCGAAGCGACCATGAGCGCACTGCGTCTGGCCCGGGGCTACACCGGCCGAAACGGCGTGATCAAATTTCACGGCGGCTACCACGGCCATGCCGACGCCTTTCTGGCCAGCGCGGGCTCCGGAGTGGCCACGCAGTCCATTCCGGGAACTCCGGGCGTCCCCGAAGACGTGGTCCGGCATACGCATCTGGCGCACTACAACGATCTGGAAGCGGTCCGCCGCATTCTCGAAACCTGCGGGGATGTGGCCGCCGTCATTGTCGAACCCGTGGCCGGGAACATGGGCCTGGTTCCGCCCGCGCCCGGATTTCTGGAAGGCCTGCGCGCCCTGACCAGAGAACACGGCGCACTGCTCATTTTCGATGAGGTCATCACCGGGTTTCGGGTCAGCTTCGGCGGGGCGCAAGCCGCCTTCGGCATCGAGCCGGACTTGACCTGTCTGGGCAAGATCATCGGCGGCGGATTGCCTGTGGGCGCTTACGGCGGCAAGCGGGAGATCATGGAAAAGGTCGCGCCCAGCGGCACCGTGTACCAGGCCGGGACTCTTTCGGGCAATCCGCTGGCCATGGCCGCGGGCCTTGCCACCCTCAGGCTGCTGGCCGGGCAGGATTACGCGGGTCTTGCGGCGCGCACGGAGGCGTTTTCCCGTGAACTGGAGAACATCCTGCGCGGCAAGGGCCTGCCCGTATGGCGGAATCAGATCGCGTCATTGTTCACCATTTTCTTCACGGAGACGCCGGTGACGGATTTTCCCTCGGCTCAAAAGGGGGATTCCCGGCTTTTCGCATCCTTCTACCGCCAGATGCGGGAGCGGGGCGTATATCTCGCTCCGTCCGGATTCGAATGCGCCTTTACCTCCTTCGCCCATTCGGACCAGGATCTGGAGCGTGCGCTGGACGCGGCCCGCGCGGTGCGCTTCTGAGGCATCCTCAGGCATTCTTGACTGAAGACTGACAAGGGCTGTATGAAAGTTTGGCTTGTGCTCTTTGTAACTTTTCTTTCCGGAGGTAGGAAGAGGATGAAAAAATCACTGTTGATGAGCCTGGCCTGTGCGGCGCTGCTGTCTTTTGCCGCAGCCCCCATGCTGTCCGCCGCAGATGCTCCCGGCGACGATTACGTCATCACCGCGCCCGAAGGCATGAAGGTCAAGGAAAAAGACGGCAAGCCCGGAAAATTGCAGAAGGCCGTGCCGTTTCCGCATTCCAAACATGCGGCCATCGAGTGTGCCGAATGTCATCACACCATGGAAAAGGACGGCGGAGCCATCAAAAAATGTACGACTTCCGGCTGTCACGACTCTCTGGAGTTCCGAGACAAGGCCAACGCCAAGGACATCAAGCTGGTGGAAAACGCTTACCACAAGCAATGCATCGACTGTCACAAGAATCTGAAGAAGGAAAAGAAGCCCACCGGCCCCACCGCCTGTGGCAAGTGTCACACGAAGTAGTGCGCGTATTTCCGTTTTCCGCGACAGCACAAGCGAGAGGTTGTTTCCTGGTTCGCCCCTCCACGAGGTCCGTGTGAGGGGCTTTTTTTTCCATCCGGAATGAGGTAGCCGGAACCAATGCTTTTTGTCCGGGACGCAGAGCGCACTCTTTATGTCCCCAACTTCGCAGAGGATTACAATATGGCCACCAGACCCAACATTAATGGCGACTCTTTCATTGATGACGATATTATCGATCTCTCGGAAACGGAAATTGTGGAAGAAGGGCGGTCCGCTCATTTTCGGCCCGATACTTTTCCCGGTGCGGATGGCATTGACTTCGGAGGACTGGGTAACGGGCTGGACGACCTGCTGGCGGAAGAGAGCGCCCCGGCAGCAGGTTCGGGTGCCACGCATCCCGGTCTTTCCCGTCCGCAGCCGGCCGTGCCGCCCGCATCCGACACCGAGCTGGATTATCTGGACGACATGCTGACTTCGCTGCAGGCTCCTTCTCCTTCGCCGGAAGCGAGCAGTCTCGATGTCCTCCTCGGAGACATTCATCTGGATATACCCGAGATGTCCGCTCCCTCCGCCCAGACAGCGCCTTTCGCCCCTGCTCCGGCAAGGGAGAACGCTTCGCCGTCATTTGAAGTTCCCGGACTGGGGGCAGACTTGTTCGACGCGCCGTCCGAAGAGTCTCATGGCGCTCCCCGGGATCCTTTCGATTTTTCCGCCGGTGAACTGGACTTTTCGCTGCCTGATCCCGGCGTCGGAGACCCATTGTCCGGGGACCTGGCCGAGGATTCTCTCTCTGGGAATCCGGAAAGCGCGGCTCCTCCGGCTCCGGAACGCCAGAGCCCCGGAAAGAGCGTGGCCGCCAAGGAAGTGACCGTTGCTGATCTGGAAATCATCAGCGCCCGGCTGGATGTATTGGAGGGACTGGCCGCCGGAGCCGAACGTCCGGCCCTGAACCCTGCTCAGGTATTGGCCGCGTTGCCGGAAAATCCGGGTGAGCTGCCCTTTGCCGCCGC
>JAUMXF010000053.1:4245-15194 GCA_030529235.1 Pseudomonadota bacterium
CAGGTATTGGCCGCGTTGCCGGAAAATCCGGGTGAGCTGCCCTTTGCCGCCGCTCTGCGCGCAGACATTCTGGGAGAAGCGGGGCGTCTGGCCGAGGAAAAAGTCCAGGCCGGGTCAGCCGCCCCGCAGGTGGAAGAGCTGCGTCAGGCTTTGGACGCCCTGCTGGTCCGTTTCGAGCTGCTTGAAGGCCGGCCCGTGGAGCCGGGCCGCGTCACGACGGAGCAGATTCTGGCCGCGTTGCCGGAGAATCCGGGTGAGCTGCCCTTTACCGCCGCCCTGCGTGCGGAGTTTTTTGGAGAAATGGACGAGTATGTGTCCGTCTCGACAGGCAATATCGACGATCTGCAGCAGGCCGTGGACGCCCTGCAGGACCGGGTATCGACTCTGAACGAATCTCAGGCCAGACTGGCCGCAACACCCATGCATGCAGCGCCCATTCAGGAACTCGGGGCGGAGCTGGCCGCGCTCCGCGAGATTCTCCAGCAGCAGGAGAATACCCTGAGCAGTCTGCGGGAAGCGCTGGCCGCAAAGGATGCGGAAATCGCCACATTGCGCGAAAACGGGGAGCTTTTGCGCAGGGACCTCGACGAATCCGCCAGGGTAAGGGCGGAATCGCTCAATGCCTTGAGGACGGATTTGGAGACTTTTGTGCAAGAACAGGTTCCGGAGGCCGCGGCGAAGATCATTCGGGAAGAAATTCAGGGATTGCTGCGGGACATGGATTCCTGACCAACCCGTGCCCCTCCTGCTCGACGCGGGGCGCGGCCCGTGCTAGAGGCGGGAAAAAGAAGGGAGGGCTGCACAGGTTTTTCTTTCCTTTTTACCGCCCGGTTTCCCCAAAGCAGGTCGATACCATCCCCCCGGGCGGTTTTTTATGATCCCGCCGCATTCAGATTGCCGTCCGCCGATAGAAACTGTCTGCTCCGCTTGCAGGGCGTCGCGTCTTAAGCCCCGGGATCTGTGCGGACCAGTCGGCACGCAACGCTCTTGACCCAACCAGAGGTTTTCATGGATCAGGCTCAAAAACAGGCCCTGCAAGTGACCAAGGAAATCGTTGTCAAATTTATCGAAGTGGGCCGCATTTCCCCCGCCAATTTTTCCGAACATTTCTTCCCCATTTATGACGAAGTCTATAAAACCGTGACCGGTTCCGGGTCCGAGGACAGCGGCGTTGCACCCGAGTGATCACGGCCGGCGCGTGGCCGCCCTGTTCGACGGCATTGCGGGCTGGTACGACTTTCTGAACCATTTTTTGAGCGCCGGGCAGGATGTGTTCTGGCGGCGGCGGCTGGTTCGGCATGTATGCCGCCGCTCCGCGCCTGTCGTTCTGGATTTGGCGGCGGGCACTCAGGATGTGAGCCGGGAGATTCTCCGTCAGTGCCCTGAGGCCCGCGTGCTGGCCATGGATTTTTCCCGGCCCATGCTCCGCGCCGGGGCGGGGAAGACTGCCGCCCTGCCGGTACAGGCCGACGGCCGCGCCCTGCCCCTGCCCGGCGCCTGCGTGGATGCCGTGACCATCGCCTTCGGCATCCGCAACATCGTGCCCAGGGCCGATGCCTACCGGGAAATCCTGCGTGTGCTCGTTCCGGGCGGCCGGCTGTGCATCCTTGAATTCGGCACGGGGCGGGCCAGAATCTGGAAAGGGCTCTATAATTTTTATCTGAGTTCGGTGCTGCCGCGCATCGGACATTTTTTTTCCAGGGATCCGGGCGCCTATCAGTATCTGGCGGATACCATCCGCGCTTTCCCCGACGCTGGAACCCTGTGCCGCGAACTGCTGGAAGCCGGCTTCGACCGGGTCGGCTGTCGGCCCTTGAGTTCCGGCATTGTGTACATTCACGTGGCACAGAAACCTTTTGCGAGGAGATTATGATCAGTTTTGAAGACATCGTTTCGGGCAAATCCGCCGTGGCTGTCGTCGGCCTCGGTTATGTGGGATTGCCTCTGGCTGTGGCCCTGAGCCGGCATTTCCGGGTCATCGGGTTCGACATTTCGGAAGGACGCGTCGCCGAGCTGCGCCGGGGCGAGGATTCCACCCGCGAGGTGGAGCCCGCCGCGTTGGCGGAAGCGAAAGTCAGCTATACCAGCGATCCCGCCCAGCTGGCCCAGGCCGGGGTCATCGTGGTGGCCGTGCCCACACCCATCGACGGCAACCGCAAGCCCGACCTGCGCCCCGTGGTGGGCGCGAGTTCCACCGTGGGCGCGCACATGTCCGCAGGGGCTGTGGTGGTCTATGAATCCACCGTGTATCCCGGCCTGACCGAGGAAATCTGCGTACCTATTCTGGAAGAACGCTCGGGTCTGACCTGCGGGAAGGATTTTACCGTGGGCTATTCGCCGGAGCGGATCAATCCCGGCGACCGGGTGCATACGCTGGAGCGCATCGTCAAGGTGGTGTCGGGGCAGGACGAACCCACGGCGGAACTGCTGGCCCGGCTCTACGGGACCATCATCACGGCGGGAATTCACCGCGCCTCCAGCATCAAGGTGGCCGAGGCGGCCAAGGTCATCGAGAACACCCAGCGGGACCTGAACATCGCCCTCATGAACGAACTGGCCCTCATTTTCGACCGCATGAACATCGACACCACGGAGGTGCTCCAGGCTGCGGGCACCAAGTGGAACTTTCTGCCCTTCAAGCCGGGTCTGGTGGGCGGACACTGCATCGGCGTGGACCCCTACTATCTGACCTTCAAGGCCGAATCCATGGGCTTTCATCCTCAGGTCATCCTGGCGGGCCGCCGCATCAACGACGGCATGGGCAAATTCATCGCGGAAAAAACTGTGAAGGCCATGATCAACGCCGGATGCCAGGTGAAAGGCGCGCGCATCGGCCTGCTGGGTCTGACCTTCAAGGAGGATGTGCCGGATCTGCGCAACAGCAAGGTGGAGGATATCCTGCGCGAACTCCATGACTATCATGTGGAGGTGCTGGTTCATGACCCGCTGGCCGATCCGGAAGAGGCCAGGGAGGAATACGGAGTGACCCTGCAGCCCCTGACGGCGCTGCGCGATCTGGACGCCCTGATTCTGGCTGTGTCGCACGCGGAATTCACGCGCATGGACGCGGCCGCGCTGCGGGCCATGTTCCGGCGCCCTGAGGCCGGAATCGTCATGGATGTGAAAGGATGCCTGGACAAGACGTCTCTCTCGGGGCTGACCTACTGGCGGCTGTAAATCTGAAGGGAGGCGCGCGTCTTCGGACCGGTTTCAGAGGCTCTGGCGGCCGGAACCGGTCCTTTTTGCTGAACGCCGGGTTGCGCCCCCAAACCCGCAACCATTCTGGAGCCGGCCGCCGATGATCATCCTTGCCTGCGCCACGGAACGGGAACTCCGGGAGATGCTGGCCGGGCTGAAAAAGTCCGTGGAAAGCGGTGCCGTGCGTGTGGCCGGCCGGCGCATCCTCCCCTGTGTCACGGGCGTGGGGCCTGTCGCCGCGGGGATCAGCGCGGGAGAGGCGCTGGCCCGTCATCCGGAGGCTGCAGGCATGATCAATGCGGGCATCTGCGGCAGTTTTGATCCGGAACGTTTTCCTCTGGGCGGAATATGCGTGGCCCGGAAAGAAGTCTGGCCGGAGTACGGTGTGCGCGCGGATGTGGAAACAACGCTCCTCGATTACCCGATGTTTCCGGATATGGATCTCGATGCGGCCAACGGACTGCGCCTTGATCCGGCATTCTGCGCCGGGGAAATGAACCTTCGCCTGCCGGAAGCCTGGTGCCAGGGCGTGAGTCTGACCGTGGCAGGGGTGAGCGGCGGCCCTGGCCGTGTGGATTTTCTGCGCGAGCGGTACGGCGCGGCCACGGAAAACATGGAAGGGTTCGCCCTGGCCCTTGCCGCGCGGCGGCGGGGGATTCCGTTTCTGGAAATCCGCACTGTCTCCAACTTTGCGGGAGAACGGGACAAAAGGAGGTGGAATTTCCGTCAGGCCCTTGCTTCTCTCCGGAGTGTTTTGCCCATGATGCTGGAGGGCGCATGAAAATCCTGTCCGTGGCCGTTTCTCCCTGCCCTAACGACACCTTTATTTTCGGGTCTTGGGCGCTGGGTTTTACACCGCATCCGGCCGGACGGGACAGCCGTTTTTTCTGGCATGACGTTCAGGAACTGAATCAGGGGGCTCTGTCCGACACCTGGGATGTGACCAAGGTCAGCGCGGCCACTGCCCTGCGCCTTGGCGCCACGCACGAGATTCTCTCCTGCGGCGGGGCCTTTGGGCTGGAGCACGGTCCCAAGCTGGTGGTTCGTTCCGGCTGGCGGGGAACGCCCCGGACCATCGCCGTGCCCGGTCTGGATACCACGGCCATGCTGGTGCTGAAGGCCGCCCTGCCCCATCCCTTCACGCCCATGCCCATGGTTTTCGACCGCATTGTGGACGCGGTGCGCGCGGGCCGGGCCGACGCGGGGCTGCTCATTCACGAGACGGCTCTGGTGTATGACCGTTACGGGCTGGATCTGCTGCTGGACCTGGGCGCGTGGTGGCGCGAGCATACGGACGGCCTGCCCTTGCCGCTGGGATGCATCGTGGTTCGCCGCGTTCTCGGAGCCGGATTGCGGGAGGCCGTCGAAGAACGCATCCGGTCCGGCATTCTCTTTGCCCGGGACCATCCCCAGACCGTGAGGCCTCTGGTGGCGGCCCTGGCCAGAGAGCTTGACGCCGCCACGCTGGACCAACATATTGCCGCTTACGTCAATGATTTCAGCCTGGATATGGACACCAGCGGCAAGGCCGCTCTCGATACGCTGCAAACTTTTCGGAACCGCCCATGAACAATGGCCTCGCACGACTCAAGACCGCTTTTCTGAACGAACTTCCCGCCATTGACCGCGCCATCCAGGCCAGCATCCGGGAGCTTCCGCCCCTGGTCCGGCCTGTGGCGGAACACGTCATGAGTGCCGGAGGCAAACGCTTAAGGCCCATGCTGACCATTCTTTTCGCCCGGGCCGCGGATTTTCGGGGAGAGGCCCCGCATTCTCTGGCCTGTGCCCTGGAGTTTCTGCATTCGGCCACCCTCATGCACGACGATATTCTGGACAACGCCGAACTGCGCCGGGGGCGGCCCGCCGCACACACCCTGTTCGGCGTGCCCGCCACCATTCTGGCCGGAGACGCGCTGCTGGCCCTGGCCAACGAAATCGTGGCCTGTTCCGGCAATCCGGCTCTGACATCCTGTATTTCCCGGGCCATCATGCGGACGGCCGCCGGGGAGATCATGGAAATCGCCATGCTCCGCAATCCCGGCGTCACCCGTCAGGAATACATCGAAATCATCACCGGCAAGACGGCTTATCTCATTCAGGCGGCCTGTGAGTTCGGCGTCATCGCGGCGGGCGGGGACGAAGAGGCCCGCAGCCGGGCCCGCCTGTTCGGACTGAATCTGGGCATCGCCTTCCAGCTGGTGGACGACGCCCTGGATTATACATCTGCCGCGGAAACTTCAGGTAAGCCTCTGGGCGGCGATTTGCGCGAGGGCAAATATACGCTGCCTTTGCTGCTTTATCTGGAATCCCTGCCCGAAGTCCGGCGCGGGGTTCTGGTGGAGGAACTGTCCGGCGCCGATCTGTCCTGCACCCGTCAGGACGCCATTGTGGCCGATGTAGCCGGTGGGGGCTTCGCCGAAAAAACCAGACAGGAGGCGGGAATGTATCTGGACCATGCCCGCCGGGCGCTGGAGGGTTTTCCGGCGTCTCCGGAAAAGGACATCCTGCTGGCCATGGCCGATTTCGTGCTGATCCGGGAAAAATGACCGCTCTTTGCCGGGGCCGTTTCGCAAAAATTTTCCCGGCCCTTCAAATCATCGGGCGGCCGGATGCTTCCAGGCCCGCCAGTATTCTCAACATGCTCAGCGAGGAGAACACACATGCCCGTCCGCGTCGAAGTGGCCTTGCGTCCGGCAGTGACCGACACCCAGGGGAACAAGACCGCCCATAAGATCCGGCACGAGCTGGGACTGGCCGTGGATCGGGTGCGCATCATCCGGGTGTACACCATCGAGGGTCTGAGCCCGGCCCAGATGGAGGAAGCCATGGCGGCCTGCGCCCTGCACGACCCGGTGCTGCATGAGGCCCGCATGGCCCCTCTGGCCGAGAACTTCGACTGGATCATCGAGGTGGGGTTCCGCCCTGGCGTCACGGACAACGAGGGCCGCACGGCCGGGGAAGTCCTGCGTACGGTGCTCGGACTCTCCGGGCGCGTGGCCGTGTACACTTCGACCCAGTATCTGATCGACGCCCGTCTGGACCGGGAACAGGTGGAGCGCATCGCCAGGGATCTGCTGGCCAACGAGCTGATCCAGCGTTTCCAGATTGCGGACCGGAGCACCTGGGCGACCCGCCCCGGTTTCCCGGCCCGTACCGCCGCCGTGACCGGCGCGGCCTCCACCGAGGTATCCGTGGTGGATTTGCATGCTCTGGATGACGACGGCCTCATGCGCCTGTCCAGAGAAGGCGTGCTGGCTCTCAATCTGGAGGAAATGCGCCGCATCCGCGATTATTACGCCGAGCCCGCCACCAGGGCCCGCCGTGAGGCCCAGAGGCTGCCTGACGCTCCCACTGACGCGGAACTGGAATGTCTGGCCCAGACTTGGTCCGAGCACTGCAAGCACAAGATTTTCAGCGCCCGCATCGAGTACGAGGATCGCGCCGCGGGCACGTCTTCTGTCATCGACAGTCTGTACAAGACCTACATTCAGGGCAGCACAAGGCTGCTGCGCGAGCGCATGGGCGCGGACGACTTCTGTCTGTCGGTCTTCAGGGACAACGCGGGCGTGATCCGCTTCAGCGACGACATGAACGTGTGCATCAAGGTGGAGACCCACAACAGCCCTTCTGCTCTGGATCCTTACGGCGGGGCCCTGACCGGCATCGTGGGCGTGAACCGTGACCCCATGGGTACGGGTCTGGGAGCCAATCTTCTGTGCAACACCAACGTGTTCTGCTTTGCCTCGCCCTTTCACGATGCCCCGCTGCCGCCCAGACTGCTGCATCCGCGCCGGGTGTTTGAAGGCGTGCGCGAGGGCGTGGAGCACGGCGGCAACAAATCCGGCATCCCCACCGTGAACGGGGCCATTGTCTTTCACGAGCGCTTCCTGGGCAAACCTCTGGTTTTCTGCGGCACCATAGGCACTATGCCGCGTCTGGCAGCGGGGCGGCCCAGCCATCAGAAGAAGGCCTTGCCCGGCGACCGCATTGTCATGGCCGGAGGGCGCATCGGCAAGGACGGCATCCACGGTGCGACTTTTTCCTCCGAGGAACTGCACGAAGGCTCTCCGGCCACGGCCGTGCAGATCGGCGACCCCATCACCCAGCGCAAAATGTACGACTTTCTGATGCGGGCCAGGGATCTGGGCCTCTACAACGCCATCACCGACAACGGCGCGGGCGGACTCAGTTCTTCAGTGGGAGAAATGGCCCAGGACTGCGGCGGATGCGACATGGATCTGGCCCGGGCGCCCCTCAAGTACGACGGCCTCAGGCCGTGGGAGATTCTGGTTTCCGAGGCTCAGGAGCGCATGACCCTGGCCGTGCCCCCGGAGCATCTGGATGAATTCATGGCCCTGGCGGCGGAAATGGATGTGGAGGCCACGGATCTGGGCGAGTTCACCGATTCCGGTTATCTGCATGTGCGCCACGGCGACCGCGTCGTGGCCGATCTGGATATGGCGTTCCTGCACGACGGCGCGCCGCAGTTGCGGCTCAAGGCCGTGTGGGACGGCCCGTCAGGCGGGATCGGGGAGAACGCTGAGCATATCACCGATCATCAGGCCTTTCTGCACGACATGCTGGGCAGGCTGAACATCTGCTCGCGCGAATATGTCATCCGCCAGTACGACCACGAGGTGCAGGGCGGCAGCGTCATCAAACCCCTTGTCGGCGCCCGGAACGACGGCCCTGCCGACGCGGCCGTGATCCGTCCCGATCTGGGCAGCCCGAGGGCCCTGGTCATCGCGGCGGGCATCTGCCCCAAGCTGAGCGATCTGGACACCTACTGGATGATGGCCTGCGCCATCGACGAAGCCGTGCGCAATGCCGTGGCCGCGGGCGCGGACATCCGTTACATGGCCGGAGTGGACAACTTCTGCTGGTGCGACCCGGTGCAGTCCGGGAAAACGCCCGACGGCCACTACAAGCTGGCTCAGCTGGTCCGCGCCAACCAGGCCCTCAGCCATTACTGTCTGGCCTACGGAGTGCCCTGCATCTCCGGCAAGGATTCCATGAAAAACGACTACACCGGGGGCGGCGCGAAGATCTCCATTCCACCCACGGTGCTGTTTTCGGTCCTGGGCGTCATCGACGACTGCTCCAAAACCATGACTTCGGATTTCAAGGCTCCCGGCGAGCTGATCTATGTCCTCGGGCTGACCGGAAACGAGATGGGCGGCTCGGAGTACGCCGGAGCCCTCGGTCTGGGAGGGCAAGTCCCGCAGGTGGACGCCCTGTCCGCGCGCCTCCGTTACGAGCGGATGTTCACGGCCATCCGGGAAGGGCTCGTCACGGCGGTCCACGACATTTCCGATGGCGGCCTGGCGGTGGCCCTGGCGGAAATGGCTCTGGCCGGACGCACGGGCGCATGTGTGGACGCGGCGAAAGCGCCGCATCTGGACTGCTCGGTGGAACAGATTCTCTACAGCGAATCGGCCAGCCGGTTCGTGGTCACGGTCAGGGAAGGCGACCAGGCCGCGTTCGAGAATCTTTTCGCCGGAGATTTTCTGGGTTGCCTGGGGCATACCACGGACGACGAACATCTGACCATCGGCGCGGGAGAGAAAGATCTGCTGCGCGTTCATGTGGAAGCGCTGGCCGCTTCCTGGAAGAAGACGCTGGATTTCTAGCGCGGGGCCTGCTCCGAAGCCCGGAGCGGGTCTGTCACCTCAGATCAGCGGAGGGTGGAATGTCGAGCGTGAAAAGACTGTGTTACTGCGTCAACAACGAATGGCGAACCAGCGTGACGGACAGGTACACGCCGGTGATGAACCCAAGTACCGGCCGTCAGATCGCCGAGGCACCCGTCTGCCTGCCGGACGAAGTGGAATCCGCCGTACAGGCGGCCAAAGCCGCCTATCCCGCCTGGGCCGGCAAGCCCGTGGGGGTGCGCACCCAGATTCTATTCCGTTTCCGGGAACTGGTGAACCGGCATTTCGAGGACCTTTCGGTGCTGCTGGCCACGGAGATGGGCAAGAATCTGGACGAGTCCCGCGGCGACGTGCACAAGGTCGTGGAAGCCTGCGAAGTGGCCGTCAGCGCGCCCATGGAAATTCAGGGCTACTCCCTGATGGAGGCCACCCGGAGCCATGATATCAGTCTGTACCGGGAACCGGTGGGCGTATTTCTGGGTATCGCTCCGTACAACTTTCCGGCCATGATTCCCTTTGGCTGGTTCATGCCCCTGTGCCTCGTGGCCGGCAACACGATGGTCATCAAGGCCGCCAGCATGGTCCCCCAGACAGGCATGCGGCTGCTCGAACTGCTCATCGAGGCCGGGCTGCCCGAAGGCGTGGTTAACCTGATCACATGCAGCCGTCAGGAAGTGAGCAGGCTGCTGTCCCATCCCGACATCCGGGGCATATCCTTCGTGGGCTCCACCTCCACCGGCGTCAAAATCTATTCCGAGGCCGCGGCCGCCGGAAAGCGGGTGCAGTGCCTGACCGAGGCCAAAAATCACGCTCTGCTTCTGGAGGACGCGCCTCTTGAATGGTCCGCCCAGCGGATCATCAACTCCGGTTTCGGGTGCGCCGGGCAGCGGTGCATGGCCCTACCCGTCGTGGTGGTTCAGGAATCCGTGGCCGACCGCTTCGTACAGATTCTGAAAGGCATGGCCGAGCGGCTGGTGGTCGGCGCGGCCTACGATCCGGCCACTCAGCTCGGCCCGGTCATCAACGCCGCGCACAAGCAGTCCGTGATCAACTGGATCGACAAGGGCGTGGCCGAAGGGGCTTCTCTGATTCTGGACGGCCGCAAGTGCGCGCCCAGGGGCTTTGAGGACGGCTTTTTTATCGGCCCCACAATCTTCGATCATGTCACTCCCGGCATGACCGTCGGCGATCAGGAAATCTTCGGGCCGGTGGTGTGCATCAAGCGGGTCAGGGATTTCGAGGAAGGGCTCGGGCTCATGAACGCCAACCCTTTTGCCAACGGCTCCTCCATCTTCACCCAGAGCGGCCACTACGCCAGAGAATTCGTCCGGCATACCGACGGCGGCATGGTCGGGGTCAATGTGGGCATCCCCGTGCCGCTGGCCTTTTTCCCTTTTTCCGGAAACAAGCAGTCCTTCTTCGGCGACCTGCATGTTCTGGGACGGGACGGCCTGCGGTTCTACACCCGGACCAAGTCCGTCACCACCAAATGGGTTTCGCCCCGGGAAATGGGCGAGGCCCAGAATCGGGTCAGCACCTGGGAAGGCACCATCAACCGCGATCTTTAAGCAAGCTTTCTTGCGGGTTTTCATCGCGCCGGCGGCCGGAGAGACTTCCGTGTCCGCCGGCGCGATTTTTCTGGTCAGTCTGGAATGCTGCCGGCGCACGTCCATCTGGCCCAGTTGCCGCTGGGCAGATCCAGGACGCCGGTTCCGCCGCGCAGGAGCATTTCCCCGCAGGCCAGCATCTCCGAGCCAAAGGTCTGTCCCAGCAGATTTCTGAGCACAATGGGCGAGAAGCCCGGCGTGTGCGAGGTCAGGATCACGAAGAGCGGTGTGTCGCTCAAGACCTGACGGACCAGATCCAGCGTTTCGCGTACGTTTTTCTCGACCTTGTACAGTTCTCCGCGTTTGCCCCGCCCAAAGGACGGAGGGTCCAGGAGCACGCAGTCGTATTTGCGGCCGCGCCGTGCTTCCCGGCGCAGAAAAGCGCCCACATCGTCCACGATGAAACGGATTCTGGAGCCGTCCAGACCATTCAGGGATGCGTTGGTCCGGGCCCATTCCACCATGCCCTTGGACGCATCCAGATGGCAGCACC
>JAUMXF010000164.1 GCA_030529235.1 Pseudomonadota bacterium
TCGGGCACGCCGCGGGCGTCCAGACAGCGTCTGAACACGTCCTCCACGCTCAGATCGTCGAGGGTTTCCTCCGCCCGGCCCTGCATCGCACGGGCCGTGGCGCGGCAGTTCTTCACCCGCAGGATTTCGAGTCCCGTGCCGGAGATGGCCGCTTCCAGACGTTCGCGCAAATCTCCGATGATCCCGGCCCCTTCGTAAACGATTTCAAGCCAGGCCCGCGAACCTGCCGCCGACAATTCTTTGATGCGGCCTTCGATCCGCTCCCAGTCCCCGGCGATGCGTTCGAGCTCCTGAAACACCGGCACATCGATCAGCTGTACGGACGCCGTCCGGCCCTGGAATTCCGCCAGACAGACGCTTTTTCGCTGGCCCGCCTCGCCAAAGCCCATAGGCAGGGGAGAGCCGCTGTATCTGATGGTCTCCAGACCGCCGACCCTCTGCGGGACGTGCAGATGCCCCAGGCCCACATAGTCGAAGCACGGCGGGAAGACGTCCGCGCTAACCTGAGCCAGGGAGCCGACGTAGAGGTCCCGCACGCCGTCGCCCTCGACGGTCCGGCCTCCGGTGGTGAAAAGATGCCCCATGGCCACGATGGGAATGCCCGCCCCGAGCTCTCCGCGCTTTCCTTCGGCCGAGGCGGCGACGGTGGCGTAATGAGCGCGGATGCCTTCCACGAGCTTCCGCTCCTTGTCCTCAACACTCTCACCCGCTTCCGCCACGCGGATATCCCGGTCCCGCAGGTAGGGCACGGCGCAGACGATCAATTCCGGCTTGTCCTGCTCATTACGGAGTACCAGGACCTCGTCTTCCGGGGATTTGGTGCTACTTCCGACCACATGGACATCAAGGGCCCTGAGCAGCTCTTTGGGGGCGTCGAGAAAGGATGGCGAGTCGTGATTGCCGGCCACGACGACAACGTGCCGGCAGGACGAGGCCGCCACCCGGCACAGAAAGCGGTAATAAAGCTCCTGGGCACGGGTGCCCGGAGTGCCGGTGTCGAAGACATCTCCGGCCACCAGCAGAACGTCGATTTCATTTTGCCGTATCGTCTCCGCCAGCCAGCCCAGAAAAGCCTCGAACTCCTCGTGGCGTTTTCTGCCGTACAGGGTGCGTCCCAGGTGCCAGTCGGAGGTGTGGAGGAGTTTCATATTCTGACAGGTATTTCAGGCAGGGTTTATCCAATTGCCGACTTCAGTTTTTCCATCGCGCGATACCCTGGCTATCCAAATGGATTTCAGGTCGCCAACTTTTTTTGGTCTTGGCGGTGGGCAAAGCCGTGAGCGGGTCTTCGGGCCAGGGATGCTTCGGATAGCGGCCGCGCATTTCTGCCCGTACCAGCGGGTAGCCGTTTTTCCAGAAGGAGGGCAGGTCGCGGGTGATGTGCAGGGGCCTCCCCGCCGGGGAGAGCAGATGCAGGGTCAGGACGTGGCGGCCGTCGGCCAGAGTGGGCGCGGCGGCACAGCCGAACATTTCCTGAAGTTTGACGGGCAGGACGGGGCCGG
>JAUMXF010000054.1:0-11608 GCA_030529235.1 Pseudomonadota bacterium
CAATCGTCCCAATATTAACGTGAGGCTTCTTTCTCTCAAACTTCTGCTTCGCCATGATTCATCTCCATTCTCATTTCTTGGTCAATTCTTCGGCAAGACTCGCGGGAACGCGGTCGTAATGATCAAAAAGCATAGTGTACGTGGCCCGGCCCTGGGTTCTGGAACGCAGATCCGTAGCATATCCGAACATGCTGCTCAGAGGGACGTGGGCCCGGATGATCTGCATGCCGTGACGCATTTCCAGGCTGACTATCCGCCCCCGGCGGCCGTTCAGATCTCCCATGACATCACCCATGTAATCGTCGGGCGTGAGCACTTCCACAAACATGATGGGCTCGAGCAAAACCGGGGCCGCCTTCTGGCAGGCTTCCTTTACGGCCATGGAGCCCGCAATGTAGAAAGCCTGTTCGGAAGAGTCGACTTCATGGTACGAACCATGGATCAACTCGACCTTGACATCCACCATGGGAAACCCGGCCATGATTCCGTTCAGCAGGGCGTCGCGTATCCCCTTGTCAACAGCCGGAATGTATTCCTTCGGAATGACGCCGCCCACGATGGAGTTGACGAACTCATAACCCGCACCGGGTTCGCGCGGCTCGACCTTGATGACCACATGCCCATACTGCCCGCGGCCGCCGGACTGCTTGGCGTACTTCAGATCCTTTTCCGCGGGTTTGGAAATGGTCTCGCGGTAAGCCACCTGCGGCTGCCCCACGTTGGCGTCCACTTTAAATTCGCGGGTCAGACGATCCACAATGATTTCCAGATGGAGCTCGCCCATGCCCGCGATCAGCGTCTGCCCAGTTTCCTCGTTGGTCTTCACCCGGAAAGACGGATCTTCCTTGGCCAGCTTCTGCAGGGCCTGTCCCAAAGAATCGCGATCGGTCTTGGTCTTGGGTTCGATGGCCACTTCAATGACCGGTTCAGGAAAATCTATGGACTCCAGCAGCACGGGGCGCTTGATATCGCACAAGGTTTCGCCCGTGGCGGTCTGCTTCAGACCGACGGCGGCCACGATATCTCCGGCAAAGGCTTCCTTGATTTCCTCGCGCTTGTTGGCATGCATCTTGAGCAGGCGACCAATACGTTCTTTCTTGCCCGAGGCGGCGTTCAGCACTGTGGAGCCAGCTTCCAGCACGCCGGAATAAACACGCAGAAAAGTCAGATGCCCGATGAACGGATCCGCCATGAGCTTGAAAGCCAGAGCACTCAGAGGCTCGGCATCCGAACACTCGCAGACGATCTCCGCGCCCGTCTCGGGATCGGAGCCTTTCATGGCCGGGATGTCCACAGGAGAGGGCAGGTAATCCACCACGCAATCAAGCAGAGCCTGCACGCCCTTGTTCTTGAATGCGGAGCCGCAGATCACCGGGCAGATTTTAAGTCCGATGGTGGCTTGGCGAATACCGGCCATGATTTCCTCGGGCTCCAGTTCCTCACCGCCCAGATACTTCTCCAGCAGAGTCTCGTCCTCCTCGGCGATGGACTCCACCAAGTGCATCCGCCATTCGTCCACCAGGTCGGCCATCTCCGCCGGAATTTCCCTTACATCCACCGACTCGCCTTTGGACTCGTCATCGTAATAGAGGGCGACTTTGCGCACCAAGTCGATCTGACCCCGGAAGCTCTCCTCCGAGCCGATGGGCAACTGCAACGGTACGGGCTTGGCTTTGAGCCGCTCCTTGATCATGTCCACGACCCGGAAAAAATCCGCGCCCGAGCGGTCCATCTTGTTCACGAAGGCCACTCTGGGCACATGATACCTGTCCGCCTGCCGCCAGACGGTCTCGGACTGCGGCTCGACTCCACCCACAGCGCAAAAAACGGCCACAGCCCCGTCCAGCACCCGCAGGGAGCGCTCCACCTCGACGGTAAAGTCGACGTGCCCGGGAGTATCGATGATGTTAATCCGGCAATCCCGCCAGAAACAGGTCGTGGCCGCGGACGTAATGGTGATGCCGCGCTCCTGCTCCTGCTCCATCCAGTCCATGGTGGCCTGACCGTCATGGGTCTCGCCGAGCTTGTGGGACACACCGGTATAAAAAAGAATCCGCTCGGTAGTCGTGGTCTTGCCCGCATCAATGTGGGCCATGATACCGATATTGCGCTGATTTTCTATGGAAACACGTTTTGACACGGAAAAGAACCTCTTTACCAGCGGTAGTGCGCGAAAGCCTTGTTGGCCTCGGCCATGCGATGGGTATCCTCGCGTTTTTTGATGGCCCCGCCGCGATCGTTGTAGGCGTCAAAAAATTCGGCGGCCAACCGGAGCACCATTCCTTTCTCCCCGCGGGACCGGGCGTAAGTCACCAGCCATCTGATCGCCAAGGCTTCCTGACGGGCAGGCCGGACTTCCATCGGCACCTGATATGTCGCGCCACCTACCCGGCGGGACTTGACTTCCATCTGCGGCTTGACCTTCTCGACAACCTGCTCGAAGGCCTTGATCGGCTCACTGTCCGTACGTTTGCCGAGTTCCTCGATGGCTTCATAAAAAATTTTCTCGGCAACGCTCTTTTTGCCATCATACATCATCTGATTGACAAATTTCGCGGCCATCCGGCTTCCGTACTTCGGATCCGGCAGCACTTCACGCTTCGGCGTGGGACCCTTGCGAGGCATACGTCAACTCCTTTGTACCTTATTTGGGACGTTTCGCACCGTACTTGGAGCGGCTCTTCCGGCGATCCTGCACACCGGCCGCATCCAGAGTACCCCTGATGATCTTGTAACGGACACCCGGCAAATCCTTGACACGGCCGCCGAGAATCATGACCACCGAGTGCTCCTGCAAATTATGCCCTTCACCGGGAATATATGAAGTCACTTCGATTCCGTTGGTCAACCGCACTCTCGCGACTTTCCGGAGAGCAGAGTTGGGCTTCTTCGGCGTGGCCGTGTATACGCGCACGCAGACTCCCCTGCGCTGCGGACATTCCTGAAGCGCGGCTCTCTTCTTGCCTTTTTCCTGCATGACCCGCGCCTTGCGGATCAACTGATTGATCGTGGGCATTACAAACTCCGTAAATAAACATTTTGAGAAGGGGGTTCATAGGTGAACTCCCCTCCCCTGTCAACGTGTCCGCCCGGACGGCAGCCTACTGTTCGATGAAAAAGGGATCTTTCTCCAGTTCTTCCAGAAACTTATCCGGACTTTCAGGCTGCTCCGGCACCAGAATGTCATTTTCGACATAGGCCCTGAAACCTGTACCCGCATTGACCAGCCGCCCGACAATGACATTTTCCTTCAGCCCGTAGAGATAGTCCTTCTTGCCGATAAGGGCCGACTCCGTCAGCACCTTGGTCGTCTCCTGAAAGGAGGCTGCGGAAATGAAAGACTCCGTGGACAAGGAGGCCTGAGTGATACCCAGAACCAACGGCTCGGCCACGGCGGGCTGCAATCCGGCGGCCACGCACTTGGCATTGGCACGCAGGAAGCGGAACTTGTCCACCTGCTCGCCCATGAGGAAGCCCGTATCTCCCGGATCAATGACGGACAGCTTCTTCAGCATCTGGCGGACAATGATCTCAATGTGCTTGTCATTGATGTACACGCCCTGGAAGCGGTACACGTCCTGCACTCCCTCCACCAGATAAAAGGCCAGATACTTCTCGCCCTTGATCTTCAAAAGATCGTGCAAATCCGGCGTGCCTTCGGTCAGCAATTCGCCGCTCTCGACGAAGTCGCCTTCGCTGACGCTGATATGCTTGCCCTTGGGGATAAGATACATGTGGGCTTCACCCACCTCGGGCTCCACAATCAGCTTGCGCTTGCCCTTGGAGTCGGGTCCGAAACTGACCACGCCGTCGATTTCCGACAGGATCCCCTGATCCTTGGGCTTACGCACCTCGAACAGCTCCGCGACACGGGGCAGACCGCCGACGATATCCCTGGTCTTGGTCGTTTCGCGGGGTTTACGGGCGATGATGTCCCCTGCCCGGATCTCGTCGCCGTCATTGACCATGAGAATGGCCCCAACGGGCAGAGTATAAAAGGCCTGGGTGCCCGTATCGGGTCTGGTTTTGACCATGCCATCGGCATCGCACACGGCAACTCCCGGCCGGAAGCTCGACGAACGGAACTCGATGACCGTCAGGGTGGACTTGCCTGTGGCCTCGTCGATCCGTTCCTGCACGGTGCGGCCGTCAATGATGTCCTTGAGTTGAACCGTGCCGTCCACATCCGTCACAAAGGGTTCGTTGAACGGATCCCATTCGGCCAGCCGGTCGCCTTTTTTCACCTCGGCTCCGTTCTCGAAGTAGAGTCTGGCGCCGGAGGGCAGGGCGTATTTTTCACGCTCCACGCCCTGTTCATCCACAATGCGCAGCTGCCCGCTCTTGCCCAGCACCATCCTTTCGCCGCGGCTGTTGGTCACGGTACGGACCCTGGAGAGTACCACCCGGCCTTTGTTCATGGCCTCGTAACGGCTCTGTTCGATCTCCTTGGACGCCGTGCCGCCGATGTGGAACGTCCGCATGGTCAGCTGCGTTCCCGGCTCACCGATGGACTGGGCTGCGATGATGCCCACAGCCTCGCCCACATTGACCAAGTGCCCGCGGGCCAGATCCCGGCCATAACACAGAGCGCACACTCCATGCTGGGATTTGCAGGTCAGGGCCGAACGGATGGTGATGGTCGACACGCCCCGGCGCTCGATCTCCGTCACCATATCTTCGTTGATCATGGCGTTGGCAGGGATGAATACCTCGCCCGTTTCGGGATCAAGCACATCATACATGGCCACGCGCCCGAGCACTCGCTCGCTCAGACGCACGGTGATCTCACCACCCTTGGTCACATGGGACAGTTCGATACCGTCCACGGTTTTGCAGTCGTGCTCGCTGACGATGACGTCCTGCACCACATCCACCAGACGCCGGGTCAGATATCCGGAGTTGGCAGTCTTCAGAGCCGTGTCCGCCAGACCTTTGCGGGCGCCGTGAGTGGAGGTGAAGTACTGCAGAATGGTCAGCCCTTCACGGAAAGAAGTGGTGATGGGCGTTTCGATGATTTCGCCCGACGGTTTGGCCATGAGGCCACGCATGCCCGCGAGCTGGCGAATCTGATCCTGGTTTCCGCGCGCGCCGGAATTGGCCATCATGAATACGGAATTGAAGCTGTTGCACCGCTCTTCCGCAGCAGGGGACGCGTTCCAGCGCAGCACATGCTTTGCCTCCGGCGCTCCCGCATGCGGGTTGGGCACGGTGTCGTATCTGAGTTCGCGCATCATGGCTTCGGAGACTTCGTTGGTGGCCTTGGTCCAGACATCCACCACCTTGTTCTTCTTCTCGGAACGGGTGATGATGCCCTCGCGGTACTGCTGCTCGATATCCGACACCTCGGCGTAGGAGCGGTCCAGAATATGGCTCTTGGCCGGCGGGATGTTCAGATCCTTCACCCCGACGGTAATACCGGCCCGGGTGGAGTACTCGAAGCCCAGGTCCTTCAATTTGTCACACAGGATGACCGTGGCCTTGGTGCCCGCCAGACGGTAGGCTTCGCCCACCAGCCGGCCGATGACCTTCTTGCTCATCTCCCGGTTATACACGTCAAAGGGCACTTCCGCCGGAACAATTTCCCGGACGATGATCCGCCCCGGCGTGGTGGGCACCAGTTCCCCGTCAATGCGGACCTTGATCCTGGCATGCAGGTCCAGATGCCCGGCATCGAAGGCGCAGACAACTTCTTCCGGATCGGAGAAGATCATGCCTTCACCTTTCTCAAAGGGCCGGTCCACAGTCAGAAAATAGAGACCAAGCACGATATCCTGAGACGGCACGATGATGGGCGAACCATTGGCCGGCGACAGGATATTGTTGGTGGACATCATCAGCACCCGGCACTCGATCTGGGCTTCCACCGAAAGCGGCACGTGCACGGCCATCTGGTCGCCGTCGAAGTCCGCGTTGAAGGCCGTACACACCAGCGGATGCAGACGGATGGCCTTGCCCTCCACCAGAATGGGCTCGAAGGCCTGGATACCCAGCCGGTGCAGCGTGGGCGCGCGGTTCAGCAGGATGGGGTACTCGCGCACCACTTCTTCCAGAATATCCCAGACAGCCACTTCCTCCCGCTCAACCATCTTCTTGGCACTCTTGATGGTGCTCGCGTACCCACGCTCTTCGAGCTTGGAGTAGATGAAGGGCTTGAACAGCTCCAGCGCCATCTTCTTGGGCAAACCGCACTGGTGCAGCTTCAGGTACGGCCCCACCACAATGACCGAACGGCCCGAATAGTCCACGCGCTTGCCCAGCAGATTCTGACGGAACCGGCCCTGCTTGCCCTTGATCATGTCCGAAAGAGACTTCAGCGGGCGGCCGTTGGTGCCGGTGATGGCCCGGCCGCGGCGTCCGTTGTCGAACAGCGCGTCCACGGATTCCTGAAGCATGCGCTTTTCGTTGCGGATGATGATGTCCGGCGCACCCAGCTCCAGCAACCGCTTCAGGCGGTTATTCCGGTTGATGACCCGGCGGTACAGGTCGTTCAGGTCCGACGTGGCGAACCGGCCGCCATCCAGCGGCACCAGAGGACGCAGTTCCGGCGGGATGATGGGGATGACGTCCATGATCATCCACTCCGGCTTGTTCCCGGACTCCAGAAAGGCCTCCACAATCTTCAGCCGCTTGGCCAGCTTCTTCTTCTTGGTCTGGGACCGGGTGGACTGGGATTCCTCGCGCAGCTCCACCCGCAGCTGGGCCAGATCGATCTCCTGCAGGAGGGTCTTGATGGACTCAGCGCCCATGCCTACGGTGATGGCCTCGTCATTGTAGTGGTCCAGAATCTGGAAGTACTGCTCCTCGGAGATGACCTGCTTCTTCTCCAGTGTGGTTTCGCCCGGGTCCAGAATGATATAGGAATCGAAATAGAGCACCTTCTCCAGGTCGGCCATGGTCATGTCCAGGAGGGTGCCGATCTTGGAAGGCAGAGATTTCAGAAACCAGATATGCGCCACGGGAGCGGCCAGCTCGATGTGCCCCATGCGCTCGCGGCGGACCTTGGAAGCGATGACTTCCACGCCGCATTTCTCGCAGACAATGCCACGATGTTTCATCCTCTTGTATTTGCCGCAGTTGCACTCGTAGTCCTTCACCGGGCCGAAAATCTTGGCGCAGAAAAGACCGTCGCGCTCGGGCTTGAACGTCCGGTAGTTGATAGTCTCCGGTTTTTTGACCTCGCCAAAGGACCATTCCCGGATTTTTTCCGGCGAGGCCACGCTGATACCAATGGCCTTCAGATCCTGATTATTGAATGCGCCGGAGGCATTGCCCCGTTGCGTAAAAAGATCATCAAGAGTCATGCTACACCCCTCTTTGCGGTCAAAGTTGCGGCCAATCCCCAAGGTACCGGATCATGGCGCGGGCAGGCTAGGGCAAGGCGCAAGCGAAATGCGGATCAAGCCGCATGACGCCGCTCCAGCTATTTTCTGAAGGCGCGCTTTTTCTCCTCTTCCACCAGCGTCACCTCAATGCCCAGGGCCATCATTTCCTTGACCAGAACGTTGAACGATTCAGGCATACCGCTTTCGAGGAAATTGGAGCCCTTCACGATCTTCTCGTACATTTTCACCCGGCCGTTCACATCGTCCGACTTCACCGTCAGGAACTCCTGAAGCAGATAGGCCGCGCCGTAAGCTTCCAGAGCCCAGACTTCCATCTCACCCAAGCGCTGCCCGCCGAACTGTGCCTTGCCGCCCAGAGGCTGCTGCGTGACCAGCGAGTACGGACCCGTGGACCGGGCGTGAATTTTCTCGTCAACCAGATGGTGCAGCTTCAGGTAGTACATATATCCCACGGTGACCCGGTTGTGGAACGGCACGCCGGTACGGCCGTCGTACAGCAGAGCCTTGCCGTCCTCGGGCAGCCCCGCCCGCTTGAGCAGCGCCCAGATCTCCTCTTCCTCGGCGCCATCGAAAACCGGGGTTTTCATGATGATGCCGTTGGACAAGGACTTGGCCGCGGCGATGAGTTCATCGTCGGCCATATCGTCCACCATCCGGCTGATCTCCTCCGAGTCGAAGACGGCCTTTATCTCCTTGCGCACCAGGGCCACACCTTCATCTACCATGGCCGCGATCTGCCGTCCGAGAGTCTTGGACGCCCATCCCAAATGGGTCTCCATGATCTGCCCGATGTTCATTCGCGAAGGCACGCCCAGAGGGTTCAAAACCACGTCCATGGGCGTTCCGTCGGCGAAAAAGGGCATGTCCTCCTCGGGCAGGATGTTGGATACAACGCCCTTGTTGCCATGCCGGCCGGCCATCTTGTCGCCCACATTCAACTTGCGCTTCACGGCCACATAAACTTTGGCCATTTTGATGACGCCCGGGGGCAGATCGTCGCCCTCGGTCACCTTGCCGCGCTTGTTCTCATATACGTCCTTGATGAAATCCAGCTGCAGGTCGTAGGTTTCCAGCAGGGACTTGACGCCTTCGTTCACTTCCTTGGCCAGAAACACCCCGGCCAGCTTCTTGATCGGGATGCCGGCAAACACATCCTCACGCATGGGCTGATTGGCTTCAAGCAACACCTCGCCCTTGCGCTTGCCCATGATGCTCTTGGCTACGCTCTTGCCCTTGCACAGTTCCCAGATTCTGCGGCGCATGGTTTCACCCAGTGCGGCGGCATGCTGCTTTTCCCGCAAATCCACGCGCTCCAGCTCATCGCGTTCGATCTGAAGCGTGCGTTCGTCTTTCTCGCCGGAACGGCGGTTGAAGACCTTGACATCGATGACCGTGCCCTCGATTCCCGGCGGCACCTTGAGGGATGTGTTCTTCACGTCGCGGGCCTTGTCGCCGAAAATGGCCCGCAGCAGACGCTCTTCCGGCGTGAGCTGGGTCTCGCCCTTGGGCGTGATCTTACCTACCAGGATATCGTCGGGCTTGACCTTGGCGCCGATGCGGATGATCCCGCTCTCGTCGAGATTGCGCAGCATGTCCTCGCCCACATTGGGGATGTCCCGGGTCACTTCCTCCGGGCCGAGCTTGGTGTCGCGGGCAAACACGTCGAACTCCTCGATGTGGATGGATGTATAGACATCCTCTTTGACCACCCGCTCTGAAATGAGAATGGAATCCTCGTAGTTGTAGCCGCACCAAGGCATGAAGGCCACCAGCAGGTTTTTTCCCAGAGCCAGCTCGCCGTCATGGATGGCCGGGCCGTCGGCCAGCACGGCGCCCTTCTTCACCAGATCGCCCACGCGCACGCGCGGCTTCTGACCGAAGCAGCTGTTCTGGTTGGATTTGTGATATTTCTGGAGTTCGTAAAAGCGCACACCCCCGGCTTCCGGATACAGTCCGCCGTCGTAGGCCACAATGACCCTGTCGGCGTTGACGTACATGATTTCCCCGTCGCCCTCGGCCAAAAGGCAGCTGCCGGAATCCCGGGCCACCTTGCCTTCAATGCCGGTACCCACCAAGGGTTCTTCCGTGGTCAGAAGCGGCACGGACTGGCGCTGCATGTTGGAGCCCATCAGAGCGCGGTTGGCGTCGTCGTTCTCCAGAAAAGGAATCAATGCCGAGGAAATGGACACGATCTGGCCCGGCGAGATGTCCATGAGCGTCACTTCCTCTCTGGGCACGATGGCGAACTCGCCTTCCACCCGCGCCTCCACATGGGTGTTCAGAAACTGCCGGTCCTCGCCGAACAGCGCATTGGCCTGGGCGATGATGTGGCCGGTTTCGGCGGAGGCTTCCATCAGCGTAATTTCATCGGTGACGTATCCATCCCTGACCACGCGGTAAGGCGTCTCGATGAAACCGTAGTCATTGACCAGACCGTGGGTGGTCAGAGAAACGATAAGACCGATGTTCGGGCCTTCCGGCGTTTCAATGGGGCAGATGCGGCCGTAGTGGCTCAGGTGCACGTCGCGCACCTCAAAACCGGCCCGTTCGCGGGTCAGACCGCCAGGCCCGAGAGCGGACAGACGGCGCTTGTGCGTCACTTCCGACAGAGGGTTGGTCTGGTCCATGAACTGGGAGAGCTGCGATGTGCCGAAAAATTCCTTCAATACCGCCGTGACAGGTTTCGGATTGACCAGATCATGGGGCATGAGCGTGGCCACTTCCTGCAGGCTCATGCGCTCCTTGATGGCCCGCTCCATGCGCACCAGACCGATGCGGTACTGGTTTTCCACCAGTTCGCCCACAGGGCGCACCCGCCGGTTGCCCAAATGATCGATATCGTCGGCCGGGCCATGGGAATCCTTGAGTTGTACCAGCTTCTTGATGGACCGGAAGATATCGTCGTTGGACAGCGTCCGATGATCGATGGGCAGCTCCAGATTCAGGCGGGAATTGAGTTTATACCGGCCCACGGGAGACAAATCGTAATAATCTGAATTCCGGAACAGATTGTCGAAAAAACTCGAGGCAATCTCCGGTGTGGGCGGAGAACTGGGCCGCAACCGCTTGTAGATGTCGACCTGGGCGCTCTCCATGTCCTCGCATTTGTCCATGACCAGAGTGTCGCGCATACAGGACGATACTTCGGCGCTGCTGGAAAAAATGGCCTCCAGGTCGGTGATGCCCGCCGCCTTGCATTTTTCCAGAGCTGAAACAGTAAAGGGATCGCCCGCACGCAAAATGACCTCACCGGTCTGGCTGTCCACGATATCCCGGGCGGCGTACTCACGCTCCAGGCTTTCGGGCTGCACTTCGTAGTACTCCACGCCAGCCTTGAGCATCCGCTTCCACATCCCTCTTGTGAGGGGTTTACCTGCAGCCACGACCACCGAGCCGTCCGCGCCAGTGATGTCGGCGCAAGCTGTTTCCTTCCGGAAATTGTAGCCCTCCACGCGGCGCAAAACTTTCTCGCCGTCCAGACGGAACGCATCCTTCTCGTAGTAATAGGACAGGATGTCTTCACTGCTCATGCCCATGGCCTTGAGCAGAATGGTCGCGGGCATCTTCCGCCGCCGGTCGATGCGCACGTAGAGGATGTCTTTGTGATCAAAATCGAAATCCAGCCAGGAGCCGCGCATGGGAATGATCCGGCAGCTGTACAGAATTTTCCGGCTGGAATGGGTCTTTCCCGAATCATGCTCGAAAATGATGCCGGGCGAACGCTGCAACTGGTTCACGATGACCCGTTCGGTTCCGTTGATAAGAAAGGTACCCTTCTGGGTGATCAGCGGAATGGTGCCAAAATAGATGTCCTGTTCTTTTATATCATGGATGGTGCGGCTGCCGGAGTCTTCGTCCACATCATACACGGCCAGACGGACCTTGATGCGCAGCGGCGCCTCATAAGTCAGACCCTTGGCAATGCATTCGTCCACGTCGTACTTCGGGCTTCCGATATCATAGCTCACATATTCCAACGTAGCGGTTTTATTGAAATCATGGATGGGGAAAACGGAGCGGAACACGCCCTCCAGGCCTACGTCCTCCCGCATGCTCGCTGGCACGCCGGTCTGCAGAAATTTATTATAAGAGTCGAGTTGAAGACTTAAAAGGTGAGGGATTTCAATGGTGTCTTTGATTCGTCCGAACTTTTTTATCAGTTTGTTCATCGTTTCCCCTCAGGAAATGGGAGGTCGCCTGGTGGAGCCTGAAATGCGCCGGATACAAGGCAACCGCAGTGAAGTATATATTAAGCGCGGGGTGTT